>NZ_LMFL01000001.1:242743-451307 GCF_001426805.1 Brevundimonas sp. Root1423
CCTGGTGATCATCAACGTCATCCTGCTGGCCGGGACGATGAACCTGACCTCGATCGTCGAGCAGCAGCAGGGGATGTTCTGGAACTGGTTCGCCTTCGGCGGCGGGGCCGGGACCTGGCCGACGATCGTGGTGATGATCCCGATGGCGGTGATCTTCTTCGTCTCGGCCCTGGCCGAGACCAATCGCCCGCCGTTCGATCTGCCCGAGGCGGAGTCGGAACTGGTGGCCGGCTATCAGGTCGAATATTCCTCGACGCCGTACCTGCTGTTCATGATCGGCGAATACGCCAACATCGTCTTCATGTGCGCCATGATCAGCCTGCTGTTCTTCGGCGGCTGGAACCCGGGCGTGCCGCAGGACTGGCTGGACAGCCTGCCGGGCTGGCTGGAGCAGGCGATCTATCTGGTCACCTTCCTGGGCAAGATCGTCTGCCGACCTCGCTGGTCTGCGTCGTCGTGGTCGCCGCATGGCGCGTGTTCGCGGTGGGCGCATGATCCGCATCCTCGCCCTTTCTGGCCTGATGCTGGCGGCGCTGGCCGCCGGCGGCTGCCAGACCATCTTCCGGCCGATCGAGCCCGAGGTCAGCTCGCCCATGGGCCGGCTCGAACGGGCCGAGCGGACGCGCGAACGCACGGACCGCAACCACCCGGCCTGCCGGTCCGATCGCAGCGAGCGCGACGATCAGCCCGAAGGCTGCGACAAGGTCGTGAGGCGCGGCCAATGATCCGGTCCCTGACCCTTCTACTGGCCGCGGCCATGCTGTCCGCCTGCACCATACCGACCTATGAGGCCGACCCCGTGTCGGCCCGTCAGTGGGAACAGCGTCAGGAACGCATCCAGCAGCAGGAGGCGGAGCGCCTGCGCCGCTGCGAGACCATGGACAAGCAGAGCGAACGTTACGCCCGCGAGTGCGTACGCCCCGGAGCCAGCCAGTAATGTTGAACCGTCTCGTCCAGGCCGCGAAGGGCGCGCTTCTGATCGATGCGATCGGCGCGATCGGCCTGTCGTTCAAATATATGGCCCGCCCCAAGGCCACGGTGAACTATCCGTTCGAGCGCAATCCGCAGTCGCCGCGCTTCCGGGGCGAGCACGCCCTGCGCCGCTATGCGAACGGCGAGGAACGCTGCATCGCCTGCAAGCTGTGCGAGGCCATCTGTCCCGCACAGGCGATCACCATCGAGTCCGAGCCGCGCGCCGACGGCAGCCGCCGCACGACCCGCTACGACATAGACATGGTCAAATGCATCTACTGCGGCCTTTGCCAGGAGGCCTGCCCGGTGGACGCCATCGTGGAAGGTCCGAACTCCGAGTTCACGACCGAGACCCGCGAGGAACTGCTTTACGACAAGGACCGGCTGCTCGCGAACGGCGACCGCTGGGAACGGCTGATCGCCAAAAATCTGGAACTCGACGCGCCTTACCGTTAAGGCGCAGACGCTCACCGGGCCGTGATTCCGACAGGGATCGCCGCCCACAGTCCGAAAGGGGCGAAGGCCTCCGATGTTGCAAGGCATTGCCTTCTATCTGCTGGCCGCGGTGGCCGTGCTGGGCGGCCTGATGGTCGTGACGGCGAAGAACCCCGTGCACAGCGTGCTGTGGCTGATCCTGGCCTTCTTCTCGTCGGCCGGACTGTTCGTCCTGCTGGGGGCGGAGTTCCTGGCCATGCTGCTGGTCGTCGTCTACGTCGGCGCGGTGGCGGTGCTGTTCCTGTTCGTCGTCATGATGCTGGACGTCGACTTCGTGAAGCKGTGGGGCGGCGTCGGACGCCATCGGGCCGGTGGCGGCGACGGCGGAGATGTCGAACGTCGAGAGCATCGGGCGTGTTCTGTACACGGACTATGTCTACATCTTCCAAGCGGCGGGGATCGTGCTGCTGATCGCCATGATCGGGGCCATCGTGCTGACCCTGCGCCACAAGCCCAATATCAAGCGCCAGAACGTCGCCCGCCAGGTCGGCCGCGATGCGAAGACGGCGATGGAAGTCAAATCCGTCGAGACCGGCGCCGGCATCTCGTCCGAGGATCTGCTCTGATGGAAATCACCCTGCAGCACTATCTGGCGNGCGAAGACGGCGATGGAAGTCAAATCCGTCGAGACCGGCGCCGGCATCTCGTCCGAGGATCTGCTCTGATGGAAATCACCCTGCAGCACTATCTGGCGGTCGCCGCCATCCTGTTCACCATCGGGGTCTTCGGCATCTTCGTGAACCGCAAGAACGTCATCATCATCCTGATGTCGATCGAGCTGATCCTGCTGGCCGTGAACATCAATTTCGTCGCCTTCTCGGCCTACCTCAACGACGTGCAGGGGCAGATCATGGCCATGTTCGTCCTGACCGTCGCGGCCGCCGAGGCCGCCGTGGGACTGGCCATTCTGGTGACCTTCTTCCGCAACCGCGGCGACATCGCGGTTGANCAGGGGCAGATCATGGCCATGTTCGTCCTGACCGTCGCGGCCGCCGAGGCCGCCGTGGGACTGGCCATTCTGGTGACCTTCTTCCGCAACCGCGGCGACATCGCGGTTGACGACGCCAGCGTGATGAAGGGCTGATCGTGAACCTCGAGACCCTCGTCACTCTCGGCGTCTTCGCCCCCCTGCTCGGCGCGGCCATCGTCGGCCTGTCCGGCCGCCGGCTCGGCGACCTGATTTCCAAGTCGATCACCACGGGCCTGCTGTTCTTCTCGTGCGCGGTCGCCTGGATCGTGTTCAGCCAGTGGATCTGGGGCGGCCTCGCGGCCTTCACGGTCGAGCTGTTCCCCTTCATCAACGTCGGCGATTTCCAGTCGGTCTGGTCGATCCGGGTCGACGCCCTGTCGGCGACCATGCTGGTCGTGGTGACGACGGTGTCATCGCTCGTCCACCTCTACAGCTGGGGCTATATGTCGGAGGATCCCGACAAGCCGCGCTTCTTCGCCTATCTGTCGCTGTTCACCTTCGCCATGCTGGCGCTGGTGACCGCCGCCGACTTCATGCAGCTGTTCTTCGGCTGGGAAGGGGTGGGGCTGGCGTCCTATCTGCTGATCGGCTTCTGGTACAAGAAGTCCACGGCAAGCGCCGCCGCCATCAAGGCCTTCGTGGTCAACCGCGTCGGCGACTTCGGCTTCGCCCTGGGCATCTTCACCGTCTTCTGGATGTTCGGCACGATCCAGTTCGCCGAGCTGTTCCCGATGATCGCCTCCAAGGCGGGCACGGGCTGGGAATTCCTGGGCTCGGCGATCGATCTGGCGGCCTTCCTGCTGTTCGTCGGCGCCATGGGCAAGTCGGCCCAGTTCTTCCTGCACACCTGGCTTCCGGACGCCATGGAAGGTCCGACGCCCGTGTCGGCCCTGATCCACGCGGCAACCATGGTCACCGCCGGCGTCTATATGGTCTGCCTGCTGAGCCCGATCTTCGAATATGCGCCGGTGGCCTCGGGCATCGTCGCCCTGGTCGGGGCCATCACTGCCCTGTTCGCCGCCACGGTCGGTCTGGCCCAGAACGACATCAAACGGGTCATCGCCTATTCGACCTGTTCGCAGCTGGGCTACATGTTCTTCGCGGCGGGCGTCGGCGCCTATCAGGCCGCCATGTTACACCTGTTCACCCACGCCTTCTTCAAGGCCCTGCTGTTCCTCGGCGCCGGCTCGGTGATCCACGGGATGCATCACGAGCAGGACATGCGGAAGATGGGGGGGCTGTGGAAGCTGCTGCCGGTCACCTATGCGGTGATGACGATCGGCACCATCGCCATCACCGGCCTGGGCATCCCCGGGGTCGGCGGCTTCGCGGGCTTCTACTCCAAGGACTCCATCATCGAGAGCGCCTTCGCCTCATTCTCCAACGGCCACAGCGCCATGGGGCTGTTCGCCTTCCTGGTCGGCATTCTGGCCGCGGGCCTGACCGCCTACTATTCTTGGCGGCTGGTGTTCATGACCTTCCACAACAAGCCGGTGTGGAAGGACGCGCATCACGATGATCATGCGCACGGGCATGACGATCACGCCTCGCACGCCCAGCTGGAAACCCATTCCGAGCCGATCGGCGACGATGACCACGCGCACGATGACCACGGCCACCACGGCCCGTTGCATCCGCACGAGAGCCCATGGGTGATGCTGGTTCCGCTGCTGGTGCTGTCGGTTGGCGCCGTCGCCGCTGGCCTGGTCTTCGCCCCGTACTTCATCGGCCACCACGAACACGACTTCTGGCGTGGCGCGATCTTCGTCGCCGAGAGCAACCACGTCCTGCACGACAGCCACTCCGTCCCGACCTGGGTGAAGTGGTCGCCGCTGATCCTGACGCTGATCGGCACCGCCTTCGCCTTCTGGCTCTATGTGCTGAAGGAAGGCATGGCGCGCCGCATGGCCGACCGGGGAGGGGTCATCCACGGCTTCCTCTACAACAAATGGTATTTCGACGAGCTGTATGACGCCGTGTTTGTGAAGGGCGCCAAGGATGTGTACCACTATGCGTTCGTGATGCTGCTCGGCGTGGCCGGTTTCCTCGCCTTCGCCATCTATGCGTGGGGAGCCTGATCTTGCCCCAGATCCCCTACATCCTCAGCGTCGTCACCTTCCTGCCGCTGGTCGGCGCGGGCCTCATCCTGCTGGCGCGCCTGTTCAACAAGGCCGGAGCCGACAACGCCGCGCGCTGGATCGCGCTGGCGACCACGGTCGTGGCGCTGGCGGTTGCCGCCGTGCTCGTCGCGACCTTCGATCCGTCGACGGCCGCCTATCAGTTCACCGAACGCTATGAGTGGTTCGCGGGCGCCCAGTATTTCATGGGCGTGGACGGGATCTCGATCCTGTTCGTCCTGCTGACGGCCTTCCTGATGCCGATCTGCATCGTGGCCAGCTGGAAGGCACCCTGGTGCCGATGTTCATCATCATCGGCGTGTGGGGCGGGGCGAACCGGATCTACGCCTCGTACAAATTCTTCCTCTACACCCTGCTGGGCTCCGTCCTGATGCTGCTGGCCATGCTGTGGATGGCGGCCGAGACGGGCACCACCAGCATTCCGGCGCTGAAGGAATACGCCTTCAGCCCGACGGCGCAGCCGTTGCTGTGGCTGGCCTTCTTCGCCTCGTTCGCGGTCAAGATGCCGATGTGGCCGGTCCACACCTGGCTTCCGGACGCCCACGTGCAGGCGCCCACCGCGGGCTCGGTCATTCTGGCCGGCATTCTGCTGAAGCTGGGCGGATACGGCTTCATCCTGTTCAACCTGCCCATGTTCCCGGACGCGTCGAAGATGTTCGCGCCGCTGGTCTTCGTGCTGTCGGCCATCGCCATCGTCTACACCTCGCTGGTCGCCTTCCGGCAGACGGACATCAAGAAGCTGATCGCCTATTCGTCGGTCGCCCACATGGGCTTCGTGACCATGGGTATCTTCGCCGGCAACGATCTGGGCGTGCAGGGCGCCGTCTTCCAGATGCTGAGCCATGGCCTGATCTCGGGCGCGCTCTTCCTCTGCGTCGGCGTGGTCTATGACCGGATGCACACCCGCGAGATCGCCTTCTACGGCGGTCTGACCAGCCGGATGCCGTGGTTCGCGGCCATCTTCCTCATGTTCACCATGGCCAACGTCGGCCTGCCGGGCACAAGTGGCTTCATCGGCGAGATCCTGACCATGACGGGCGTCTATGGCGTCTCGACCTGGACGGCGCTGTTCGCGGCCACGGGCGTGATCTTCTCGGCGGTCTATGCGCTGACGCTGTACCGCAACGTCATGTTCGGCGAGATCACCAACCCGGCGCTGAAGACGATCACCGACATCGACAAGCGCGAGCTGCTGATCTTCGTCCCGCTGATCATCGGCACCCTGTGGCTGGGTGTGCAGCCCGGTCTGGTGCTGGATTATACCGCCGCCTCGGTCGAGGCCCTGACTTCCGCCTATCAACTTGCGATCGGCGGGTGAGACCATGATGCCTGATCTTGATCTAGCGCTTCGCCTTTCCGCCCCCGAGAGCACGCTCGCCGTCGGCGGTCTGGTTCTGCTGATGCTCGGCGCCTTCATGGGCGACAGGAGCGCGAAGCTGGTGTCGGCCCTGTCGGTCGCCCTGCTGGTCGCGGCCACGGCCGTGACCGTGACCGGTCCGCTGGGGCAGGCGTTCAATGGCGCCTATGTGGCCGATCCGCTGGCCGTCTACGGCAAGGCCGTGATCTTCCTGTCCAGCGCGGTCGCCATCATTCTGGGCGGCGGCTGGATGCACCGGACGAAGATCGCACGGTTCGAATATCCGATCCTGATCGTGCTGGCCTCGGCCGGCATGGGGATGATGGCGTCGTCCGGCGATCTGATCTCGCTCTACATCGGCATCGAGCTGCATTCGCTGGCCCTGTATGTGCTGGCCGCCTTCCACCGCGACGACCTGAAGGCGTCCGAGGCGGGGCTGAAGTATTTCGTGCTGGGCGCGCTGTCGTCGGGCCTGCTGCTGTACGGCGCGAGCCTGATCTACGGCTTCGCCGGCTCGATGCGGTTCGACGAGATCGCCGCCTACGCCGCGACCAATCAATCGACGGGTCTGGTGTTCGGTCTGGTGTTCCTGATCTGTGGTCTGGCCTTCAAGGTCTCGGCAGCGCCATTCCACATGTGGACGCCGGACGTCTACGAGGGCGCGCCGACGCCGGTCGTGGCCCTGTTCGCCACGGCCCCCAAGGTCGCGGCCATGGTGCTGATCGCCCGCACGCTCGAAGGCGCCTTCGCCGGGTCGCATGACCAGTGGGCGCAGGTGCTGATCCTGATCTCGCTGATTTCGTTCGCCGTCGGTTCGTTCGGCGGTCTGGCGCAGAAGGACATCCAGCGGCTGCTGGCCTATTCGTCGATCGCCAATATCGGCTACGCCCTGCTGGGCATCGCCGCGGGCACGACCCTGGGCATCCAGGCCATGCTGCTGTTCATGACCCTGTACGTCATCGACCAGTTCGGCTTCTTCGCCATCCTGCTGTCGCTGTCGCGCGGCGGGCGGCCGATCCGGAAGATCGCCGATCTGGCCGGGCTGCGGAAAGACAAGCCGGTGACGGCCATTGCGTTGACCGTGCTGTCGCTGTCGGTGCTGGGGATGCCGCCGTTCTCGGGCTTCTGGGGCAAGTTCTACGTCTTCGGTGCGGCCGCCGACGCGGGCTACTGGATGGCCGGCGCCGCCGGTCTGGTGGCTTCGGTCGTGGCCGGCTTCTACTATCTGCGCATCATCAAGCTCATGTGGTTCGACAAGGCGCCGGAAGGCGTGGAGCCGACCGACGCCTCGCCGATCGAGGCGAAGACGATCGCCTGGGCCGCCGCGGCCTTCAGCTTCCCGCTGGTGATCGTCGGTCTGACCTGGCTCGAGCCGCTGGCCCGCGCCGCCGCTGTCGGGTTCGGAGCCGGATAGGGCGCGATGCCCGCCGCTCCGATCCTGCTGCTCGAAGAAACCGACTCCACCAACGCGGACGCGCGCCGACGCGCCGAGGCCGGCGAAACGGGCCCGCTGTGGATCGTCGCGCGCCGGCAATCGGCCGGGCGGGGTCGGCGCGGCCGCGAATGGGCCAGCGAAGGCGGCAATCTCTTCGCCACCCTGCTGCACGTGACGCACAAGCCGCCGGCCGAGGCGGCGCAGGTGACGTTTGTGGCGGCGCTCGCCATCGCGGACCTGCTGGACGCCTGGGCGCCGCCGTCGCTGGTGACGATCAAATGGCCCAATGACGTGATGCTGGCGGGCGAGAAGACGTCGGGCGTGCTGGTCGAGTCCGGTGCGCACGACAGCGGCGGCCTGTGGCTGGCGGTCGGGATCGGGGTCAATCTGGCGCAAGCGCCCGAGGGGACCGAGCGGCCGGCGACGGCCTTGGTCCATCATCTGCGCGGAGACGTGCTGACGCCGCCGACGGTTGAGGCTGCGGCGGCGTTGCTGGCCGAGGCCTTTGCGGTCTGGATGGACCGGTGGGAGACGCTGGGCTTCCAGCCCATCCTCGACGCCTGGCAAGCGCGGACGCCGGGGCTGGAGGGGCCCGCCGTGGCGCGGCTGGGGCGCGAGACGCTTGAAGGCCGGGCCGAGGGCGTGGCGCCGGACGGGGCGCTGAAACTGAGACTGGCGGACGGTTCGCTGCGGCTGATCTCGGCCGGGGACGTGTTTTTCGGGGAGGCCGCGTAATGCTTCTGGCGATCGAGCAGGGCAACACCAACACGCTGTTCGCGGTCCATGACGGCAGCGATTGGATCGCCCAGTGGCGCACGGCCACCGAGGCCAGCCGCACGGCCGACGAATATGCGGTCTGGCTGAGCCAGCTGCTGGCCATGCGGGGTCTGGCGATCGGCCAGCTGGACGGGTGCATCATCTCCAGCGTCGTGCCGCAGTCGATCTTCAACCTGCGCAACCTGTCGCGGCGCTATCTGTCGGTCGAGCCGCTGGTGATCGGCGACAACGTCGAGCTGGGCATGACGGCGCGGATCACCAAGCCGAGCGAGGCGGGGGCCGACCGGCTGGTCAACGCCATCGGCGCGCATATGGTCTATCCGGGCGACCTGATCGTCATCGACAGCGGCACGGCCACGACCTTCGACGTGGTGGCCGCCGACGGGGCCTTTGAAGGCGGCGTGATCGCGCCCGGCATCAACCTGTCGCTGCAGGCCCTGCACGAGGCCGCCGCAATGTTGCCCCGTATCGCCATCCAGAAGCCCGACAGGGTGATCGGCAAGGACACCGTCTCCAACATGCAATCGGGCGTCTTCTGGGGCTATGTCGCCCTGATCGAAGGCCTGGTCGCGCGCATCAAGGCGGAGTGGGGCAAGCCCATGACCGTCATCGGAACCGGCGGGGTCGCCTCGCTGTTCGAAGGCGCAACAGAATCAATCGACCGGTTTGATCCGGACCTCACTATCCGCGGCCTGCTCGAAATATGGCGGCGGAACACCCATCTAAAGGACGTATGAAAAAGAACCCCAACGACGAACTCGTCTTCGTCCCGCTCGGCGGGTCGGGCGAGATCGGTATGAACCTGAACTGCTACGGCTACGGGCCGGAAGCGAACCGCCAGTGGCTGATCGTCGACGTCGGCGTGACCTTCGGCGACCTGTCAACGCCGGGCGTTGATGTGATCGTGCCCGATCCGGCCTTCCTGGACGGTGAGAATATCCGCGGCATCGTCCTGACCCACGCGCACGAGGACCATATCGGCGCGCTGGGCTGGCTGTGGCACCGCATCAAGGCGCCGATCTACGCCACGCCGTTCACCGCCTTCCTGATCCGCGAGAAGCTGCGCGAGGCGGGCATTCTGAACGACGTGAAGATCGTCGAGGTGCCGCTGAGCGGGACCATCGATCTGGGGCCGTTCCAGGTGACCATGATCACCATGACCCACTCGATCGCCGAGCCGAACGCGCTGGCCATCAAGACGCCGCTGGGCACCGTGTTCCACACGGGCGACTGGAAGCTGGATCCCTCGCCGGTGATCGGCAAGCCGACCGACATCGAGGCGATCAAAAAGCTGGGCGACGAAGGTCTGCTGGCCATGGTCTGCGATTCCACGAACGTCTTCGTTGAAGGGCAGGCGGGGTCCGAGACGGACGCGCAGGCGGGTCTGATCGAACTGATCGGCAGCCTGAAGACTGGCCGGATCGCGGTGGGCTGTTTCGCCTCGAACGTGGCCCGGATGGTCAGCGTGATGAAGGCCGCCCAACTGGCCGGACGCCGCGTGGCGCTGGCCGGGCGGTCGATGCACCGGATCACGGCGGCCGCGAAACACGTCGGCCTGTTTGGCGACAGCCAGCGGATCCTGTCCGAGGAGGAGGCCCGCGTCTGGCCGGCGGACGAGATCCTGTACCTGTGCACCGGCAGTCAGGGCGAGGATCGCGCGGCCCTGTCGCGCGCCTCGCAAGGGACCCACCCGGTCATCAAGCTGGGGCTGGGCGACCACTGCATCTTCTCGTCGCGGGTCATCCCGGGGAACGAGCTGTCCATCGCGGCGCTGCAGGACCGGCTCGCCGACCGCGGGGTGCGGCTCTACACCGAGAAGGACCATCCGCACGTCCACGTCTCCGGCCACCCGTGCCGGGACGAGATGAAGCAGATGTACGAATGGGCCCGTCCGCGCATCTCGGTCCCGACCCACGGCATGCGCCGCCATCTGGCCGAGCACGCCAATCTGGCGAAGGACATGGGCGTCGCCGAGGCGGTTACCCCGCGCAACGGCGACATGGTGCGACTCGCCCCCGGCGAGGCCCTGCACGAGCGCCGTCACGCCTCGACCAACGGCGTGCTGATCGTCAGCTTCGCCATGGACAAGCGCGGCAAGATCGTCAGCGACATCGACGTGCGGGCCATTGGCCTGCCGGGCGATGCGGAATCGCCGCTGGGCGACGCCCTGGACGATCTGGCCGAGCGCGCCGAACAGGCGGTCAACAAGCTGAAGGGCGCGGCGCTGGAGGACGAGATGGTCATCGAACAGGCCGTCTCGCGAGCGTTGAAGAAGGCCAGCCAGCAGATCTGGGACCGCCGTCCGATCGTCGAGACGATCATCCTGCGGATGTAGTTCCGGAGCGCCGCGGATGACCCAGCGCGTGCGGGATCGGCTGAAGGCCCGGAGCCGCGCGACGCTGGAGCATGTCCGGCACGCGCGCCATCCGCTGCATGGATGGCGCAAATGGTCGCTGATCCTGCTGCAGGCCGTCATTGGCGTCGTGCTGCTTTTCGCCGCCGTGAACCTGACGCTGAGCCTGACAGCCTTCCGCGGGGCCAACCCGCTGGACCGTTCGATCCATGAGCTGCGCAGCCTGTGGTTCAGCCCGGCGGACGGCAAGGCGATGTCCGCGGGTGCTTTTGAAGCTGTCTATGGCCAACGGCTGGGTAGCCGGCCGGCCGCGGCGGACATCCGGGCCTATTTCAGCCGGGAGGCCAGCAGGGGGATATTCCTGCTCGACCATGTCATGGCGGATCACATCGTGGCGCGGTTCGGACGGATCGACGGCCGGACGCTGCCGTCGGGCGTCTATGTCGGGGCGCGTGCGCTGGGCCCTGACGGCGCTCCATGGGTCGGCGTCACCAAATGGCCGGCGCACTACCTGATGTTTCCTCGCCACGCCTACATTCTGGTCGTGCCCGAGAGCGGGCCGGCGCTGGTCTTTTCCGCCAGTCAGAATGCGAAATTCGATCCCGACCTGCCGGAGGGTAACCAGCTCGGCGCGCAGGTGACGACCTATGACCGCGAGGCCTATGATTTTCCCAGCTCAGGTCAGGCGCTGCACGAGATCACCTTGATCACAGACGACCCGGCCCAGGTCGCGGCCGCTCCGGCGGCTCTCGAGCGGGCGAGAGCCGCGCTCGACGCGCGCAATCTGCGCTACGGCATGCTGGCGCCGAACTCGAATACGGTGGTCGGCTGCATTCTGGAGGCGTCCGGGGCGATCAGCCGCGAGCAGCGCAGCCGCATCCTGCTCTCTATCCGCGCACCAGGAATCGGCGCGACGTGTTGGTAGTCTTTGAATCCCGCGCGGGGCCTACCTATAAGGAGCCGAATCCGCCGCCCAGGACCGCCCCATGCCCGACGCCCCCTCAGAGTTCCGTTACAAGCGCGTCCTGCTGAAGGTTTCGGGCGAAGTCCTGATGGGCGATCAGGGCTATGGCATCGACCAGAAGACGGTCGCCACCGTGGCCAAGGCCGTGGCCGACGTGGCTCGCGACGGGATCGAGATCTGCCTCGTCATCGGCGGCGGCAACATCTTCCGCGGGCTGAGCAAGGCGGCCGGGGACATGGAGCGCGCCACTGCCGACTATATGGGCATGCTGGCGACCGTCATGAACGCGCTGGCCATGCAGGCCGCGCTCGAGAAGATCGGCGTCCAGACACGGGTGCAGAGCGCCCTGACGATGAACGCCGTCGCCGAGCCCTATGTGCGCCGCCGGGCCCTGCGTCATCTGGAAAAGGGCCGGGTGGTGATCTTTGCCGCCGGCGTCGGCGCGCCCTTCTTCACCACGGACTCCGGCGCCGCCCTGCGGGCCGCCGAGATGGGCTGCGACGCCCTGCTGAAGGGCACCAGCGTGGACGGCGTCTACACGGCCGACCCGAAGAAGGATCCGACCGCGACGCGGTACGAGACCCTGACCTATCACGATGTGCTGGCGAAAGATCTGAAGGTCATGGACGCCTCGGCCATCGCCCTGATGCGTGACTCGGGCATCCCGATCGTGGTCTTCTCGATCCGGGAAGACAATTCGCTGCGCCGGACGTTGACGGGGGAGGGGACCTTTACGGTCATCTCTTCCAACAAGGCCGCCTGAGCCGCCAAAGCCAAGAAAACGCGAGAGAAACGACCATGGCCAAGCCCGACCTGAAAACCTACCGCGAGCGTATGGAGAAGTCCGTCGCCGCGCTGAAGGAAGAATTCAACGGCCTGCGCACGGGCCGCGCCAACGCCGGCCTGCTGGATCCTGTGCGGGTCGAGGCCTACGGCTCGGCCTCGCCGCTGAATGCAGTCGCCGCGATCAGCGTGCCCGAGCCGCGCATGATCTCGGTGAGCGTCTGGGACAAGTCGATGGTCGGGCCGGTCGAAAAGGCCATCCGCGCCGCGGGCCTGGGCCTGAACCCGATTGTTGACGGCACCATGCTGCGCATCCCGGTGCCGCCGCTTACCGAGGAACGCCGCAAGGATCTGGCCAAGCTGGCCGGGAAGTACAGCGAGCAACAGAAGATCGCCGTTCGCAACGTGCGCCGCGACGCCAACGAGGACCTGAAGAAGGCCGAGAAGGCGGGCGAAATCAGCCAGGACGAGCAGAAGAAGATGGAAACCGAGGTCCAGAAGGACACGGACGCGGCGATCAAGCGCATCGACGAGGCCTTGAGGACCAAGGAAGTCGAGATCATGCAGGTTTGACGGCGCGATTTGCCGTAGGATAGTCCTTGATGCCCGCCAAACCCTCTTATCCCGCCGCGCCGACTGACGGGCCGCGCCATGTCGCCCTGATCATGGACGGCAACGGGCGCTGGGCTGAAGCGCGCGGGCTGCCGCGGGCCATGGGGCATCGCGAGGGGGTGCAGGCGCTGAAGCGGACCATCCAGGCCGCGCCGGCGCTGGGCATTCGCTGTCTGACCGTGTTCGGCTTCTCGACCGAGAACTGGAGCCGGCCGGCGGAAGAAGTCTCGGACCTCATGGGACTGGTTCGCTCGTACGTCGCCAGCGATCTGAAGCGGCTGGTTCGCGAGGGGGTGCGGGTGCGAATCCTGGGCCGCCGGACCGGCCTGCCTGCCGACATCGCCGCCATCATCGACAGGGCCGAGGCGACGACGGCTCACAACGACAAATTCACCCTGCAGGTCGCGTTCAACTACGGCGGCCGGGCGGACATCGTCGACGCGGCGCAGCGCCATGTCGATCAGGTGCTGGCGGGCAAGGCGACGGGACCGCTGGACGAGGAGTCATTGGGACAGGGTCTGTCCACCGCCGGCTCTCCGCCCGTGGATGTGATCGTGAGGACGTCGGGCGAGCAGCGGCTGTCGAACTTCCTGCTGTGGGAGGCCGCCTACGCCGAGCTGGTCTATCAGCACGTGCTCTGGCCCGACTACGGGCATGACGCGCTGGCCGACGTTGTCGAACAATACCGCAACCGGGACCGCCGTTTCGGCGGCCGGGCCACGCCGGGCGCGGCGCCGGCTCTCGCGGTCAGCTGATGGCGGTCAAGGCGGGCGACATAGGAATTCGGGCCGCCTCGGCCGTCGTGCTGGCTCCCGCCGCCGTCCTGGCCATCTGGGCCGGCGGCTTCTGGTTCCTGGGACTGATGCTGGCGGCCTGCGCCCTGCTGGCGGTCGAATGGGCGACGATGAGCGCCTCGAAGGCGTGGCGCGTCATGGCCGGGGCCGTCGGGTTCGGACTGGTCGCCGGCGTTGTGGCGGCCCATGCGCAGCAACTGTCCCTTGCGCTGGTGATGCTGGTCTTCGGCGCCGTGGCAGCCGGGCTCTTCGCGCGCAATCGCGGGCAGGAAGCGCTGGATGCGGCCTATGGGGTGCTCTACCTCGGCTGGCCGGCGGTGCTGCTGATCTGGCTGCGGGATGTTGACAGCGCGTCGGGGCTGGCGTGGACGGTGTCGGCCTTCGCCATCGCCTGGGCGTCGGACATCATGGCCTATCTGGTCGGCAGCCTGGTCGGCGGACCCAAGCTGTGGCCGCGCTTCTCGCCCAACAAGACATGGTCGGGCTTCATCGGCGGTCTGGCGGCGGGCACCGGCGCGGGCGCCCTGCTGGCGGCCTTCCTCGACATGGGGATCAATCCGGCCTGGGGCGCAGTGCTGGGACTTGCGGCGGCGCTGGCCACCATGGCCGGCGACCTGTGGGAGTCGGCGCTGAAGCGGCGTTATGGCGTCAAGGACGCGGGCAAGCTGATCCCCGGCCACGGCGGCCTGCTCGACCGGGTGGACGGCCTGATGTTCGCCGTGGTGGTGGTGGCCTGCGGGCGGCTGCTGGTCGGGCTGTTCGGGGGCGGGGCGTGATCCGGCGTAGCGTCACCGTTCTGGGGTCGACCGGCTCGGTCGGCTGCTCGACGCTGGACCTGATGGACCAGATCGAGACCGCGGGAACGGGCGCCTTCGAGGTCGTGGCCCTGACCGGCGGGGCCAATATCGCCCGGCTGGCCGAACAGGCCCGGCGCTGGAAGCCGGCGATCGCGGTGACCGCTGACCCGGCCCGGCTGCATGAGCTGCGAGACGCGCTGGCGGGTACGGGCATTGAAACCGCAGCGGGAGACGAAGCCATCATCGAGGCCGCGACCCGGCCCACTGACTGGATCATGGCGGCCATCGTCGGGGCGGCGGGGCTGCGCTCGGCCTGGGCGGCGGCGTCGACGGGCGCGACCCTGGCCCTGGCCAACAAGGAAAGTCTGGTTTGCTGCGGCCCGGCGCTGATCGAGCGGGTGCGGCGGTCGGGCGGCCGGCTGATCCCCGTGGATTCCGAACATTCCGCCATCCATCAGGTCTTTCCGCACGACGCGCCCGAACGGGTAGCGAAACTGGTGCTCACGGCGTCCGGGGGACCGTTCCGCACCATGCCGCGCGAAAGTCTGGGCGCGATCACGCCTGAACAGGCCGTGGCCCATCCGAATTGGAGCATGGGCGCCAAGATCTCGGTCGACAGCGCCACCATGGCCAACAAGGGGCTGGAGGCGATCGAGGCGGCCTATCTGTTCGACATGCCGTCCGACAATATCGAGGTCGTCGTGCACCCCGAGTCGATCATTCACAGCATGGTCGAATACGTCGATGGCTCGACCCTGGCCCAGATGGGGCCGCCCGACATGAAGACGCCGATCGCCTACGCGCTGGCTTGGCCCGACCGGATCGCCTGGAAGGCGCCGAAGCTGGATCTGGCCGCGCTGGGCCGACTGACGTTCCAGGCGCCCGACGACGAGCGGTTCCCCGCCCTGAAACTGGCCCGGCAGGCGCTGCAGGCGGGCGGAGCGGCGCCGACCGTGTTCAACGCGGCCAACGAGGTCGCGGCGCTGGCCTTTCTTGACCGTCGGCTGGGCTTTCTCAATATTGCCGCAGTCGTCGCCGACACCTTGTCGCGCGTGACGACCCCGGGGGCGGTTTCCTGTTCGGACGATGCATGCGACGCGGCCCTTGCGGTCGATGCGCAGGCGAGACGGACGGCGGAATCGATCATCCGGGGCATCGCGGCGGCAGCCTGACGGCAGAGGGGACCCTTATCGGCATGACGGGCTTTCTCGGCCAGGCGCTGCTCTACATCGTGCCCTTCCTTCTGGTGCTGACGTTCATCGTCACCATCCATGAGCTGGGCCATTTCCTTGTCGCGCGCGCATTCGGCGTGAAGGTCGACCGTTTCTCCATCGGCTTCGGCAAGACCATCGTCGCCAGGACAGACAAGCGCGGCACCGAATGGCGGCTGGCGTGGTTGCCGCTGGGCGGATACGTCAAATTCTCCGGCGATCTGGATGCGTCCAGCGTGCCGGATCAGGCGGGCCTCGCAGAGTTGAAGCAGCGGGTCGTCGCCGAGGGCGGGGCCGGGGCCGAGCGCGACTATTTCCATTTCAAGCCGATCTGGCAGCGCGCCCTGATCGTGGCCGCGGGGCCGGCGGCGAATTTCCTGCTGGCGATCGTACTTTTCACCATCCTGTTCAGCGTCGTGGGCGAGCAGATCGTCGCCCCGCGCGTGGCCAGGGTCGCGCCCGGCACGCCGGCGGCCGAAGCCGGCTTCCAGCCTCGCGACCTGATCGTCGCCGTCAACGGCCAGCCGGTGCTGGAAGGGTCCGAGGTCACACGCATCGTGATCATGAGCGCCGGCGACCCGCTGCGCTTCACTGTCGACCGGGGCGGACAGCAGGTCTTCCTGACTGCGACTCCCGAGCGCCGGATCGAGAACGACGAACTGGCCGGACGCGTGCGCATCGCGCGGATCGGGCTGGAGATGTCGCCGCTGGCGCAGGACTTCAAATTCCGCCGGCTGAACCCGCTTGAGGCCGCCGGCAAGGGCGTGGACACCATCGGCGACACCGTGGCGACGACCGGCACCTACATCGGCCGCATCTTCACCGGCAAGGAATCGGGCGATCTGCTGAACGGTCCGCTCGGAATCGCCAAGGCGGCGGGGGGGGTCACCCGTCAGGCTGTGGCGGCGAATCCCGACCCCGGATACATGGCCGCCAACCTCGCCCTGACGTTTCTTCAGTTCGCCGCCATAGTTTCGATCGGAATTGGCATTGTTAATCTGCTGCCGATTCCGGTTCTGGATGGGGGCCACCTGCTGTTCTACGTCCAACGCTTCCTTGGCCGCCTGCAGCACATCGGCCTTGGCCTGCCAGTAGTCGNCTGACGTTTCTTCAGTTCGCCGCCATAGTTTCGATCGGAATTGGCATTGTTAATCTGCTGCCGATTCCGGTTCTGGATGGGGGCCACCTGCTGTTCTACGGCTATGAAGCTGTGGCGCGCAGGCCAGTCCCCGCCCGCGTTCAGGAGGTCGGTTATCGCGTCGGTCTTGCTTTGCTGGCGGGATTGATGTTGTTCGCCACCTGGAACGACTTGCAAAAGCTGAGCCTGTTCAAATTCCTCGGCGGGCTCGCATGACGAGCCGACGCCAGCCCCCGATGGTCCCCCGCATGATCCGACAAGACGCGTCCGTCTGACGTTTCTTCAGTTCGCCGCCATAGTTTCGATCGGAATTGGCATTGTTAATCTGCTGCCGATTCCGGTTCTGGATGGGGGCCACCTGCTGTTCTACGGCTATGAAGCTGTGGCSCGCMGGCCAGTCCCCGCCCGCGTTCAGGAGGCTGGCTATCGCGTCGGTCTTGCTTTGCTGGCGGGATTGATGTTGTTCGCCACCTGGAACGACTTGCAAAAGCTGAGCCTGTTCAAATTCCTCGGCGGGCTCGCATGACGAGCCGACGCCAGCCCCCGATGGTCCCCCGCATGATCCGACAAGACGCGTCCGTCCTTTATTTCGCCCGGCGCCTGAGCCCGAGCCTGCTGGCCCTTGCGGTCGCGGCAGGTCTGGCGGGCCCGACGCTGGCCCAGACCGCTCAACCGGCCATCCAGCCGGGCGCGCCCGTCGAGGCCGCTCCGGCCCCCCGGCCGGCCGTGGTTCAGGAAGAGCGGCTCGTGGTCAACCGGATCCTGGTGCGCGGCAACCAGCGCATCGACCAGACCACGATCCTGTCCTATCTGCCGATCCAGCCCGGCGACACGGTGGACGCCTCGGTGCTGGACGTCGCCGTCCGCACCCTGACCCGCACCCAGCTGTTTGCTGACGTCCAGCTGGGCGTCTCCAACGGCGACCTCATCGTCGATATCGTCGAGAACCCGATCATCAACCAGGTGGTGTTCGAGGGGAACGGCGCGCTCAGCGAAGACAAGCTGACCGAGGAAGTCACCCTGAAGCCGCGCGGCATCTACACCCGCGCCCGCATCCAGGAAGACGTCGGCAAGATCGTTGAGCTGTACCGCCTGTCGGGCCGTATTTCGGCGACCGTGACTCCCAAGATCGTCCAGCTGGAACAGAACCGCGTGGACGTGGTGTTCGAGATCGACGAAGGCCCTGAAACCGGCGTGCGCGCCATTACCTTCCTCGGCAACACCGCCTTCTCGGACAACGACCTGCGCGGCGTGATGGTGACACAGGAGTCGGCCTGGTATCGCCTGTTCACGACCAACGATAACTACGATCCGAACCGTCTGGACTACGATCGCGAGCAGCTGCGGAAATTCTACACCAACCGCGGCTATTACGATTTCCGGGTCCTGTCGGCGATCTCCGAACTTGCCCCCGACGACGGAGCCTTCGGCATCACCCTGACCGTCGACGAGGGCGACAAGTATAATTTCGGCACGGTCGAGGTCGTCACCGAGAACGACCGTCTGAACGCCGACTTCCTCAAGATGCTGCTGCCGATCCAGACCGGTGATCTGTACGAGAGCGACAAGATCGAGACGGCGGTCGACGCCCTGACGTTCGCGGCCGGTTCGGCCGGCTACGCCTTCGTCGAGATCGATCCGACCTATCGTGCGAATCCCGATACCGACACGGTCGACGTCACCTTCAACGTCAAGGAAGGCCAGCGCGTCTACGTCGACCGGATCAACGTCATCGGCAACACCCGCACCCTCGACAACGTCATCCGCCGCGAGATGATGCTGACCGAGGGCGACGCCTTCAACCGCACCCTCCAGGAGCGTTCGCGCAACAACCTGCGGGCGCTCGGCTTCTTCAAGGACGTCACGGTCGAGGAAGCGCGCGGTTCGGCCCCTGATCGTTCGGTCATCAATGTCACCGTCGAGGAGCAGCCGACGGGCGAGCTTTCGGTCGGCGCCGGCTTCAGCTCGGTCGACTCCTTCGTCGTCAACCTGGGCATCACCGAGCGGAATTTCCGCGGCCGGGGCCAGAATGTCGTCGCCCGCCTGGAATGGGGCTCGCTGCGCCAGCAGATCGACTTCCGCTTCACCGAGCCGAAATTCCTGGGCCGTGACCTGCGCGCCGGCTTCGACGCCTTCCACTCGCGCTACGATCTCAGCGAATATTCGTCCTACGACTACCGCTCGACCGGCGGCGGCGTGCGCCTGTCGTATCCGCTGAACGGCTATACGCTGCTGAGCACCCGCTACTTCCTGAAGAGCGACGAGATCATCGTGCCGGCGGGCTACTGCTCGGTCCTCGGTCAGGGCTCGAACGCCCTGTGCGATCAGGTCGGTTCGTTCCTGAACTCCTCGGCCGGCTACACCCTGCTGGTCGACCGCCGGAACGACCCCGTCCGCCCGACGCGCGGCTGGACCGGCTCGTTCCGTCAGGACTTCGCCGGCATCGGCGGCGATGTGAATTACACCAAGACCGAAGGCGACATGTCGGCCTACTGGGGCATCACCCCCAACTGGATCGTCACGGCCACGGCCTCGGCCGGCTATATCTCGGGATGGGGCGGCGATCCTATCCGCATCAACGATCGCTTCTTCAAGGGCGGCAACAGCTTCCGCGGCTTCGAAACGGCCGGTCTGGGTCCGCGCGACCTGAACACGACCGACGCCCTCGGCGGCAATTTCTATGCGATCGGCACCCTCGAAGTGACGCTGCCGAACTTCCTGCCCGAGCAGTACGGCATCAAGACCTCGCTGTTCGCCGACGTGGGTACTTTGGGTGTTCTGGATGACCGGTATACGGTGAATTCGCTGGGCAACCCGGATCCCAACATCGTTGATGAGCTGGAGTTGCGCGCCTCGGCCGGCCTCAGCATTCACTGGCGCTCGCCCATGGGCCCGATCCGCTTCGACCTCAGCCATATCCTTGGCAAGGAAGAGTACGACAAGACAGAAACGTTCCGCTTCTCGACTTCAACCCAGTTCTAGAAAAATGCGGGACCCGGTCCCGCGCAAAGGTTCAAGATGAAACTGTTCGCTATCGGCGCTTTCGCGCTCGCTTCGCTGGCCGCCGGTTCGGCCGCCGCCCAGGCCCAGGCTCCCGCCAACCCCGGCCCGGTCATCCCCGGCGTCTGCGTCTTCCACAATGACCGCATGCTGGCCCAATCGACCGCCGGCGTGGCCGTCCAGACGGGCATGCAGCGCCTGATCACCGAGGTTCAGGGCGAACTCCAGCCCTACGGCGCCGCGATCCAGACCGAAGCCCAGCAACTGCAGCAGGGCGGCGCCGCCGCCGACCCGCAGGGTACGCGCCGTCAGGCGCTGCAGCAGCGCGCCCAGGAGGCCCAGCAACTCGAGCAGACCCGCCAGCAGGAGCTGCAGTACACCCAGCAGATGCAGATCCGCGCTATCGCCCAGGCTGCCGACCCGATCCTGGTCGCCGTCTATCAGGAGCGCGGCTGCGGCCTGCTGCTGGACCGCTCGGCCGTTTACATCGCCAACCCGGCCATGGACGTCACCGACGTGGTCATCCAGCGTCTGAACACGGCTCTGCCGACGCTCAGCTTCAACCGCATGCCGGTGCCGGTCCAGGCTCCCGCGCAGTAAGGACGCCATGCCCGATCCGCGCTTCTTCGACAGCTTGCCGGCGCTCAGCGTCGCCGAGCTGGCCGGGCGGATCGGCGGCGAAGTGCATGGAGGCGGAGACCGTCAGGTCTCCGCCGTCGCGCCCCTGGCTTCGGCGGGGCCGAACGATGTCGCCTTCCTCGGCGACCGCAAATTCCAGCAAGCCCTGATGGAAACCGGCGCAGGCTGCGTGATCCTGCCCGCGAGCGCGGCCGGGTTCGCGCCGGCGGGCGCCGCCGTGATCGTATCCGGCGAGGCCCAGGCCGCCTGGGCGCGGGCCTCGGCCCTGTTCCACCGTCCCGTATCGCTGGACGCCGCTTCCGACCTTCGCGAGGCGGCCGAGGACGCGTCTGTCGTCTTCGAGCCGGGCGTCGTGATCGGCGAGGGGGCCCGCATCGGGCGCGGTTCGCGGATCGGCGCCAATACCGTCATCGGACCCGGCGTGCAGATCGGACGCGACTGCCAGATCGCCTCGAACGTGACGATCGCCTTCGCGCTCATCGGCGACCGGGTGAAGATCTATTCGGGCGCCCGGATCGGCGAGGCGGGCTTCGGCGCCGCCGGTTCGAAGGCTGGACCTGTCGATATTCCGCAGCTGGGCCGGGTGATTCTGCAGGACGGGGTGACCCTCGGAGCCAACTCCTGCGTCGACCGCGGCGCCTATGACGACACGGTCATCGGCGAGAACACCAAGATCGATAATCTGGTCATGATCGGCCACAACTGTGTGATCGGCCGTAACTGCCTGCTGGCCGCCAACACCGGAATCTCCGGCTCGGTCATCGTCGGTGACAACGTCATTTTCGGCGGTAAGGCGGGGATTGGCGACCATATCAGGATCGGCGAGGGCGCGCGCGTGGCTGCCGGCGCAGGGGTGCTGGCGGACATTCCCGCGGGGGAAACATGGTCCGGCTATCCGGCCAAACCTCTGCGTCAGTTCTTGCGTGAAACGATCTGGCTCGCCAAACAGGCGTCCGGAAAGGCGCGTTCCTAGGCGCCGCCCGCGAGGAAGGCCGCAGGATGAGTGACGACGGGAAGATCGACTACGCCGAGGTGATGCGGCGGCTGCCCCACCGCTATCCCTTCCTGCTGATCGACAAGGCCGAGGACTTCGTGCCGAACACCTCGATCACCGGCATCAAGAACGTCACCCATAACGAGCCCTATTTCCCGGGCCATTTCCCGATCGACCCGGTCATGCCCGGCGTCATGATCATCGAGGCCATGGCCCAGACGGGCGCGCTGCTGATGTCCAAGTCGATGGATGTCTCGGTCGAGGGCAAGGTGATCATGTTCATGTCCATCGACGGGGTTCGCTTCCGCAAGCCGGCGCGTCCGGGCGACCAGCTGCGCATGAAGGTCATCGTGACGAAGATGCGCGGCGACATTTTTAAATTCCGCGGTGAGACCTTCATCGACGGCAAGCTGGCCTCGGAGGCGGACTTCGCCGCCATGATGGTCACCGTCGACAAGCCGGTGGCCGCATGAGCCGCATACACGCCACAGCGGTCGTCGACGCCGGCGCGCGGATCGCCGACGGCGTCGAGATCGGGCCGTGGTGCATCGTCGGTCCGGGCGTTGTGCTGGAGGCCGACGTACGGCTGGTCAGCCATGCCGTGGTTCAACAGGACACGACGGTGGGCGCGCGGACGGTGATCCATCCCTTCGCCGTCATCGGCGGCGACCCGCAGCACACCGGCTACAAGGGCGAGACGGTTCGGCTGGAGATCGGGACCGACAACAGCATCCGCGAACATTCGACCTTCAACCGCGGCACGCCGCAGGGTACGGGCGTGACCCGTGTCGGCTCGAACGGCCTGTTCATGACGGGCGCCCATGTCGGCCATGACTGCGTGGTCGGAGACAATGTTGTGATGGCCAACAACGCGACCCTGGGGGGGCATGCCCGGGTCGGGTCCAAGGTCTTCCTCGGCGGTCTGGCCGCCGTGCACCAGAACGGCCGGGTGGGGCAGGGCGCTATCGTCGGCGGTCTGGCGGCGGTGACGCGCGACGTCATCCCCTATGGCTCGGCCTGGGGCAATCATGCGCGGCTGCATGGGCTGAACCTGATAGGGCTGAAACGGAAAGGTTACGACAAGACGGCCATCCGCCGCCTGCTGGCCGCCTACCGCGATCTGTTCGAGGGCGGCGGGACCTTCGCCGAGCGCCTGGATGCGGTCGAGGGCGCATACGCCGACCTGCCCGAGATCATGGAGATCACGGCCTTCATCCGCGAGGACGGCAAACGTCCCCTGTGCCTGCCGGGCGAATGAGCGGTCCGGGAAAACTGGGCCTGATCGCCGGCGGCGGCGCTCTGCCGATATCGGTGGCGGCGAGGTGCGAGGCCGAGGGTCGGCCGGTGTTCGTGGTGCGATTGACGGGGTTCGCCGATCCGCATCTGGCCCGCTATCCGGGCATCGAGGCCGGCATGGCCGAGATCGGAAAAGTTCTTTCTGCGCTGAAGAAGGCGGGCTGTGCCGCGGTGACCTTCGCGGGGACGGTGAACCGACCCGACTTCAAGAACCTCAAGCCGGACTTCAAGGGCGCGACCCTGCTGCCGGGCATCGTGGCGGCGGCCAGCAAGGGCGACGACGCCCTGCTGCGCAAGATCCTGTCGGTGTTCGAGAACGAGGGTTACGCCATCGAGGGCGCGGACGACATTCTCGGCGGGGAGACCCTGCCGGGCGGGGCTTTGGGCGCTGTGAAGCCGTCCGAAGAGCAGCTTTCCGATCTCAGGAAAGCGCTTCATGTCGCGGAAAAAGCTGGTGAACTGGATATCGGGCAGGGCGCGGTCGTCTGCGACGGTCTGGTGCTCGCTGTCGAGGCCCAGGAAGGCACGGACGCAATGCTGGCCCGGGTCGCGGCTCTCCCGGCGGACCTGCGCGGCTCGGCCAGCGACCGCAAGGGCGCGCTGGGCAAGGCGCCCAAGCCGATCCAGGATCTGAGGGTCGACATGCCCGTGATGGGCGCGCGGACGATCGAGATGGCCGCCGCGGCCGGGCTGGCCGGCGTCGGCGGAGTGGCCGGAAAGCTGATCCTGATCGATCACGCCGCCATCGTCGAGGCGGCCGACCGGCTGGGTCTGTTCGTCTGGGGCGACAGGAGCGAATGAGCCGGCCGTTGAAGATCATGCTGGTGGCGGCCGAGGCGTCGGGCGACGCTCTCGGCGCCGGGCTCGCGATGGCGCTCAAGGCGCGGCTCGGGTCTGACGTGGTCTTCGTCGGCGTGGGCGGACCACGGATGGCGGAACAGGGGGTGCAGAGCCCTTTCGATATCGCCGAACTTTCCATTCTCGGTTGGCTGGAAGGGCTGAAGGCCTATGGCGTGGTCAAGCGCCGGCTCGCCGACACGGCTGCGCTGGCGGTCGCCGAAAAGCCGGACGCCGTGGTGCTGATCGACAGCTGGGGCTTCACCATTCGGGTGGCCAAGGCGTTGAAGACGGCGCTGCCGGGCGTGCCGCTGATAAAATACGTCGGACCCCAGGTCTGGGCCTCGCGGCCCGGCCGGGCGAAGACGCTGGCGGCGTCAGTCGACCATCTGCTGGCTCTCTATGCCTTTGATGCGCCGTGGTTCGAGCGGGAGGGGCTGCCGACGACGGTCGTGGGCTCTCAGGCGCTGCATGTCGATTTTGGGGACGCGGACGCGGCGGCCTTCCGCGAGTCGCGGGGGATCGCGCCCGACGCGAAGCTGTTGCTGGTTCTGCCGGGCAGCCGGCCGTCGGAAATCCGGCTGATGACGCCCGTCTTCGAGGCCGCAGTGAAGACGCTGAAGGCGGCCGACCCGACGCTGGAGGTCGCGGTCGTGGCGGCGGGTACGGTGGCCGACGACGTTACCGGCCGGGTCGCGGGCTGGCCCTTCCGGGCGCATCTCGTCGCCGAGAACGAGAAATACGCCGCCATGCGCGCCGCTACGGTGGCTCTGGCCACGAGCGGGACGGTGTCGACCGAACTGGCGCTGGCGGGCGCGCCGATGGTGATCTCCTACCGTTTCCAGCCGCTCAGCTATGCGATCATGAAGCCGTTCTTCACCGGCAAATACGCGACCCTGTTCAACCACGCCGCCGATGAAGAGATCGCGCGCGAACTGATCCAGACGGACGCCACCCCCGAAAAGCTGGCGGCCGAGGTCGGGCGACTGCTGGCCGACCCGGAGGCGCGGCGCAAGCAGGCGGACCGACAAACGGCGGCGCTGGACCTGATGGGGCGGGAGGGGCGCGATCCCTCGGAGATCGCCGCCGACGCGGTGCTGCGGGTCATCGCAAGCAAGGCGGCCTAGGCGACCGGCCGGCGCCTCGCCAGCCGTATGGCGACCGCCACGCAGGCGCCGAACGTGGCGCCTTCCAGACCGGCGGTGACGATCTGGCTGACCAGACCAAAGCTGCTCTCGCCGAAAAAGGCGCCCATCCGGTCGATTCCGAGCCGGGAGTTGGGGAAGCTGGCGGCCAGTTGCTGCAGGCTGCCGCCCATCAAACGGCCGCCCAGCAGGGGGATCAGCGCCCCGGCGGTTCCGCCCGCCAGGCCGGCGACGGCGACGGCGTGGGCGGGCGAGGAAGGTCCTCCGATCCGGGGACCCAGCCAGACGCCGAAACCGATCGCGCCGCCCAGCAGGGCGCCCTCAAACGCGCCGGTGATCTCGCCGGGGCTCTGGCCGAACAACAGGCTGAAGGCGTCGGAGCCGATCAGCTTGACCAACCCGCCTATCATCATCCCGCCGACGGCTCCGCCAAGCGTGCTCCCCAGCCAGGGGCGGCCGGGGGACATGGTCCCGCCTGCGATCCCGAGGCCGACGCCGCCACCGCCCAGAATGCCGACCGCGGCGGTCAGGCAGATCAGAACCAGAATGATCGAGACTGCCCCCATACCGGACTGCAGGGGCTGGGCGGCGACGATCAGGCCGTAGAAGAGACCGCCCAGAACACCGGCCGCCCCGCCCCCGATCATTCCGGGCCCGGCGTATCGGAACAGGGTCGACCAGGGTGAGACAGGCGCCGCCTTTGGAGCGAAGGGTGGAACGGGCGCGGCGTCGACGCGGGATTCCGGAAGAACCGGGGTCACGGGCGAGATGAAGCGGTAGCCGTGCTTGGGCACCGTCTCGATGAAGCGGGGGCGGGATGCGTCGTCGCCCAGCTGTCGGCGGATGGTGCGGATGCACTGGGTCAGGGCCTCGTCGGTGACGGGCACGCCGCGCCAGACCTCGTCGAGGAAGCGGTCCTTGGAGACCAGCCGGCCGTCCTCGCGCACCAGCAGGGCGAGGGCGTCGAAATAACGGGCGTTGAGTTCGACCGGCGTATCGTCCCGCTTCAGGAGCCGATCGCCGGTGTCGAGCTGGAAGCGGTCGAAGCGAAAGCGGCCGTGCGGCATGTGTTCAGAAGGACCCCGGATGTCGCGCAGCCTCACCCATGAACCGCGCCAAGGCAATGGCCCGACGTCCAACGAAAAACGCCGGGGCGCGGGCCCCGGCGTCTTGTTGTATTTGTCTGATCAGCCGCGCTTGGCGATCGGCACGTAGTCGCGCTCGGTCGGGCCCGTGTAGAGCTGGCGCGGGCGGCCGATCTTCTGGCCGGGGTCGGCCATCATTTCCTGCCACTGGGCAATCCAGCCGACGGTGCGGGCCAGCGAGAACAGCACGGTGAACATCGAGGTCGGGAAGCCCATCGCCGACAGGGTGATGCCCGAATAGAAGTCGACGTTCGGGAACAGCTTGCGCTCGATGAAATACTCGTCGTTCAGGGCGATGCGCTCCAGCTCCTTGGCGACCTGGAACAGCGGGTCGTTCGGATCGCCGACCGCGGCCAGCACCTCGTCGGCGCTCTCCTTCATCACCTTGGCGCGCGGGTCGTAGTTTTTATACACGCGGTGGCCGAAGCCCATCAGCTTGTACTTCTTGGCCTTCACGCCCTCGATGAACTCGGGGATCTTGTCCGGGGTCCCGATCTCCTTGAGCATGTTGAGCGCCTCTTCGTTGGCGCCGCCGTGCGACGGGCCCCACAGGCAGGCGATGCCGGCGGCGATACAGGCGAACGGATTGGCGCCCGACGAACCGGCCAAGCGGACGGTCGAGGTCGAGGCGTTCTGCTCGTGGTCGGCGTGGAGCATGAAGATGCGGTCCATGGCCTTGGCCAGAACCGGATTGACCACATAGTCCTCGGCTGGAACGGCGAAGCACATGCGCAGGAAATTCTCGGCGTAGGTCAGGTCGTTGCGCGGCGAAACGAACGGCTGGCCGACGTGGTATTTGTAGGCGCGGGCTGCGATGGTCGGCATCTTGGCGATCAGGCGGATGGCCGAGATGTTGCGCTGGACCGGATCATGGATGTCCAGGCTGTCGTGATAGAAGGCCGAGAGGGCGCCGACCGTGCCGACCATGATCGCCATCGGGTGGGCGTCGCGACGGAAGCCCTCGAAGAAGCGGTCGAACTGCGAATGCAGCATGGTGTGCATGGTGATGCTGCGTTCAAAGGCTTCGTATTCCGAAGCGGTCGGCAGTTCGCCGTGCAGCAGCAGGTGGCAGACCTCGATGAAGTTGGACTTTGAGGCCAGCTGGTCGATGGGATAGCCGCGGTGCAGCAGGGTGCCGACATCGCCGTCGATGAAGGTCAGGGCGCTTTCGCACGCTGCGGTCGAGGTAAAGCCGGGGTCGTAGGTGAAGGCTTCGGTCGCGCCATACAGTTTGCGGATGTCAATCACGTCGGGGCCGGTGGAGCCCGACAGGACGGGAAGTTCGACGCTCTTGTCGCGGAAGGTGAGGGTCGCCGATCCGGCGGGTTTGGCTTGTTCAGTCATATAAGCCCCTGGGGGTGTTGGCGGAGACCGGCGCGGAGAGGCGCAATCCACGGTCTGATGAAATGTCAGATAGTCTGTTGCAGCGCATCATCCAAGCGCCCGAGGCTTTCTTCTCGTCCAAGGGCCGCCAGAGTTTTGGCGATGTCGGGCGAGACGCCGTCGCCGGTCAAGGCGGCGCGGACGGCGGGGCCGATCTTGCCGAAGCCGACGGCTTCCTCCTCGGCGAAAACCTTCAGCTCGGCCTCGAGTGCGAAGACGTCCCAGCTGGCGAACAGTTTCAGCCGGTCGCGCAGTCGGGCGATGCGCTGGCCCGACTCCCCGGCCAGCATGGGCAGGCCCTTTTCGTAGATCTTGAGCGGGCGCGGACGCAGGACGAAGGCGGTCTGGTCGGCCAGCTCCAGCGCCGTTTTCGCGCGGTCCTTCACGAACGGCATGGCTTTGAGCAGGCGCGCCTCGTCGTCGGGCCCCAGGGCGTGGCGCGTTGACGTGGGCCAGCTTGTCGAAGTCCAGCCGGGCCGGCGCCTTGCCGACGCCGGTCAGGTCGAACCACTCCAGCGCCTGGGCGTCGTTGAACAGTTCGTCGTCGCCGTGGGCCCAGCCCAGCCGGGCCAGATAGTTGCGCATGGCCTCGGGCAGATAGCCCATTTCGGCGTATTCATGCACCGCCTGCGCCCCGTGCCGCTTCGACAGCTTGGCGCCGTCGGGGCCGTGGATCAGGGGGATGTGGGCGAAGCTGGGCCGGGTCCACTCAAGAGCGTCGTAAATCAGGCTCTGGCGGGCGGCGTTGTTCAGATGGTCGTCGCCGCGGATGACGTGGGTGACGCCCATGTCGTGGTCGTCGACGACCACGGCCAGATTATAGGTCGGGGCGCCGTCCGAGCGCAGCAGGACCAGATCGTCCAGATCGTCATTGGCCCAGCTGACCACACCTTGCACCTTATCCTCGACCGTCACCTGACCCGGCAGGGGGCGGCGGAAACGGACGACGTGCGGCTGGGACAGGTCGTCGACGGTGGGTTCGCGGTCGCGCCAGGGCGATTCAAATGTGCGGCGCTCGGCCTTGGCGATGTCGCGCAGGCGACCCGTCTCCTCGGCCGAGGTGAAGTCGCGGTAGGCGGCGCCGCGCTCCAGCAGGTCGTTGACGACCTCGCGATGGCGGTCGGCGCGGCTGAATTGAAAGACCGGCTCCTCGTCGGCGAACAGCTCCAGCCAGCTCAGGCCGTCGAAAATCGCCTTCACAGCCTCGTCGGTCGAGCGTTCGCGGTCAGTGTCCTCGACGCGGATCAGGAACTTCCCGTTGCGTCCCTTGGCATACAAATAGTTGAAAAGCGCCGTGCGTGCGCCTCCTATGTGCAGGGAGCCGGTCGGCGAGGGAGCGAAGCGT
This sequence comes from Brevundimonas sp. Root1423, assembly GCF_001426805.1. Taxonomy (NCBI): domain Bacteria; kingdom Pseudomonadati; phylum Pseudomonadota; class Alphaproteobacteria; order Caulobacterales; family Caulobacteraceae; genus Brevundimonas; species Brevundimonas sp. Root1423. The sequence continues at coordinate 271,324 of NZ_LMFL01000001.1, forward strand.
GTGACGACGGCGGGGTTTGGATCGGACGGGGAGGTCATGGCGGGCGTTATAGCGCCGACGCCGGCAAAGCCCAGCCTCGCTGAAAGGGCCGGGGCCTTCCTGTCGGATCAGGTCGCGGCGCAGACGCTGCGCTGGCGCATGTGGGCGCCGGTGGCGTTCGGCGGCGGCTGCGCCGTCTATTTCGCGCTGAAGAGCGAACCGCCGGCGTGGCCGCTGCTGCTGGCGGCCGTTGTCACCGCCGCGTTCTGGCTGGGCGCCCGGCGTCTTGCGCTGGGGCGGGTGTGGACCTTGCCGCTGCTGATGCTGGCCTGTTTCGCGCTGGGCATCGCCGTGGCCAAGCTGCGAACGGACGCAGTCGCGGCCCCGATCGTCCCGGCCATGGTCGAGCCGACGGTCGTCGAGGGCTGGGTGGTCGATGTCGACAGTCCCGGATCTGCGGGACCGCGTGTGGTGATCGCGCCCGTGCGCATCCGAGGGCTGACGCCGGAGCAGACGCCCATGCGGCTGCGCGCCACCGTGCGGGGCCAGGCGCCGGCGCCGGGCGAGCCGGTGCGGCTGTTCGCCATTCTCAACCCGCCGCCGGCTCCGGCCAGTCCGGGGGCCTATGACTTTGGCCGCAACGCCTTCTTCCAGAGTCTGGGCGGGGTGGCTTTTTCGCTGGGAGAGACGCGGCCCGCCTACCTTGCGCCGCCGCCGTGGCGGGTGCGGGCGGCTATGGCGGTCAACGGCATGCGGTTCGATCTGGCCAGCCGGATCGTCGCGCGGCTCGGCGAGCGGACGGGCGGGATCGCCGCGGCCATGACGACGGGGCAGGAGGCGTGGCTGAACCCCGACGACGTCGATGTGATGCGCGATTCCGGGCTGGCGCACATCCTGTCGATCTCGGGCCTGCACATGGCGGTGGTCGGCGGCTTCGCCTTCTTCCTCATACGCCTGATGGTCGCGGCCTGGCCGTGGCTGGCGCTGCGCGTGTCCGGAAAGAAGGTGGCGGCGGTCGGCGGCCTGATCGCGGTGGGGACCTATCTGGTCGTATCGGGCGCGCCGCCGCCGGCCGAGCGGGCCGCGATCACGGCCTCGATCGCCTTTCTGGCCATCCTGCTCGACCGGCAGGCGATCACCATGCACGCCCTAGCGGTGGCGGCATTCGTGGTTCTGCTGCTGCAGCCCGAGGCGATCGTCACGCCGGGCTTCCAGATGTCGTTCGCGGCCACGGCGGCGCTTGTGGCCCTGGTCGAGGCCTGGCCGCGCCGGCCGAAGGAGATCGACGCGCCCCTGCCGATCCTGATCGTCCAGCGGGCCGGGGCATGGTTGGGCGCGGCCATTCTTGCCAGCCTCGTCGCCGGGGCGGCGACCGGACCGTTCGCCATGCAGCATTTCAACCGCACGGCCATGTACGGGCTGGCGGCCAATCTCGCCTCGGCCCCGGTGTCGGACTTTCTGATCATGCCGATGCTGGCTCTCGGCGCGCTTCTGGAGCCGCTGGGGCTGGGCGCGCCGTTCCTGTGGCTGGCGGGGCAGGGGATCAGCCTGATGCTGGCCATAGGGGAATGGACCGCGGGCCTGCCGGGCGCGGTGCGGACGGTGGCCAGCGCGCCGGAGGTCGCCCTGCCGATCTCCTTCATGGGCGTGCTGTTCTGCTGCCTGTGGCGGGGGCCTCTGAGGTGGCTGGGTTTGCCGTTGGCGGCGGCGGTGATGCTGTGGCCGCGCGAACCGACGCCGGATGTCTGGATCGGCGACGGGGGGACCAATGCGGCCTGGGTGCAGGTAGGGGAGACGGTGGTTATGCGGCCGGGCGTGAGGCAGTTCGCGGTCGATGTCTGGTCGCGGCGGCGCGGCGTGGCGCCAGTCGAGCGGCCGGTCGAAGGTTGGGCCTGCACGCGCTTCGCCTGTGCGCCGGCAACTCGGGCATCGGGTCCGCTTGCGATGTGGTGGGGCAGGAAGCCGCCCACGTCCGAACAGATCAGCGCCCTGTGCCTTTCAGCCCCGGTCGTCAGCGTCCGTGCGGGCGTGACGGCGCTGCCCGCGTCCTGCGACGGTCGGCTGGTGCTGGACGGTGTCGACTACGCCGGTGGCGGTGCGGTCGAGCTATGGCGCGACGGTCAGCCGTCAGCCAACCGGTGGCGGGCAGTCTGGTCGGCGGATGTGCGCGGCGACCGGCCGTGGAGCCGGTTCGGCGACGCCGAAGTCAGTGATAGCGGCGGATGAGGCCGACCAGCTTGCCCTGAACCTCGACCTGGTCGGGGCCGAAGATGCGGGTCTCGTAGTTGCGGTTGGCGGGCTCCAGCGCGATCGAGCCACCCTTCTTGCGCAGGCGCTTCAGGGTGGCTTCCTCGCCCTCGACCAAGGCCACGACGATGTCGCCCGAGGTGGCGGTGTCGGTCGATTTGATGACCACCAGATCGCCGTTCAGGATGCCGGCCTCGATCATGGAATCGCCCTCGATCTCGAGCATGTAGTGCTCGCCGGCGCCCAGCATGGTCTCGGGCACCGGATAGCGGGCGGTTTCGTGCTCGATGGCGGCGATCGGCGTGCCGGCGGCGATCTTGCCCATCAGCGACAGTTCGCGCGTGTCGTTGGCCGGATCGGCGGCCATCGGACGCCCGCCGCCCTGGATGACGTCGGGGCGGAAAGGCTGGCGGCCGCGCGGCTGCGAGGTCGTGGCCTGTTCCGGCAGTTTGGTGACTTCCAGCGCCCGCGCCCGGTGGGCCAGACGGCGGATGAAGCCGCGTTCCTCCAGCGCCGTGATCAGGCGGTGGATGCCCGATTTGGACGCCAGATCCAGCGCCTCCTTCATCTCGTCGAAGGAGGGCGACACGCCCGTCTCCTTGATCCGTTCATGGATGAACATCAGGAGTTCGTGCTGTTTGCGCGTGAGCATGGAGGTCCTCGAGGCGAATCCCGTTGTGAGAAACGTAGCGGAACAAACCGCAAACGTCCACAAGGTGTTCCTGAGGTGTTCCGGTTAAGGTCCGGTTACCGGAGCAGGGCGCGGACGGCCGCCTCGACGTCCGCCTGACGCATGAGGCTTTCGCCGACCAGAATGGCCTGGGCGTGGGCGTCGGAGACGCGCTGGACGTCGTCCGGCGTGAAGATGCCGCTCTCGGCGACCAGCAGGGCGCAAACGGGGCTGAGCATGGCCAGCCGTTCGGTGACCTCCAGATCGACATCGAAAGTGCGCAGGGAGCGGTTGTTGATGCCCACCAGATCGCCGCCCAGCTTGCAGGCCCGGACCATCTCGGCCTCGTCGTGGGTTTCGATCAGGGCGTCCATGCCGAAGCGTTCGGCCTCGGCCAGCAGGTCGGCCGCGAGGGCGTCGTCGACCATGTCGAGGATGATCAGGATGCAATCGGCGCCCAGCGCCCGGCTCTCGGCCACCTGCCAGGGATCGACGAGGAAGTCCTTGCGCAGGCAGGGCAAGGCAGTGGCGTCGCGCGCCTGTTTCAGGAAGGCGTCATCGCCCTGGAAGCTGGGGCCGTCGGTCAGGATCGACAGGCACTGCGCGCCGCCGCGCTCATAGGCGCGGGCGAGGGCGGGCGGGTCGAAGTCAGCGCGGATCAAGCCCTTGGACGGGCTGGCCTTCTTGATCTCGGCGATCAGGGCGGGGCGGCCGGTCTCCTCGACGTGGCGTTCGAGGGCGGCGCGGAAGCCGCGGGGGGGAGAGGCGTGACGCGCCAGCGCCTCGACGGCGTCCTGGGAGGTCGCGGCCTTTCGAGCGGCGACGTCGTCGCGCTTGTACGCGGCGATGCCGGCGAGGACGTCGCTCACGCCGGGCCCTCTTCCGGCTCGGGAGAGTTGGTGGCGACGACCAGATCGGCCAGGGCCTGTGCGGCATGGCCGTCGTCGATGACAGTGGCGGCGATGGCGGCGCCGTCCTTCAGATCAGCGGCGCCGTCGGCGACGACGAGGGCGGCGGCGGCGTTGAGCAGGACGATGTCGCGGTAGGCGCTCTTCTCACCCGCGAGCAGCTGGCGAAGCGCCAGGGCGTTCTCTTCCGCGTCGCCGCCGCGCAGGGCGGTGATATCGGCACGGGGCAGGCCGGCGTCCTCCGGCGTGACCGCGAAGCGACGGACGGCGCCGTCTTTCCACTCCGCCACCTCGGTCTCGCCCGTGGTGGTCAGTTCATCGAGGCCTTGGCCGTGGACGGTCCAGGCCCGGATCGCGCCCAGCCGGCCCAGCACCTCGGCGAGGGGCTCCAGCAGACGTGGATCATAGACGCCCATGACCTGACGCTTCGCAGACGCCGGGTTCGAAAGCGGTCCCAGAAGATTGAAAACCGTGCGGAAACCGATCTCGGCCCGGACCGGCCCGACGTGGCGCATGGCGCCGTGGTAGGCGGGGGCGAACAGGAAGGCGATGCCGGCGTCGTCCAGCGAGCGGCGCTGCTGCGCCGGGGTGGCGGCGAGGTTGACGCCCAGGGCGGCGAGCACGTCGGACGAACCCGACTTCGAACTCAGGGCCCGGTTGCCGTGCTTGGCGACCTTGAGCCCGGCGCCGGCCAGAACCAGAGCCGCGGCGGTGGAGATGTTGAAGGTGTGCTGGCCGTCGCCGCCGGTGCCGCAGGTGTCGATGACGTCGTAGGGGTGGTCCAGCCTCAGGGCCGCATCGCGCATGGCCGTGGCGAAGGCGGCGATCTCCTCGACGGTCTCGCCGCGGATGCGCAGGGCGGTGACGGCGGCGGCGACCTGGGCCGGGGTCGGCTCGCCGCGCAGGCAGGCGGCGAAGAAGGCGTGCGCCTCGTCCGTCGACAGGACGCGGCCGTCGACCAGCTTGGCCAGCAGGGGTTTGAAGCCGTCGGCCATCTCAGACCATCGCCCGGCGTCTGACGTTGGCCAGATCGAGGAAGTTGGCCAGCAGGTCGTGGCCGTGTTCGGTGGCGATGGACTCAGGGTGGAACTGGACGCCGTGGATGGGTCGGCTCTTGTGCGCCAGCCCCATGATCTCGCCGTCGGCGGTCCATGCGGTGACCTCCAGCACGTCCGGCAGGGTTTCGCGGCGGACGGCGAGGCTGTGATAGCGGGTCGCCGTGAAGGGCGAGGGCAGGTCCCGGAACACGCTCTGGCCGCCGTGCTCGATCGGCGAGGTCTTGCCGTGCATCAGGGCCTTGGCGCGGATCACCTCGCCGCCGAACGCCTGGCCCATGGCCTGATGGCCCAGGCAGACGCCGAAGATCGGCATGTCCAGCGGGGCGGTGTCGAGAATGGACAGGCAGATCCCCGCCTCATTGGGGGTGCAGGGGCCGGGCGACAGCAGTACGGCTTCGGGCGTCAGGGCCCATGCCTCGGCGGCGGTCAGGTCATCGTTGCGCACCACACGCGTCTCCGCGCCCAACTCCGCCAGGTAGTGGACGAGGTTGTAGGTAAAGCTGTCGTAGTTATCGACGACCAGGATCATGGTCTGGCTTCTAGGGGGTGCGGGCCGACCCGCCAAGCGTATCGAGCGCGTAAGTCTTCGTTAACCAAACTGTCCCGAAGTGGGGCGGTCCAAACGGGGGAGCCGGGCCATGACCGACAAGACCATCGCCAGGGCCCGCGTCCTGCTGACGCCCGTGGCGCCCAAGGCCAATCCCTATGCTGCGCTCGGCGCGGCCGCGCTGGCGGCGATGGCGGCGGTGTTGATGGCCGGGGTCGTGGTTTTGGGCCCCGGCGTGCACTTCGACGAAGCCGTGGTTTCGGTCCAGCCCTAGCGATTGCCGAACGGGTAGCGCCAGGCGTCTTCCGCGGCGCGCATCGGGGCGCGGGCCTTGGCCTGGGTTTCCGCGTATTCGGCGACCGGATCGCTGTCGGCGACGACGCCCGCGCCGGCCTGGACATGGATCTTGCCGTCGGCGAACAGGGCGGTGCGCAGGACGATGCAAATGTCCGCCTCACCACCCGCGGAGATGTAGCCCACGCCCCCGCCGTAGCCGACGCCGCGCTTGGTCGTTTCCAGCTCGTCGATGATCTCCATGGCCCGCACCTTGGGCGCGCCCGACAGGGTGCCGGCGGGCAGGGCGGCCAGCAGGGTGTCGACGGCGTCCAGCTGTGGATCGGCGTCGCCCTGGACCTCCGAGACGATGTGCATGACCGAGCTGTAGCGTTCGATGCGGAAGCTCTCGATGACCTCGACGGTCCCCGGGGCGGCGACGCGGCCGACGTCGTTGCGGCCGAGATCCAGCAGCATCAGATGTTCGGCCCGCTCCTTGGGATCGCCCAGCAGCTCGGCCTCGAGGGCGCGGTCGGCCTCCGGCGTTTCGCCGCGCGGGCGGGTGCCCGCCAAGGGGCGGATGGTGACGCGACCGTCCTTGAGCCGGACAAGGATTTCCGGACTGGACCCCGCCAGCTGGAAGTCGCCGAAGTCGAGGAAGAACAGGTAGGGCGACGGGTTCGAGCGCCGCAGCGAGCGGTAGAAGGCGAACGGGTCGGCGGCCCATGGCGCGGCGAAGCGGTGGCTGAGCACGACCTGGAAGATGTCGCCGGCGCCGATGTAGTCTTTGGCCCGCGCGACCAGTTCGCCGAACCCGGTGCCGTCGACGGGCGACGCGAACGCCGGAGCCGGGGCGTCGACTGCGGCGGGAATGGCCGGGAGGGATGTGCGCAGGTCGGCCTCGAACGCGTCCAGCCGGGCCGTGGCGGAAGCGAAGGCCGCCTCGGCGGTCGCGCCGCCGTCGGGATAGGCCGCCGAGACCAGCACGATCTCGTGGCGGACGGAGTCGAAGATGGCGACGAGCGTCGGCCGGGTCAGAACCGCGTCCGGCAGGTCCAGCGGGTCGGGGTTCGGCGCGCCCAGCGGCTCGAGCAGGCGCACCATGTCGTAACCGAAGACGCCGAACAGGCCCGCGGCCATCGGCGGCAGGTCTTCGGGAAGGTCGAAACGCGAGGCGGCCATCAGGGATCGCAGCGAGGTCAGGGCGTCGCCGGCTTCGGGCGTGAAGCGGTCCTCGGCGATCGCGGGACCGCGGGCCAGTTCGGCCCGGCCGTCACGGCAGCGCCAGACGGCGTCGGGCTCGCGGGTGATGATCGAATAGCGGCCGTTGACGGCGCCGCCCTCGACCGACTCCAGCAGGAAGGCGTGGGTCCGCCCGTGCCCGACCTTCAGAAAGGCCGAGACGGGCGTCTCCAGATCGTCGACCAGTCGGCGGACGACGACGCGGGGCAGGCCGGCGGCCCAGCCCCGCTGGAAGTCGGTGAAGTCGGCCGGGTCGGTGCCTCGGGTCATTGACCCTGGGCGGGCGCCGGGGCGCCGGCGGCGGGCACGGCCGGAGCTTCGGCCGGAAGGCCGAGGGCCGTACGGGCGAGGGCTTCGTCGTAGCGGGCCTTCGAGCGCTCGGCGGCGGTCTTCAGGGCCAGGTCGCCAACGGCGTTCACGTTGTCGCTGGCCATGCGCTGGCGGAACTGCTCGGCCATCGGCGCGGCGAGGACAGCCGGTGCGGCCGTGATCCGGTCGGTGCGGCCGATAACGAAGCTGTCGTTCGTGTTCTGCTGCGAGAACATCTGGCCGCGAGCGCTGCTGAACACACCCTGGACAACGCCCTGGCCGTATTGCTGCACGGACTGGCGGTTCAGTCCCGCACCCGTCTGGATCGTCGCTCCGGCGGAGGCGGCGACGGCGGCCAGATCTTCACCAGCGCGCACGCGGGCGGCGAGGGCGTTGGCGCGGTCAGTCAGCAGGCGGGCGTTCTCGCGCAGGACCCACTGCTGGGCCAGCGGCGCGCGGATGGCCTGAAGCGGCGGAAGGGCGGCGGGCATGACCTCGTCCACGCGGACGACGAAATACTGGCCCTGGCCCATGTCGATGACTTCACTCTCGCCGCCCTTGCTGAGGGTCCACATCGTCTGGACCAGTTGCGGGGGCAGGGGCGGATTGATGTCCTGACCGTTGCGCAGCTTGCCGTCCTGACGGATCGCCGGGACCTGGATGACGCGGGCGCCGATCTCTGCCACGGCGGCGTCCAGCGTCTTGCCGGCCTGACGGGCCTTCTCATAGGCCTCGACCCGGGCATAGACGGCGGCGCGGGCGTCTTCAGCGCGCAGCTCCTCGATGACCTGCTCGCGAACGTCAGCGAGCGTGGCGGCGCGGCCCGGGGTGATGGCGGTCACCTTGGCGACCACAAAGCCGACGCTGGCCTGAACCGGAGCGGACACGGCGTTGGCCGCGAGGCCGAAGACGGCGGCGGCGACGGCGGGATCGCCCAATGCGCTGCGCGGCGTGTCGGCATAGTTGGCGGGCTGGATGTTGTTGGCGCTGGCCACAGCGGCCGGATCCTGACCGGCGCGCAGGGCGGCGGCGATGCGATCGGCGGCGGCGCGGTTGGGCGCCGTGAGGGTCACGAAGGAGCGCTTCTCGGGCAGCGACAGGGCGTCGCGGCGGAAGTTGAACCGCTCCTCGATGCGGGCATCGGTGATGGCCGCGGGGGCGGTGCGGCTGTCGAACAGGACGACGGAGGCAGTGCGCGACTCCGGCAGACGCAGCTCTGCCGCGTTCTGGTTCATGAAGGCGGTGAGCTGGGCGTCGGTGGGGGCGGCGGTCGTTCCCGCCATGGCCTGGGTCACCGTGAACCAGCGGCCGTCACGGGTTTCCAGCGCCTGGCTGGCAAGTATCGCGCCGTAGATGCGCGGCAGACGCATTCCGGCGCCGAGCGCCGCGCCGTAGTGCTGGGTGATGTACTGGTCGCGCATCTGCGCTTCGAACATCTCGGGCGTGGCGTTGTTTTCCGCCAATTTCTGCCGATACAGGTTCTCGTCGAACTTGCCGGTCACGGAATCGAAGAAGGCCGGGGCCTGGCGGAGTTCGCGCAGGACCAGCTCCTTGCCCGGGCGGATGCCGGCCTGCCATGCCCAGTTCAGGAAGCCGAGCTGCTGGGACCGCTGCTGAAGGTACTGGACCAGTCCGCCCTGGCCGATCAGTTCCTCGAAGGTCAGGGCGCGTCCGGCCTGCTGCTGGGACTGCTGCAGGATGCGGTCCATCTCGCCCCGGAACTCGGCCTGGCCGACACTGCGGTCGCCCGCGGTGACCACATGCTTCGGCCCGAGATTGCCCAGCACGTCCATCTGGGTCCCGCCGGTGACCAGCAGTCCCACGGCGAGAAGGACAAGCAGACCCACGGCCCATTTGGATTTGGCGAAGGTGCGGAACGCGGTGAGCATGGTCGATCCTGGCGGAACAGCGACGGGAGTATCGCTTGGCCTATAGGGCGTGAGCGACCTGCACGGCAAGACGAAGGCCATGAGTCTTGTGAAGCCGCGTTCGTTGGCCCTTCGGGACGTCCTGGCCCTACGCGGGTTGAGGCGCGCCTCGAAGGCTTGGCTTGGACGAATGCGCCGCATAGAAGGCGGGCATGAAACAATCCGTGAAGCTGGTCGCCGGCAATTGGAAGATGAACGGGCTGGGCGCGAGCCTGGCCGAGGTTGAGGCCCTGCGCGCCGCGCTGGACAGCGAGCCCGCGGCCTGCCGCGTCGCCTTGTGTCCGCCGGCTACGCTGGTCGAACGGATGGCTCGCGCGGCGGCCGGAAGCCCGATCGAGATTGGCGGGCAGGATTGCCGGGCCGAGACCCATGGCGCCTTCACCGGCGACATCTCTGCGCCGATGCTGAAGGAGGCTGGCGCGACGCTGGTGATTCTGGGCCATTCCGAACGCCGTCAGGGACATGGCGAAAGCGATCTGCTGGTTTCGGCCAAGGCCGAGGCGGCGCTGGCCGCCGGCGTGGCGCCCATCATCTGCGTCGGGGAGACGTTGGAGCAGCGGGAGGCGGGGCGGGCCGTCGAGGTCGTTCGGTCGCAGATCATGGCGTCCCTGCCGCTGGCGCTGGCGGGCCGCGAATTCGCCGTCGCCTATGAGCCGGTCTGGGCGATCGGGACGGGTCTGACGCCGACGCTGGAGCAGATCGAGGAGGTCCATCGCGCCGTGCGCGCCGCGATGATCGAGCGGCTGGGGCTGGGCATCGCGGCTATCCCGATCCTGTACGGCGGTTCGGTCAAACCCGACAACGCGGCCGAGATTCTGGCGGTCCCCGAGGTCGGCGGCGCGCTGGTGGGCGGGGCGTCGCTGAAGGCCGCCGACTTCCTGGGCATCATCCGCGGCGCGTAAACGCCGGACCGTTTGCTCCCGTCCCTCATCAATGTTAGACGCCGCCGCTTGATCGGCGCGGCGTCGCGCCACACATATCGGCTGCCATGCTCCAGACCATTCTCCTCGTCGCCATGATCCTCATTTCGATCGCGCTTGCGGGCGTGATCCTGATTCAGCGCTCCGAAGGCGGCGCGCTGGGCATGGGCGGAGGTCCGTCGGGCTTCATGACCGCCCGCGGCGCGGGCAACCTGCTGACCGTGACGACCTGGTGGCTGGCCGGCGCCTTCTTCGCCTGCGCCATCGGCCTGACGATTCTGGGCAACGTCGAGCGCTCCAACAACTCGGTCGTTGACGCCGACGCCATTGGCGAACTGATCGCGCCAACCACGCCGCAGACCGCCCCGGCCGCCGATCCCGCGGCTCCGGCCCAGCCCGCCGCGCCGTCGCTGCAGGATCTGGAATCCAGCCTGTCGGGCGCCGCGTCTGCTCCGGCTCCCGCCCAGCCCGCACCGGCGCAGTAAGGATGAGCGGGGACGTTATCCCCGCCTTCCGCTCCCGCCCTCAAAGTCTCCGCAAGTCGCCGCTCGAATCAGCGGTAGAGTGATCTCCCATGGCCCGTTACGTGTTCATCACCGGCGGCGTGGTTTCCTCATTGGGAAAAGGCCTCGCATCCGCCNGCCCCCATGCCCGCTCACCGCATTCTGGCCGGCAGGCGAGGCCCGCGGCCGCGGCGGCCGCCTGGGCCGCCTGGGCCACTCGTTCGGGCGTAGCCTCACTCCGCAAGTCGCCGCTCGAATCAGCGGTAGAGTGATCTCCCATGGCCCGTTACGTGTTCATCACCGGCGGCGTGGTTTCCTCATTGGGAAAAGGCCTCGCATCCGCCGCTCTCGGCGCGCTTCTGCAAGCGCGCGGCTACAAGGTTCGCCTTCGTAAGCTCGACCCCTATCTGAACGTCGATCCGGGCACGATGAGCCCGTATCAGCANCTCGGCGCGCTTCTGCAAGCGCGCGGCTACAAGGTTCGCCTTCGTAAGCTCGACCCCTATCTGAACGTCGATCCGGGCACGATGAGCCCGTATCAGCACGGCGAGGTCTTCGTGACCGACGACGGGGCCGAGACCGACCTCGACCTGGGTCACTACGAGCGCTTCACCGGCGTGTCGGCGGCCAAGTCGGACAACATCACCACCGGCCGGATCTATTCGACCATCCTCGAGAAGGAGCGGCGCGGGGACTATCTGGGCGCGACGGTGCAGGTGATCCCGCACGTCACCGACCAGATCAAATCCTTCTGCCTGACGCCCGCCCTGACCGACGACGGCGAGGATGTGGACTTCGTTCTGGTCGAGATCGGCGGCACGGTGGGCGACATCGAGGGCCTGCCGTTCTTCGAGGCGATCCGCCAGCTGGGTCAGGACCTGCCGCGTGGCCAGAGCTGCTTCGTGCACCTGACTCTGCTGCCCTACATCAAGACCGCCGGCGAGATGAAGACCAAGCCGACGCAGCACTCGGTCAAGGAGCTCCGCTCTATCGGCATCCAGCCCGATATCCTGCTGTGCCGCTGCGAATTCCCGATCCCGCCGGAGGAGAAGCGCAAGATCGGCCTGTTCTGCAACGTGCGCGAAAGCGGCGTCATCCAGGCGATGGATTCCAACGACATCTACGCCGTACCGCTGGACTATCACCGCGAGGGACTGGACGCAGAGGTTCTGGCCCACTTCGGCCTGACGGACGCCCCGGCGCCGGATCTGACCATGTGGCAGGAAATCGCCCGCCGCCGGCTGCAGCCTGACGGCGAGGTCACGGTTGCCATCGTCGGCAAATACACGGTCCTCAAGGACGCCTACAAATCCCTGATCGAGGCGCTGCATCACGGCGGCGTGGCCAACAACGTCAAGGTCAACATCGACTGGGTTGAGGCCGAGACCTTCGAGGGCGACCGCGAGGCCTGCGACGCGCGCCTTCAGGCCGCCCACGCCATTCTGGTGCCCGGCGGCTTCGGCGAGCGAGGCTCCGAGGGCAAGATCGAGGCGGCGCGGTTCGCCCGCGAGCGCAAGATCCCCTATTTCGGCATCTGTTTCGGCATGCAGATGGCGGTCATCGAGGCGGCGCGGAATCTGGCGGGCTATCCGAAGGCCTCATCGACCGAGTTCGGCCCGACGACCGAGCCGGTGGTCGGCCTGATGACCGAGTGGACCCAGGGCAACCAGCGGGTCCTGCGTCAGCAGGGCGGGGACATGGGCGGCACCATGCGGCTGGGCGCCTATGACTCGACGCTGAAATCCGGCTCGAAGATCGCGCAAATGTACGGCTCGACCACCATCAGCGAGCGGCACCGCCACCGCTATGAGGTCAATATCAACTATCGCGATGCGATCGAGCAGAAGGCGGGTTTGACCTTCGCTGGTCTATCGCCCGACGGCGTCCTCCCCGAAACGGTCGAGCGAGAGGACCATCCATGGTTCATCGGCGTGCAGTATCACCCCGAACTCAAGAGCCGGCCGTTCGCGCCGCACCCGTTGTTCGCGGGCTTTATTGAAGCTGCGGTGGTGCAGAGTCGGTTGGTCTGACCGAAGGGGCGCCGCCCTCGAACGGTCGGCGATGCCGGCAGCGGACGCACACTTCGGTGCCTGGCTGGCTCCTGCTGTCGACGTAGATGTGACCCTTACGGGCGCATTTCAGAGACTCGAACACAGCCGCTTCCCTCGCTGTTCCGCAGGCAGAACAATGTTCTACTCTTTGCTGCGGTGCAAGATTTGAACGGAAAGGCCGGTTTCAGGTTCCCTTGAACATGATGCGGTCAGCCTTCACCGCCTCGAGGATCATGGCCGTCACCGCGCGGATGCGAGCGAGCGGCTTCAGGTCGGCATGCGTCACCAGCCACAGGCTTCGGTCCAGATGCACGGCGTCCGGCAGAACCCGGCGTAGTCCGGCTTCCTTCGCCGCGATGAAGTCGGGCAGCACGCAAAGGCCGGCGCCGGCCAAGGCGGCCTGAAGCTGGGCGATCAGGTTTGAGCTCTGCAGGGCGACGTGAATGTCCACGTCGGGGGCCTGCATATAGTCGAGCTCAGGCGCGTAGAGCAGGTCGCCGATGTAGCCGATGAAGCGATGCCCGGCCATGTCGCCGCGGGTCAGGATCGGCGGGCGGGCGTCCAGATAGGACGGGGCGGCGTACAGGCTTAGCCCGTAGTCCGTGAGTTTGCGCGACACCAGACGGCCCTCGCGCGGCGCGCTGAGGGTGACGGCGATGTCTGCCTCGCGCTTTGAAAGGCTGAGCACGCCGGAGATTGCCACCAGCTGGATGTCCAGTCCCGGATGCCGGTCGGCGAGCCGCGCCATCAGCGGCGCCAGAACATAGCTGCCGAAGCCTTCGGGCGCGCCGATCCGCACCGTGCCGGTCAGGGCTTGATCAGCCTCGCCAAGTTCGTAGGCGGCTCTCAGGGTAAGGCTCTCGATCTTCTCGGCCGTCGGCATCAGCCGCTCGCCATGCGCCGTCAGAGCGTAGCCTTGGGGACTGCGGTCGAACAGCAGGGCGCCCAGACCCGCTTCCAGGGCCGCTATGCGTCGGGCGACCGTGGTGTGGTCCATGCCCACGCGCGTGGCCGCGGTGGTCAGGCGGCCGGTTCTCGCCACCGCCAGAAACGCCCGGAGGTCATTCCAGTTAAAATCCGTCACTTCTGCTCCTGTGCAAAAATGCACAACGATTGCTCAAACCTTGGCATCGTCAGAACAGAAAAGCCATGACATACCGCCGCTATCGGACGCGACTTCGCTCAGAGGACCCTTGTCATGGCTTTCGACGCCGCCGCCTACGTTCCCGCTTCGCCGGCACGGACCCTGCCTGTTGTGGCGCTGATCGACGCGGCTGCGGAGCCGTGCCCGATGTGGACGGCCGAGAACCCCGATCGCGCCCTTGCGTTGCTGTTCGTGGCCCCGCACGCCTGCGCCGCCGTTGACGTCCTCGTCTCGCTTTAAGCAAAGACCAGCCATGACCGCCTCAACGACGCCCGTTCCCTCCGCGCCCGATCCCATGGTCGTGGCCGAGACCCTGACCACCCTGATGCAGAACGCCGCCGCCGCTGTGCGCACCACGATGGTGCAGGCTGCGACGCCGCAGACCCTGCCCTACGATCCGACCACGCTGGCCAAGGCCATGATCGACTTCAACACCTCGGTGATGATGCGTCCGGCGACGCTGTTCGAGGCGCAGGCGAAAAACTGGAACGACTGGACGGCTCTTTGGCGGACCATGGGCGAACGGGCGATGGGTCAGGATGCAACCCCGGTCGCGGCGCCGGCCAAGGGCGATCGCCGTTTCTCGGACCCCGCCTGGAGCGACGAGCCGGTCTATGACTATCTGAAACAGGCCTATCTGCTGGCGGCGCGTCAGCTGCAGGAATTCGTCGCCACGGCGCCGGTCGATGAGGACACCCGCGCCCAGGTCGACTTCGCCAGCCGCCAGATGATGAACGCCCTGGCGCCGACCAATTTCGCCCAGACCAATCCGCAGGTCGCTCGCCGCATGGTCGAGAGCGGGGGGCTCAGCTTGATGACCGGGGTGTCCAACCTGCTGGAGGACATCGGCAAGGGGCAGGGGCTGGTCAGCCGCCGCGCGCCCAATGACTTCGAGCTGGGCGTCAATGTCGCCGCGACGCCCGGCGCCGTGGTGTTCCGGAACCAGTTGATGGAGCTGATCCAGTATGCGCCGACGACCGACAAGGTCTATCGCCGGCCGCTGTTGTTCATCCCGCCGCTGGTTAACAAATACTACCTCTTCGATCTGACCCCGAAGGCCAGCTATCTGAAATGGCTGGTGGACCAAGGCCACACCGTCTTCGTGATCTCCTGGGCGAACCCCGACGAGAGCCATGCCGAAAACGGACTGGACGCCTATGTGAAGGATGGGGTGGTCGCCGCGATGGACGCCGTCCAGAAGGCGACCGGCGAGGCGGACGTCGATCTGGTTTCCTACTGCCTGGGGGGCACGCTGTCGGCGATGACGCTGGCGTATCTGGCGGCGACCGGGAACGGCGACCGCGTGGCCTCCGCAACGCTGATCGCGACCCTGGTGGATTTCGGCGACATGGGCGAATGGTCGGTGTTCACCGGCGACAACGACATGAAGGCCTTCGACCGTTACCTGGACGAGAAGGGCTACGTCGAGGCGCACGACCTGACGAAACTGTTCTCGACGGTACGGGCCAACGACCTGATCTGGTCGTCGGTGGTGAACCACTATCTGCTCGGCGACGAGGCGCGGGCTTCGGACCTGCTGTGGTGGTTCGACGACGGCTCGCGCATCCCGGCCCGGATGCTGAAGGAGTACGGCGCGCAGGTGTTGCGTGGAAACCGGCTCAGGGAAAAGGGCGGGGTGTCGATCGACGGCGTGGCGCTGGATCTCGGCGCAATCCGGACGCCGGTCATGATTGTGGCGCTCAAGGACGATCACGTGGCGGCGTGGAAGAATACCTATGCCGGCCGCAACTTCTTCGGCGGGCCGACGCGTTTCCTGCTGGGCGGTTCGGGCCACAATGCCGGCATGATCAATCCGCCCGCGGCCAACAAGCACGGCTACTGGATCAACGACGCCGCACCGGACGACGCCGACGCCTGGATGGCGGACGCCGAGCAGAAGGCGGGTTCGTGGTGGCCGGAATGGCAGGGCTGGCTCGACGCCGCCGCGGCGGACGAAAAGGTCAAGGCGCGAAAGGTCGGCTCGGGCAAGCTAAAGGCCGGAGAAGCGGCCCCGGGGTCCTACGTCCGCGTTCGTCACTGAGGCCTGATCGCCTCGGGCGTGCAATCCCGTGAATTTGGTTTAACCCTTCTCTTTCGAGTCAGCGGCTTAGGCTCTGACCGTGAGTAGGGATGGGGCATGGGCGACCGGCTATCACGACGACAGCTGCAGTGTGTTCGACTGGCAGGGGAGGGACTCTCCAACAAGGAGATCGCCCGCCGGCTGGGCGCGACCATCTCACCCGCCACCGTGAACAACCACCTTTCGAACGCCTACAAGCGGCTCGGCACGTCCGACCGCTACGAAGCCGTGCGTATTGTCTCCCGTGACTACCCGCTTTCCTCCTCGTTTTCTCCCGATCCCCTTCCCACCGGGCCCTCTCCGGCATCCCCTCGGATTGCGCCGGACGAACAATCCGGCGTCCCAGGCGAGCGCCCGGGCCCGTCCAACTGGTTCTTACCGCGTCCTGACAGACGCATCCTGGTCCGGCTGGCTCTGGTTCTGGCGTTCGCGATGGGAGCCGCGATCGTGTCGATCGGAATCGTGTCTGTAATGGCGGCGACTACACGCACCGCCGCCGAGCAGGCTCCAGCCGACGCGATCCGGACCTTGTCAGGACCAGAGACCAGAGAGGGAGCGGGGACATGAAGAGATCACATGTTGGGGCGAGGATTGCGCGCCAGATTTACACAACGGAACACGCGGTCGATCGAGCGATGGTGGCCGCAAGCGAGTTGCTGCAGACCCTGCTCGATGGTCGACGGGAAGCGGCGGTCGGAGCCGATGTCGGCCATGCCGAGATCAGCGATGTCGTCGCCAGCCTTGCCCAGCTGAACGGTGCCCGGGGTCTGGTCGTCCGCAGTCACCGAGGCCTGGCCCAGGTGGCCGACAACCTCGGCGTCTCGTGGCAATCTTTCGGACCTCACGAGGAAAAATCCGGGTCGGTCCCGCTGCCCCTGGCTGCGAACGGCTGACGTGTTTGATGGCGTCTACACCCTGGCTCAACATGCCATCGGGGTCCTCAGTTTTGCGACCGTCGTCATGTTGCTGGTGTTTGGCCGGCCTGCTGAGCGGATCGCGGGAACTGCTTTCCTCGTCGACATGATCGGGACGCCTCTCGTGGACCACCTGCACATGGGTGAGCTTCGCTATGGCGTGGCCATTCTGTCGGTCGGGGTCTTTGCGACCCTGTTCGTGCTCAGTCTGCGAACGGATCGCTGGTGGCTCATAGCCGCGACGGGCGTTCAATTGCTTTCAATGGGTCTGTGGGTCGCGACCGTGTTCGGCGACCTGCAGGTCTGGGGTGCGGTCACGGTGCGTATCGTGATCTGGACGCAGCTGATGTTGCTCGCCCTCTTCGGGGTCTGGGAGGCCCGTGCAGCCCCCTATGCCCGACCTTCAACATCCGCCGGACCTGCGGTTCGGCCAGGAGTCATAACATGAAAACGAAACGGACTTTCGGGCAGGCGATCGCGCTGTGGGAAGCCACGCGCCAGACGGTCACCGACGACGACTTCGCCACTCTGGAGAACGCCGAGCGCGTGATCCTTGCGCACAAGCCCACCTCGCTCGCCGACGCGGCCAGCATGCTGGAGGTCGTCATGGAGCAGAGGGGCGACGGGCGTAGCGACGGGCTGGATCTGCGAGCCATCGAGCATGTCGTCTCGCTACTGCGCAACGGCATCGTGGCCGATCGGAGTGCGGCGCAGGCCAATGGTTCAATCGTTGTTCTCAGGGCGAACCAGGCCTGACAGCAGCGCTTGGGAACCTGAGCGGTATGAGGTCGTTTTCGCCTTCGGTTCCGGAGGGAGATACGTCATGCCGACCTATGTCTTTCACCTGCACGATGGTCCGTCTGTCCCGCCCAGGGAAGAGTCGGTCGAGGCGACGGACCTCGAACAGGCCCGCGATCTGGCCGAGATGCGGCTGCTGCTGAGCAGTCAATTCACGCATATCGAAGTGCTGCAGGACGGTGAGGAGCTGCTGAGACTCAAACGCGACGGCCGCACGGGCAGTTGAGAAGTGCGGTCGGGCCGCTCCTTCGTCTCGCCGTCGTGAGAGCACGCTTGCAACCCGCGGGCATTCGGGTGTCTTGACCCTGCCCATGGCCAAACGCCCCTCCACCGCCAGAAAGACCCTGTCCGAAGCCAATCTGGCGGCGCTCGGCGCCGAGCGCCTGGCCGCCTTGTTGATCGAGGTTGCGGATGGGGACCTGAAGCGGCGACTGCGCATGGAGCTGGCGGCTGAGGTCGGAGCTCCCGACCTCGCGCTGGAACTGGACAAGCGGTTGGCCACGCTCGGGACCAGCCGTGCGCGGGTGTCGTGGCGCAAGCGGCCGGACCTGCTCGCAGACCTGCGGATGCTGCAAGCCATGATCGTCGGCCGCCTGGGTGCAATGGACGCCAAGCTGGCGCTTGATCGTCTGGTGGTCTGGTTCGATCTGTATCCATCGCTGGCGGCCCGGGTGAAGGATCCCAAGGGCGAGCTCACGCTCGCTTTCGACGCCGCGGCATCAGATCTCGCGGCGCTGGCGTCCGCCGTCGATCCCGACATCGCAGCGCCGGTTTTGACGGAAGCTCTCTCCACGCGGCTTTCCGAATGGGCGTCGTGGGTCGGACGCGGCGCGACGGCGCTGAGCCCGCGCCTGGCAAGGCGGGTGCTGCTCGATCTCACCGGGGGGCGCCCCCGCCCGACCGGCCGTCTGGCCCTCGTCGTACGCAAGCTGGCGGACCGGGCAGGGGACATCGACGCCTGGCTGCTCGCCATCCCCGACGAGGATCGCCGCAAGCCTGAGGTCGCCGCCGAGATTGCCCTCAGGCTGGCAAGGGCAGGCCGACCGGAGGAGGCGCGGGCCGTCCTTGAGGCGTCGCGTAACGCGGCGCCGCCGGCGAGCCGGTGGGGCAGGGCGAGGAGCGTAGCCGATGCCCCCCCGCCGCCGGAGAGCTGGTTCGCCGCCGAGATCGATGTCCTCGAGGCGGAGGGGCGGACCGGGGAGGCGGAGGCGGCGCGCTGGAGCCTGTTCGAGCGCACCCTGTCCGAAGACGCACTGCGGGCCATGCTGGCTTCGCTGCCGGATTTCGAGGACGTCATCGCGCTGGATCGGGCGTTCGCCATCGCAGCGGCTTTCGTGGACCCCATGAAGGGGCTGGCCCTGCTGATGAACTGGCCGGCGCATCGCGAAGCGGCTGAGACCATCCTTGCTCGCCGGGATGAAATCCGGGGCTCCGTCGAGGACGTGCCGCTCTGGGCGGCGCGGCTTGCCTGTCGCTATCCGGACGCCGCTCTCGTGCTCATACGGGCCCGGGCGCGGGCGCTGGTGCGGCTCGGGTCAGGCATGACGGAAGAGATCGAGGGTCTGGTGAGCGAGGCGGAAGCCCTCTTTGCGAGCGCGGGAGAGAGTGAAAGTCACGCCGCCTTCGTCGAGGAGCTCAAGGCTCTTGCGGCTCCGAGGCGACCGGTCTGGCGTTGACGGTCACCGCCGCGCAGGTTTCGGCATGCTAGCAGCCGAGCCCTACACTCACGTTTGACGAAGGCCTCGACCGCATGCCCTATGCCGGTCCGTCTTTGGCCAGAATCATCGAAAGTCGTTCATGCGCGCTCGTCTCGTCTCTCTTGCGGCCCTTCTTGCGGTTGCCGCGCCGTCCCTGACCCTCGCCGCCCCGGCCGCCGCCCAGACGGCTGTGACCGCCGGTGCGGCGCAGGCTCCGGAGCTTTCCGCGGCGCCGGTCGCGGACCTGGTGTCCCGCGTCAACATTCCCTGGTCGCGCTTCGTGCTGGACAACGGGCTGACGGTGATCGTGCACGAGGACCGCAAGGCGCCCGTGGTGGCGGTGTCGGTCTGGTACAATGTCGGATCCAAGGACGAGCCGGCCGGTTCGACCGGCTTCGCCCACCTGTTCGAACACCTGATGTTCGGCGGCTCGGAGAATGCACCGGGAAGCTACCTGGGCCGTATGCGCAACCTGGGGCCGTCGAACCTGAACGGCACGACCTGGTTTGACCGCACCAACTATTTCCAGACCGTCCCGACCCCGGCGCTGGAGCAGGCCCTGTTCCTCGAAAGCGACCGGATGGGCTATCTGCTCGGCGAGGTCGGCCAGGACGTCCTCGATCTGCAGCGCGGCGTCGTCCAGAACGAGAAGCGCCAGGGCGACAACCAGCCCTACGGCCTGTTCGAGTACGCCCAGCTGGAAGCGCTCTTCCCGGAAGGCCACCCCTACCGCCACTCGACCATCGGCTCCATGGCCGACCTCGACGCCGCCAGCCTGGAGACGGTGCGCAACTGGTTCCGCGAGAACTACGGTCCGAACAACGCCATCGTGGTCCTGTCGGGCGACATCGACGAGGCGACGGCCCGGCCGCTGATGCAGCGCTATTTCGGCTCGATCGCGCGCGGCCCTGTGAACACACCGGCCGAGGCAGACGTGCCGACCCTCGCCGCCCCCGTCGTGGCGACCATGCATGACCGGGTGGCCAACACCCGCCTGACCCGCAGCTGGGCGGTGCCCGGCCTGCTGAGCGATGACGCCGTGCCCCTGTCCGTCGCGGCTTCGGTGCTGGGCGGCCTTGCTTCGTCGCGGCTGGACAATCAGCTGGTTCGCGGCGAGCAGTCGGCCGTGGCCGTAACCTCGTCGCTGTCGGACTTCCACCGTATCGGCATCTTCGACATCTCGGTCGATGTGAAGCCGGGGCAGGACGCCGCCGAGGTGGGCCAGCGTCTGGACGCCATCGTCGCCGACTTCATCGCCAGCGGCCCGACCGAGGAAGAGGTGGCCCGCGTCGCCACTCGCTATGTCTCAGGCCGCATCCAGAGCCTTGAGCAGGTCAACGGCAAGGCCAATGTCCTCGCCGAGGGCCAGCTCTATGCCGGCGATCCGGACCACTACAAGAAGGAGCTGGCCGAGTACGCCTCGGTCACCCCCGCCCAGGTCACCGCCGCCATGCAGCGCTGGCTGACCCGTCCGGTGTACAACCTGACCATCGCGCCCGGCGAACGCGAAGCCTATGTGGAGGCCGCGGCCTCGCCGTCAGGCGCCGCGCCGGTTCCGGCCGCCGAAATCCAGCGAGTCGCCCGCGATCCCATGCCCGTCATCGGTCAGGTGCCGGACCTGCAGTTCCCGGCCGTCGAGCGCGCGACCCTGTCGAACGGAATCAAGGTCGTCTACGCCCAGGTCGACACCGTGCCCGTCACCCGCGTGGCAGTCGAGTTCGACGCGGGCTACGCCGCCGATCGGGCCGACCGCCTCGGCGCCCAGGCCATGATGCTGGACCTGCTCGACGAGGGCACCACCACCCGCGACGCCAACCAGCTGGCCGAGGAAGAGGAGCGCCTCGGCGCCTCGATCACCGTCAGCGCCTCGATGGACCGGACCTCGGCCGACCTGTCGACCGTGACCGCCAATCTGACGCCCGGCCTGACCCTTCTGTCAGACGTGGTGCGGAACCCGGCGTTCGCCCCGGCCGAGATCGAGCGCATTCGTGCTTCCCGCCTGTCGGGTCTGGCCAGTGAGCGCACCAACCCGGGCGCCATCGCCGCCCGCGCCCTGCCGCCGCTGATCTATGGCGAGGCCAGCCCCTACGGCCGGTCCTTCACCGGCTCGGGCGACGAGGCGACCATCACCGCCCTGACCCGCGCCGACCTGGTCGCCACCCATGAGGCCTGGGTTCGTCCGGACAATGCGACCATCTTCGTCGTATCGGATCAACCGCTGGCGCAGGTCACGCCCCAGCTGGAGGCCGCGTTCGGCGACTGGCGCGCCCCGGCGGCGGCAAGGGGGACCAAGGACTTCACGGCGGCCATCCCGGCCACGACCAGCCGCATCGTCCTGATCGACCGACCGCAGTCGCCACAGTCGCTGATCTACGGCGGGGCCGTCCTTCCCGTCTCCGGAACCGACGATCTGCTGGCGCTGAACGCGGCCAACGTGACCCTCGGCTCGGACTTCCTGTCGCGGATCAACTCGGACCTGCGCGAGACCAAGGGCTGGTCCTACGGCGTTCGCGGGAACGCCAACCTGCTCGAGCACCGCGTGCCGTACATCGTCAACGCGCCGGTCCAGGCGAACCGCACCGGCGAGTCCATCGCCGCGCTGATCGCCCAGTACGATCGCTTCCTTCAGACCGACGGCGTCACGCCGCAGGAGCTGGAGCGGACGATCAACGGCAACACGCGCTCGCTGGCCGGCGGGTTCGAGACCTCGGGCCAGATCCTCGGCGCCCTGCGGTCCAACGCCCTGTACGGGCGCCCGGACGATTACCAGACCACGTTGGCCAGCCGCACCAGCGCGCTGACCGCGGCCCAACTGGACGCCGCCGCCCGCGAGGTCATCAACCCGGATGGCTTCGTCTGGGTGGTCGTGGGCGATGCGTCCGTCGTGAAGCCCCAGCTGGACACGCTGGGCCTTCCGGTCGAGGTGCGCTCGGCGGCCCGCTAAGTCACAGGCCTCCTGTTCGGCCTTTGAGAGGCGCGCCGTTCGCGGTGCGCCTCTCTGCAATTCCGGGCGCGTCAGAAACCCAGTGGTCCGTAGTTCCAGGTGAACCAGCCTCCTATCGCAAGGAAGACGCCGAAAGGCAGTCGGCTGGAGGCGGTCAGTTTTCGCCGGCCCAATTGTGTGGCCAGCACGACGCTCAGACCGGCGGCGGCGGCCCACAGGAGAACACTGGGAAGTCCGATCCACCCCGTCCAGGCGCCGATCGCTGCGAACAACCACGGATCTCCTCCGCCCAGACCGTCCCGGCCGCGAAGCCGACGGTAAGCCCAGGCGAGGGACCAGAGGGAAGCGAAGCCGATAATGGCGCCGATCAGACTGTCTGCGAGCCCGGGCGCGTCGAGCAGCGCCGAGGCCGCCAGACCGGATGCCAAGAGGGGCAGGGTGAGTGCATCGGGCAGCCAGAAATGCTCCGCGTCCACGACGGCGATGAGAAGCAGCTGCCAGCCGAGAAGGGCTGTGAGTATCGCGGCGAGGGGCGTCGGTTGAAGGATGGCAGCCCAGGCCGCAAGGGCGGCGCAGCCGAGCTCCATCGCTGGATAGCGGAGCGATATCCGCGCGCCGCACAGCCTGCACCGCCCTTTGGCCAAGGCATAGCTGAGCAGGGGAACCAGATCGCGCGGGGCGAGCGTCCGGCTGCAGGACCCGCAGCGTGACCGGCCCGCCACAAAGTCCTGCCCGGCCGGCAGCCGTACGCTGACAAGGCCGAGGAAGCTCCCGGCGATCAGACCGAGCCCCGACAGGCTGAAGATGAGTAGCCAGAAGGGGGAGCCGTCGATCAAATTTCGGTCCTCCGGATCGGCCTGCGGCCCGCGTTAAGGGCGATCGAACGGCCCGACAACCCTCCGCCTACCGCCGATCCGTGACAGTTCAACCGTACCGGGACGGGTTTTCACCGAACCGCGAAGACAACTTCACACAAGCGCACCGGAACCGTCACCGTACGGCGTCCGGGCCGTCATATCTGGGCCCTACCACGGCGGTGGGCAGGGGGCGGTGCAGACATCGCGTCGGGGAGAGGATCCCTGACGACCCCTGTCGTGAAATTCCTTTGCACAGACACGGTGAAAACGATGACCGGCTTCCGACTGACGACCCTGCTCGCGGTTTCCGCCAGCGCCCTGACCCTGGCCGCCTGCGGCTCGGCTGAAGTCGCATCGCCGGGCGAAGGCGATTTCGGCAATGGCGGCGGCGGTGGCGGCGGCGGCGTGACGCCTCCGCCTCCAGGCACGCCGGCGGCTGACTGCCCGACCGGTCTGGCCAACGTGGGCGTGGTGGCCAACGGGACCCTGCGCGCCTGCCAGCTGCCCGCGACCATCACCGGCGCCCTGACCCTGTCGGTCCGGGCGGGTACGATCTATGCGATCAGCGGGCGCACCGAAGTCGGCACCGACCGCGGCGCCGATCCGGCCGCCCCTGTCGCCGGCAGTGTGCAGGGCGTCCTGACCATCGAACCCGGCGTCAAGATTTTCGCCTCGGGCGGCACCGACTACCTGCTGATCAACCGCGGCTCGCAGATCTTCGCGGAAGGCACGGCGACCAACCCGATCATCTTCACCAGCCGCCAGAACATCGAGGGCACCACGACGGCGACCTCGCAGGGCCAGTGGGGCGGCATCGTCATCGCCGGCCGCGCCCCGACGGCGGTCTGCCCGGTCGGCGTCGTCGCGCCGAACGCGGCCTGCGTCGGTCAGGTCGAAGGCACCAGCGCCAACTACGGCGGCAACTCGCCAGCCGACAACTCGGGCCGCCTGCGCTACGTGCAGGTCAACTATTCGGGCTTCGAACTGTCGCCGAACAATGAGCTGCAGGCCCTGACCCTGGCCGGCGTCGGCTCGGGGACCACGGTGGATCACTTCCAGTCGTACAACAGCTCGGACGACGGCATCGAAATCTTCGGCGGCTTCGTGAACCTGTCGCACATCGTCATCAACGGCGCTGACGACGACGGCTTGGATACCGACACCGGCTGGCGCGGCGGCGCCCAGTTCGTGATCGTGACCCAGAAGGCCACGGCCGTCACCAATGGCAGCCGCGGGTTCGAATGGTCGGCCGCCCCCTCGGGCACCGCCTACTTCGCCCAGCCCAAGGTTTCGAACGTGACCATCGTCGGCCGCAACGCCGCCGTGGCCGCCGACGCCATCATCACCCTGAACACGGGCACGGACGCGTCGATCATCAACTCGGTCTTCACCAACCCGTCGACCTCGGCCGCAGCCTGCCTGGACATCGATGACGCCAACACCGTCGCCAACGGCCAGGTGTTCAACTCGGTCTACTTCGCCTGCAGCCGACCCTTCGAGAATGACGCCAACATCGACGGCGCGGCGACCGGCGCGATCTTCGCCCTGGGCACGAACAACACCTCGGCCGGCGCCTCGACGATGACGGCTCCGGCCGGCGCGACGATCACCGGTTCGAACCTGGCCTTCATCAACGGCGTCAACGAGTCGGCGGTGACACCGGCGAACGCTCCGGCCCTGCACAGCTTCTTTGTGCCGGTGACCTACATCGGCGCCGTGCGCAACGCGGCGGACACCTGGTACGCGGGCTGGACCTGCGGTCTCCAGGCCGGCTCGACCTGCTGACGACGGAGGACGGGCGGCGGCTTCTTTCGCCGCCGCCCGGCTGACCGCCACTTCCGTTGAATTCCTCGAGGCGCAGAACATGAAGACCGTAACCCTGACCCTGAGCGGGGTCCTGCTGGCCACCAGCGCGCTGATCGCGCCGGGCCTGGCGTTCGCTCAAACCCAGCCCGCCACGCCGGCGGTCCAGGCCGAACCCCGGGTGGAGGAATCGCAGCTGGACGAGGTGGTCGTGCTCGGCCGCTTCATTCCCGTGCCCAATCGCGAAAGCCCCGAGGTCGCGGCCTTCCTGACGGCCGAGGATCTGGTCCGCACCGGCGACGCCAACGTCGCCCAAGCGCTGACCCGCGTAACGGGTCTCTCGATCGTCGAAGGGCGCTTCATCTATGTGCGCGGTCTCGGTGAGCGCTATTCGTCGGCCCTGCTGAACGGCTCGCCCCTGCCGAGCCCGGAACCCCTGCAGCGCGTGGTTCCGCTGGATCTGTTCCAGTCGGAAATCCTGGCCGGCGTGACGGTCCAGAAATCCTATTCGGTCAGCTATCCCGGCGAGTTCGGCGGCGGCGTCGTCGACCTTCAGACGATCTCGGCGCCGGTCGACCCCTTCTTCAACATGTCGGCGGGGATCAGCGGCAACACCGAAAGCTCCGGCGAGGATCACCTCATCTACATGGGGTCGCGTACCGACTTCACCGGCTTCGACGACGGCACGCGCGATGTTCCGGGCCCGCTGCAGCTGGCGTTCAGCTCCGGCAATCGCATCGGCGACAACGGCAACTATACAGCCGCGCAGTTGCGCCGGATCGGACAGTCGCTGGTCAATGCGCCGCTCCGTCTGCTCCAGCGCGAGACCACGCCCGCGAACTTCAATTTCAAGTTCACCGGTGGCACGAATATGGAAACGGACCTCGGCACCTTCGGGGCCGTGTTCTTCGCCGGGTACGACAATTCCTGGACCGGCCGTAACGGCGTGCGCCAGACGGGCCGGATCGACAATGGCGTCCTCGTCGTCGCCAACGACTACGACTTCGAGTCCAACCAGAACGACATCGGGCTGAACTTCCTCGGCGGCCTCAGCCTGACCACCGACACCAGCACGCTGAAGTGGACCAACCTCTATATCCGCAACGTCACCAAGGAAGCGCGGTCCGAAGCGGGCTTTGACGACCTGTCGGGCGGCGTCCTGCGCGTTGACGCCACGGAATGGTTTGTTCGCCAGCTGTTCTCGACCCAACTGGCTGGTGAACATGAGTTCGGCGCGGCCGGCGAGTGGGATTTCTCGTGGCGCGCGGCCTATGCGTTGACCTCGCGCGACGCGCCCTACGAGACGCGCTTCGGCTACGGCCTGAACCCCGGCGGCGACTTCATTCACAACATCGACGCCAACTCGATCTCATTCAGCGAACTGAACGATGACGTGGTCTCTGGCGGAGCGGACCTCAGCTACACCCTGCCACTCTCGGACCAGCGCGACGCCGTGTTTTCGTTCGGGGTGTCCACCTACGACAACAATCGTGACTCCGGACAGCGCACCCTGCGATTTGTCGCCCCGAACGGCCTGACCGCGGACCAGCTGGAGTCCCGCGTGGACTACCTGTTCTCGGACGCCAACATCGGACCCTATCTGCAGATCGAGGAGATTACGGGCTCCAACGGCGCCGCGGCCTTTGACGGCCAACTGACGGTCAATGCCGCCTATGCCCAGGTACAGGCCGAGTTCATCCCGCTGGTCAACCTGAACCTCGGCGTTCGCTACGAGGACGGCGAACAGACCGTGACGCCGCGCGACCTGTTTGGCGGCTCGACCGGCTTCCTGCCGACCAAGATCAAGGAGCAGTACGTTCTTCCGGCAGGCACCATCACCTGGAATTTCGCCGAGGAAATGCAGCTCCGCTTCGGGGCCTCCAAGACCCTCGGCCGGCCCCAGTTTCGCGAACTGGCGCCGCAACAGTACACCGATCCCGAAAGCGACCGGACCTTCATAGGCAACCCGTATCTGATCGATACCGAAATCCTGAACCTGGACGCGCGCTGGGAATGGTATTTCGCTCGTCAGCAATATCTGACGGCCGGCGTCTTCTACAAGGATATGGACAAGCCCATCGAGTCGAGCGTCGTCGATCAGGGCGCGTCGATCTCCCAAACCTTCCTCAATGCGCCCAATGCAGTCGTTATGGGTGTCGAACTGGAGGCGAAGAAGTATTTCGAGTTCGCCTCGGACATGGACTTCATCGCCAACAAGCGCTGGCTGGTGCAGGGCAACTACACCTGGTCGGACTCCGAGGTGAACGTCGAGCCGGGTGACACGGTGACCACCCAGAACAGCCTCGGCGTGGCGCAGCCAGCTTCGTTCTATGTCGTGGACGGCAGCCGCCTGCAGGGTCAGTCCGAACATGTCGCCAACCTGCAACTCGGCTGGGAAGACGACACGGCCCGGTCGCAGGCGACGCTGATCGCCAACTATGTCTCCGAGCGCACCTCGGCCCGCGGCCGTCCGGGCGAACCCGACCTGATTCAGGAGCCGGGCATCTCGCTGGACTTCGTGTACCGCAAGGACTTCGAATACGAGGGCCGCGACTACGGCTTCTCGCTCGAGCTCCGCAACCTGCTGGGCGAAGAGTTCCTCGAGTATCAGGAGCTGGGCAACCGCGTGACCATCAACGGTTACGAACTGGGGACCAGCGGCTCCGTCAGCCTGACGGCCCGATTCTAGGAGACGGGGAGGCCGTCATGCCTCCCTGTTCTTTTACACTACTGTATTTGTTGGTTGATCCGTAAGCGCATCGATTGTCACATCAAGTTCGCGGGGCCGTCATCTACTGGTGAAGCCGCACCCGGACGATTGGTCTACGGAAATCACCGGGCCGTCGGGGACCCTTGAGGCACGCCATAGTGATCGGCGCATTGCGCAGTTTCAGCAGCGAAATTCGCGGAGCCATCGCGGCGCGTCCGGACCGCGTGCGGGCCGGTCTCGAGATCGCTCTCGCCCTGGCGCTGACTGTGCAACTGGGGCAACTGGTCTGGATCCTCGTCGCGCCCCGGACTGACGGCGCCGCAACGGCTGCAGTCCGGGCGGGCGCCGCTCCTGCGGACTACACGGTCTTCCAGCGGTTCGACGCCTTCTTCCGCACCGGCGACCTCAGCAGTCTGGCCGAGGCGACGGCAGCGGGCAGCAGCCAGATGCGCCTGTTCGGCGTGCGCGCCGGCGGCGCGGGCGGGGGCTCGGCCATCATCGGTCTGGCCGATGGACGTCAGGTATCGGTGGGTGTGGGCGAGGAGGTCGAGCCCGGTCTGGTTCTCCAGTCGGTGGGTACGGACTACGTCACCCTGGCCCGCGGTGGCTCGGTCACGCGCCTGATCTTCAGCGAGGTCCCGGTCGGCGCCGCCCCGCCGCCGCCGCCGCCGGCAGGTCCGCAGACGATGGGCCCCGACCCTGACCCGGTTGTGCCCGCGCCGCCCATCGGTCCCGCCGCCGCAGCCGCGAACACCCCCCGCGTCGATCCCGCGCGATTGATGGCCCAGGCGTCCCTGCGGCCGCGCATGCAGGGCATCCGGGTCAACGGCTTCACCGTCTCCGCCACCGGCGACGGCGCTGCGCTCAAGGCCGCCGGCCTCCAGTCCGGGGACGTGATCCTGGCCGTCAACGGCACATCCCTGGACAGCCTGGACCGCATCGCAGGCCTGCGCAGCCAGCTCTCGAACAGCACCAGCGCCGAGATCCGCTTTGAACGCGGCGGCGCCGTGCAGACCACCACCATAAGGACAGGCCGTTGAAGCGATCGAACCGCAGTGTCGTCGGCGCCGTTCTGGCCGCTGTCCTGGCCGCGCAGGGACCTCTGGCGGCGACGCCGGTGCTGGCCCAGTCGGGCGAGCGCCAGACGCTGAACGTGCAGGGCGCCGACATTCGCGCCTTCATCCAGGACGTGGCCCGCTCGACGGGCCGCACCTTCATCGTCGACCCGGCGGTGACCGGCACGGTGACGGTGACGAGCGAACGCGCCCTGACCCGCGCCCAGCTGTTCGAGGTCTTCCTGTCGACCCTGCGCGCCAACGGTCTGGTGGTGACGCCGACCTCCTCGGGCGCCTATCGCATCAGCCCGGCGCAGGGGGCCGCGCAGGGGCCGTCGACGGTCGGGTCGGAGCGTTTCTCGACCGAGGTCTTCCAGCTGCGCAATATAGACGCCGCCTCGGCGGCCGAGACCATCCGCCCGCTGGTCGGTCCGCAGGGACAGGTGCTGGCCAATCCCGGCGCCAACAGCGTCGTCGTGGCCGATTTCGCGGACAACCTCGCCCGCATCCGCGCCCTGATCGGCCGCATCGACGTGGACCGCACCGGCTTCGAGGTCGTGACCCTGCAGAACTCCTCGGCGCGCGAGATCGCGGCGGTGCTGCAGTCGGTTCTGGCTCCTCCGGGCGGCCAGCCGGGGCAGGGGATGGTGTCGGTGACGCCGGTGGAGAGCTCAAATTCCATCGTCCTGCGCGGCGACCCGTCGGCCATGGCCCGCATCCGCCCGTTGATCGAGGATCTGGACCGCCGCGCCGAGTCCGCTGACGACGTCAAGGTCATCTTCCTGCAGCACGCCAACGCCGAGGCGTTGCTGCCCGTGCTTCAGCAGATCGTCGGCCAGCAGGTCACCGCCGCCAGCGCAAACGCCGAGCCGGCCGGCTCGAGGGGCGTGCCGGCCACGGCCGCCGCCGCAGTCATCCCTGCCAGCACAGCCGCCGCCGCACCCCTGCCGGGGCAGCGCGCCACCATCGCCCGTTTCCCCGGCGCCAACGCCCTTGTGATCTCGGCCTCGGCCGACACACAGCGGATGCTGGCGGAGGTCATCCGCCAGCTGGACCAGCGCCGCCAGCAGGTGCTGATCGAAGCCATCGTGGTCGAGCTGTCGGATAATGCGGTCAAAGAACTCGGCGTCCAGTGGCTGCTGGCGGGCGAGGACGGCAATCCCGTCGGCTTGACCAACTACAACGACAACGCCACGCCCCTTATTCCCTTGCTCGGCGGCGGGGCGGCCGACGGGCTCGAGGACGACGACCCGCTGAAGGAACAGCTGCAGAATCTGGCCGTCAACACGCTGCTGGGCGCCAATGGATTCATCGGCGGCGCGGGCGTCAGCATCGGCAACGGCCTGTTCGGGTTCATCATCAATGCGGCCAAGACGGACGCGGGCTCCAACCTGCTGCAGACGCCGTCGCTGATGACGCTGGACAATGAGGAGGCGACCATCCTCGTGGGTCAGGAGGTGCCGATCACGACCGGCGAGGCCTTGCTGGACGGCAACTCGAACCCCTTCCGCACGACCGAGCGTCAGGATATCGGCGTCAAGCTGATCGTGCGGCCCCAGATCAACGCCGGCGGCTCGATCACCCTGTTCATGCGGCAGGAGGTGTCCACCATCAACGGCCCTTTGACCCGGTCGGCCAGCGATCTGGTGCTGAACAAGCGCGAGCTGGAGACCACCCTTGTGGTCGACGACGGCGACATCGCCGTGGCCGGCGGCCTGCTGGACCAGAACGACCAGCTGTCGGTCGACAAGGTGCCGGGGCTGGGCGACATCCCCTATGTCGGGGCCCTGTTCCGCTCGACCAGCCGTCAGCGCGGGCGGACCAATCTGATGGTCTTCATCCGCCCGACGATCATCCGCAGCCCCGCTGACGCCCAGACCCTTGCCGCCGACCGCTGGGGCTATATGCGCCAGCAGCAGGTGAACAATGCGCCGGACGTGGAGCCCAGCCTCGACGCGATGCTGCGCGACTATATGCGCACCCAGCCGCCGGTCGCGCCCGGTGTGACCGCGCCCGTGGCCGAGGTGGTCATCGGCCCGCTGCCGCCCGCCCAGCCGGCCGCCGGAGGCTGATGCCGCGATGATCACCCTGATCAATCCGACGCTGCCCTACGGCTTCGCCAAGCGGCACGGCGTGATCCTGCTCGAGGCCGGCGACATCGCCGTGGTCGGCTTGCGCGAGGGCGCCGACCCGTCGGCGCTGATCGAGACGCGACGGGCGCTCGGCCGACCCCTGCGCGTCGAGCCGCTGGGACAGGCGGCCTTCGATCGCCAGCTGTCTGAAGTCTATGCGGGCGACCATCTGAACGCCGCTGACGGCGACGATCTGGACATGCCGTCGGGTCTGGAAAGCCTGATCGACGACATCCCCGCCGCGGCCGACCTGCTCGACACCGCCGACGATGCTCCCGTGATCCGCCTGATCAACGGCATCATAGCCGAGGCCGTGCGCACCGGCGCCTCCGACATCCATCTGGAACCGTTCGAGACGACCCTGACCGTGCGCATGCGGGTCGACGGGGTGCTGCGCGAGGCGTTGTCGCTGAACCCCCGGATCACGCCGCTGCTGGTGTCGCGCATCAAGGTCATGGCTCGGCTCGACATCGCCGAGAAGCGCGTGCCGCAGGACGGGCGCATCCCCCTGACGCTCGGCGGCAAGACGCTTGACGTGCGCGTCTCGACCCTGCCGTCGCGGGCAGGCGAGCGGGTGGTGCTGCGCATCCTGGACAAGGATCAGGCGGGGCTGACGCTGGACCGGCTGGGCATGTCGCCCGACGCGCTGGACGCCTTCCGCGGCGCGCTGAAGGAGCCGAATGGCATCATTCTGGTCACGGGCCCGACGGGCTCAGGCAAGACCACCTCGCTGTACGCCGGCCTGTCGCTGCTGAACGACGCCACGCGCAACATCCTGACGGTCGAGGACCCGGTCGAATACGCGATCGACGGCGTCGGCCAGACACAGGTCAATCCCAAGGTCGGCATGACCTTTGCCGCCGGCCTGCGCGCCATCCTGCGGCAGGACCCGGACGTGGTCATGGTGGGCGAGATTCGCGACGTCGAGACCGCCCGGATCGCGGTCCAGGCCTCGCTGACCGGCCACCTCGTTCTCTCGACCGTTCACACCAATGACGCGGCGGGCGCGGTCACCCGGCTGCGCGACATGGGCGTCGAGCCCTTCCTGCTGGCCTCGACCCTGCGGCTGATCGTGGCCCAGCGGCTGGTTCGGCGACTGTGCGGCGAATGCCGACGACCCGAGACGGCGGACGCGGCGACGGCGAAGCTGGCCGGGATCGTGCGCGGCGCCCGCATCTGGCGGCCGCAGGGCTGCGCCCACTGCCAGAACACGGGCTATGTCGGCCGCGTCGGCCTGTATGAAGTCATCCGCGTCGACGACCGCGTGCGCCGCCTGATCGCCGCCGAGGCCGACGAGGAGGCGATCAATGCCGCGGCCTTCGGAAAGGCCGGCGCCGACACGCTGATTCAGAGCGCCCGCACCCTTGTGTTGGAAGGCGTCACCTCGGTCGAGGAGGCGGTCCGTGTCGCCCGTCAGGAAACCGCTGAGGTCGAGGGCGAAGCCTCCGATCCCGGGGTCGCCGCCTGATGGCGGCGTTCGACTATGTGGCGGTCGACGCCGGCGGGCGGACCGTCACCGGGGCTGTGACCGCCGCCGACGAGGCCGCGGTGCGCGCCGTCCTTGCGCGGCGGCGGCTGATGGCGCTGGAGGTCACGGGCGCGCGCGGCGCTGCCGGACGCACCGAACAGATCCGGTCCCGCAAGGCGACGAAGCTGGGCGCCAAGACCCTGGCCCTGACCACCCGCCAGCTATCGACCCTCGTGTCGGTTGCCCCGATCGAGGAGGCGCTGCGCACCATCGCGCTTCAGGCCGATCGTCCTGCCGTCCGACTCGTTCTGGACGGCGTCCATGCCGGCGTCATGGAAGGCCGCCGCCTGTCCGACGCCATGGCGCTGCAGGGACAGGCCTTTCCGCCGCTGTACCGGGCGATGGTTTCGGCCGGGGAGACCTCGGGCTCGCTGGAGCCGATCCTCGAGCGGCTGGCCGACGGACTGGAGCGGGATCAGGTCGTGCGCGGCAAGGTGATCACCGCCCTGGTCTATCCGATCGTGCTGGCGGTCGTGGCGCTGGGCGTCATCACCGCGATGATGACCTTCGTCGTGCCCAAGGTGGTCGATCAGTTCGACAGCATGAACCAGACCCTGCCGCTGTTGACGCGGCTGGTCATCGGCGTGTCGCATCTGATGCGCGACTGGGGCTGGCTGCTGGCGCTGGCAATCGTTGCCGGCGGGCTGATCAGCGCGGTCCTGTTGCGCAATCCGGAGATCCGGCTGCGTGCGGACACGGCCTTGTTGAAGCTCCCGCTGGTCGGCCGACTGACCCGCGACCTGCACGGCGCCAAAATGGCGCGCACCCTCTCGACCATGATCGCGGCGGGCCTGCCGGTGCTGGAAGGCCTGACCATCACGGCCCGCACCGTCTCCAACCGCCGCCTGCGCCTGGCGACGGAGACCATGGCCGACGCCGTGCGCGAGGGCGGGGGTCTGTCGGCCGCCATGCGCCGCGCCGACGTCTTCCCGCCGATCCTCGTTTACATGACCGCTTCGGGCGAGAGCAGCGGTCGGCTGGAGCCGATGCTGGAGCGAGCCGCCGACTATCTGGAGCGCGAATTCTCGACCTTCACCGCGGTGATGCTCAGCCTGCTTGAGCCGGCGATCATCGTGGTCATGGGCGGCGTGGTCGCCCTGATCGTCCTGTCGATCCTTCTTCCCATTTTGCAGATCAACACCCTCGCTATGGGGTGAGGAGTTTAGTCATGACCGCTGAAAATGAACGTAAAACAGAAGAGCGCCGCAAGCGCGCCGGCTTTACGCTCGTCGAGCTGATGGTGGTCATCGTCATCATCGGCTTGCTGGCTACGGTAGTGGCGATCAACGTTCTGCCCAGCCAGGACCGCGCCATGGTCGGCAAGGCAAGGGCCGACATCTCCACCCTCGAGCAGGCCATCGAGACCTACCGGCTCGACAACCTCGACTTCCCGACTGACCTGCAGGCGCTGGTCGCCGCTCCGACGGGTCTGACCAATCCGGAACGCTATCGTCAGGGCGGCTATATCCGTCGTCTGCCCGAGGACCCGTGGGGCAACGCCTACGGCTATCGCCGCCCGAGCACGCATGGCGGCCAGTTCGACGTCTTTTCGCGGGGCGCCGACGGCAAGGAAGGGGGCGAGGGCAATGACGCCGATCTGGGCAACTGGCAGGCTTGAGCCGCGCGGCGCTCAAGCAGCGAGCCGCCACGCGGCGAGCGATAGCGCCAAAAAAATGCGGGCAGGCTTTACCCTGGTGGAGCTGTTGATGGTGGTCGCCATTCTGGGCCTGGCCGCCGGCGCTGTCGTGCTTGCGGTCCCGGACCCGCGCCCGGCCGTCGGCGCCGAGGCGGAGCGGTTCGCCGCCCGTCTGTCGCGCGCACGAGAGGAAGCGGTGCTTTCCAACCGCCCGATCGCCGTCGAGGTTACGCCGACCGGCTACGCTTTCACCGTTTTTGACGGCCGTGTCTGGTCGGCCCTTTCGGACGGTCCGTTCGGGCCGGAAGTCTGGCAGGCGGAAACCGCTGTCGGGCCGGAGGAGGGCGCTCGCTTCGTCTTCGATCCCACGGGCGTCGCCGAGCCTGTCGTCCTGACGCTCGCCCGCGAAGGCAAGCGCCGCACGGTGTCCGTCGACGGCGCCGGAGAGGTGCGGATCGATGACTGATCGGTCGGGCTTCACACTGATCGAAATGCTTGTCGCACTCGCCGTGTTCGGCCTGGCGGCCATGGCCTTGGTGAACCTGTCGGGTGAGAACACCCGCTCGGCCGCACGGGTCGAGAC
Organism: Brevundimonas sp. Root1423; assembly: GCF_001426805.1. NCBI lineage: Bacteria > Pseudomonadati > Pseudomonadota > Alphaproteobacteria > Caulobacterales > Caulobacteraceae > Brevundimonas > Brevundimonas sp. Root1423. Next base: position 305,840 of record NZ_LMFL01000001.1, read on the forward strand.
CCGCACCCTGGGCGGGATCGTGGCCGAAAACCTCGCCGTCGAGGCCGCGACCATGGCGGTGATCGGGGAAGGGACCTCCTCGGGTCAGGTCGAGCTGGCGGGCCGGCAGTGGAACTGGAGCCGCGCGGTCGTCGAGACCGATGTACCCGGCATGCTGCGCATCGACGTGCGGGTGAACGACGCAGAAGGTCAGGCCGCCGAACGGGTCCTGTTCAGGGCGCAAGACGCATGATGCGGCGCGCGGGCTTCACCTTGGTCGAGGTTCTGATCTCGCTGATGATCTTCGCCATGGTCGCGGCGGCGGGCGCGGCGGTGCTGGGCGTGACCATCGACAACCGTTTCGCGGTCAAGGCCGCCAGCGACCGGGTCGGCGATCTGCAGCGCATGCGCAGCCTGATGCGCGCCGATCTCGGCCAGGCGACCGCCCGTCGCTCGCGGGGGACCACGGGCCGACCCATACCCCAGCCCATCGTCGGCGCGGCGGCGCCCGGTGATCCGGTCCTGACCCTGACCCGCGCGGGCTGGAGCAATCCCGGCGAACAGGCGCGCCCGTCGCTGCAACGGGTCGAATACCGGCTGGTCGAGGATCGGCTGGAACGGCGCGTCTCCAGCCATCTGGACGGCGCCCGATCCGGAGCGCCGCAGGTGCTGTACCGCGGCGTGCGCGACCTCACGGTCGCCTTCGTTCGTGACGGCGAGGCGGCGCCGTCGTTCATCTCGAGCATCGACCGCCCGCTCCCGGACGCCGTGCGTATCGGCATGACGGTCGAGGGCTACGGCCGGATCGACCAGCTGTTTCTCGTCGGAAGCGGCCGATGAAGCGGTCGCGCCGGGATCGAGAGGGCATGGCCCTGCTGACGGTGCTGCTGCTGGTGGCCGTCATGTCTGTGGTGGCCGTGGCCATCCTCGACGACGTGCGCTTCTCGGTGCGTCGCGCGACCAATCTGGAGACCCAGAGCCAGGCCCAGTGGTACGCGGCCGGCGCCGAAACCCTCGCCCGCGGCCAGATCGACCGGCTGCTGGACGCTGGCCCCGCGCGCACGCCGCTGGAGCCGGCATGGAATGGCCGGACAATGAGCTTCCCCATCGACGGGGGGACGATCACCGCCGCTGTGACCGACGGACAGGCCTGTTTCAACCTGAATAGCCTCGTCTTCGGCTTCGGCGAGGATCTGACCGCCCGTCCGCTGGGCGCGGCCCAATTCCGGGCGCTCGGCCGGGCGGTCGGCGCGCCCGACAGCCGGATGCAGGCCATTGCCGACGCCCTGACGGACTGGCTGGACGCCGACGCTACGGCCCTGCCTTTGGGGGCCGAGGACGGGGCCTATGCGGGGCTCGCCAAACCCTATCGCACCGGGGGGGTCATGCTGGCCGAGGTCAGCGAGCTGCGCGCCGTGAAGGGCGTGGACGCCGAGACGTACCGCCGCCTGCGCCCGTACGTTTGCGCCTTGCCGACCACCCGCCTGTCGCCGCTGAATGTGAATACCCTGACCCCCGAGCAGGCGCCGCTGCTGACCATGCTGACCGGCGGCGTCCTTGCGCCCCAGCGCGCCAAGGCCTTGATCGCCGCTCGTCCGCGCGACGGCTGGCCCGACGCCGCCGCCTTCTGGGCCCAGCCGGCCCTGGCTGGGGTTCAGGTCCAGCCGGAAGCGCGAGAGCAGATCACTGTCCTGACCCGCTTCTTCGACCTGCGGGTCGATGTCGAACTGGGCGGCTCCCACGCCGTCCGCACCGCGCTGCTGGAGGCCGGCGCCGACGGCCGCGTGCGCACCGTGATCCAACGCTGGACCCCCGAAGAATGAAACCCACACGCCTGATTCTGATTCCGGGTCTTGGAAGCGAGCCCGCGCCCTTTCTGGTGATCGCGGATGGCGGGGTGCGTGAGCGCGGCATGCTGGCGCTGGACGCCGTCGAACGGCCCGAGCTGATGCGCACGGTGGCGGTCGCGCCGGGCGCCGACGTGACCATCCGCTGGCTCGACCTGCCGCCCGGCGGTCCGGCCCAGCAACGCGCCGCCGCCTTGTGGATGCTCAAGGATTCGCTGGCGGCCCCGGCCGACCGGCTCGCCGTGGCGCTGGGGCCCGTACCGGCTGCCGGTCAACCCCGGTTGGTCGCCGTCGTCGGTCTGTCCCTGTTGCAGGCCTGGACCGACTATCTGGACGCCTTGGGGGTGCGAGCGGACGCCATCGTGCCTGACGCCCTTACGGTGCCGGAACCGGAGGACGATGACCGGCTGAACGCCGTCGCCTTCGGTCCCGCCATGGCCTTGCGGGGCAGGGGGTTCGCGGCCAGCGCCCAGCCGGACCTGGTCGACCTGCTGGCGGGGTCGCGCAGGGTCACGCCGATCGAGGACGGCGACGCCGTGGAGCAGTCGCTGATCGACGCCGCCCTGTCGCCGCCGGTCAACCTTCTGTCGACGCAGGAGCGCGTCCGGGGAGTCTCGCGCCGGAGCTGGGGTCTGGCCGCGGCGCTCGGCGGCCTGCTGCTTGTCTCGCCCCTCGTTCTGGTCGCCGCCGCCGCCGCTCGCGACGATATGAGCGCTCGCGCGGACGCCGGCCGCGCTCGCGCCGAGATCGCCCGCGCCGCTCCCGACCTCGCGGACCGGCCTGATCCGGTCGAGGCCCTGCGCCAGCGCGTCCGCGCTGCGCCGCCGGCCGGAGGGGCCATCGCTGCGACCGCCGCCCTGTTCGCTGCCGTCGAAGGCGTCCAGGGCGCTGAACTGGACCTGCTGATCGTGGATCCCGCCGTGGGCATGAAGGCCAGCGTCACCCATGCGGACTATGAGGATATGCAGCTCATCTCCCGGGCCATGCGCGCCAACGGCCTGCAGGTGACCGAAACCGGCACCCTCGACGACCGGGGCCGGATCGTCAGTGACATCACGATCGGGAGTGTTCGATGAACCGGTATCTCGCCCCGATGGAACTCTGGTTCAGCAGCCGCACCCTGCGCGAACAACGCATGCTGATGGTCATGGCGGCGCTGCTGCTGGCCGTTGTCGTCTGGCTTGCGGTGGTGCGGCCTGTTCTGGGCTGGAGGGCCGCCGCAGCGGATCGGGCCGAAGCCGCCGCCGTCGCGCTCGCCGAGGTTCGCGCCTCGGTCGCCGCCCTGGGGGCGGCGCGACCCGCGGCGAAGGCTCCGGTTGAAGGACTGGAGCCGCTGATACGGCGGTCCGCCGAAGCCGCCGGTCTGGAGGTCGTTACGGCCATGAGCCCTTCAGGAAAGCTGGGGTTCCAGCTCTCGCGGGCCCGGTCGGGGCCGCTGTTCGCTTGGCTGGCGGCCCTGGAAGCGGATCATCGCCTGACCGTGTGCAGCCTCGGCGTGGTCGAGAACGCCGACGCCACCCTGAATGTGGAAGGGGCCGTGGCGTCCGGCGTCTGCGCGGGCTGAAAACGTCCGCAGGCGGGCCAAGTGTCAAACTTCATACATTCAACCGTCGCATAATCTTTACAATCGCAGAAAAGCGCGCATAATTCTTCCGGGTCCTGACCGTTTCGGGCCTTTGGAGAGATCGAAATGCGCGCTTTCACCCCGGTTGTCGGCCTGGCGGCTTTGGCCGCGGCGGCGATTCTTCCTGCCGGACTGGTGAGCGCCGGCGAGGCCGGGCAGCCTTCCGCACGGTCGAACGCCCGGCCCGTGCTGATCTGCGCCACAGACGCCGCGACCCGCCGCGCCTTCACCCGCGAACACGGCGCCGCGCCGGTGTTCGTCACTGCCCGCGAGGCGCTGTCGGTCCGGTCTTCAGACCCGGCCTGGACCGCGCCGCGCTGCATGACCGCGCGCGAGCACGCCCGCTATCGGGAGGCTGCTACGACATATGCGGCTGTTCGCTAGCCTCCAGGGCGACAGACCTCGATCAGGAGGCGAGGCAGTCTGCTTGCGGCTCGGGAATTCCGGGGAGTTTATGCCGGCCTTGTAGTGTGGCGGACAGGGTGGGATTCGAACCCACGGTAGGCTCACACCTACGGCGGTTTTCAAGACCGCTGCCTTAAACCACTCGGCCACCTGTCCGTGCCTGTTGAGCGGAATGGCCGCATAGCGCTAAACGCCCCGTTAACCAAAGCGGAAATGTCTATCGTCATGCTTCGGGCCTTCGGGAACGGGCCATGGCTACAGAATTCAATACATTCGCCAAGGGCGCATTTGCGCTTGCGCTGCTGTCATTTCTGGCTGCCTGCGCGGGAGGTCCCTCTGCCGACGCGGGCCGGGCGGCGGTGGTCACCGATCCCGCTCCAATCGTCGCCGGCACGATGCGGCCTTACAAGGTGCGTGGGCGCTGGTACCAACCCGAAGAACAGCCCCGCTATGACGAGACCGGGATGGCGTCATGGTACGGCGACCAGTTTCACGGCCGCCCGACCGCCACGGGCGAGCGATTTGATATGAACGCCGTGACGGCGGCCCACAGAACGTTGCCGCTGCCGGGTCTGGTCGAGGTGACCAACCTCGCCAATGGTCGCCGCATCGTTGCACGGATCAACGACAGGGGCCCGTTCGTCGAGGGCCGGATCATTGACCTGTCGCGCGGCGCGGCCGATGCCCTGGACCTGCGGAGAGCCGGGACCGGAGAGGTGCGGGTGCGCTATCTTGGTCGTGCGCCGCGTTCGGGCGGCGGGGCGGCCCTGCAATACGCTGATGAAACACGGCGGCCTGCCGCTTCGGCAGAGGCTGCCTCAGGCCCGGTCCCCTACCTCGCGTCTGCCCCGGCCATCGCCGCTGCTGCGCCGGAACCCGGGCCGGCTGCCGTGTGGGTTCAGGCGGGGATGTGGGATGACGCCCGTCAGGCCCGCCGGGCGGCCTCCCATCTGGGCGGCGGGGCGACGGTGAACGAGGCGGCGTCAGGTCAGTTTCGCGTGCTCGTCGGGCCATGGCCGGATACCGAAGCCGCCGAGCGCTCGCGCCGCGCCGTGATCTCGCGGGGTTATCCCGAAGCCACGACGATTTCCGGCGGCTAGACCCTTGCGAACCGGGCCGGCGCCGCCATTGTGCGCCGGTGACCCAAGGCAGATTCATTACATTCGAAGGCGGCGAGGGGACCGGCAAGTCGACCCAGGTCGCACGGCTGGTCGAGCGCCTGCGCGCACGTGACCTTGAGGTCCTACAGACTCGCGAACCGGGCGGATCCGCCGGCGCCGAGGATATTCGCAAAATCGCTCTGAACGGCGACGCCGGCCGCTGGTCGCCGATGACCGAGACGATGCTGATGTTCGCCGCCCGCAGCGACCATCTGGAACGGGCGATCCGGCCTGCGCTGGAAGCCGGGCGCTGGGTGGTGTGTGATCGGTTCGCCGATTCCAGCCGCGCCTATCAGGGCGTCGGCGGCGGGACGCCCGCGCCGTTCATCGAGGCGCTGGACGCCGCCATCGTGGGCGAGACACAGCCGGATCTGACCCTGGTCTTCGACCTGCCTGTGAGCGTCGGGCTGGAGCGCGCCTTCGGCCGTGGGCTGTTCGAAACCCGCTTCGAGTCCAAGGGGCTGGAGTTCCATGAGCGACTTCGGCGCGGCTTCCTTGAGATCGCGGCGCGCCACCCGCAGCGCTGCGTCGTCATTGACGCCGAGGGAGACCAGGACACCGTCGAGGCGCGCGTCTGGGCCGCGATAGAGGCGCGGCTGCTGTGAGCGAGCACCCGCGCGACCGGTTTGACCTGATCCCGGACGCCGCAGCCGAGGCGTCGTTCCTCGACGCCTTCGACAAGGGGCGGCTGCATCACGCCTGGCTGCTGTGCGGTGTCGAGGGGTCAGGAAAGTCCACCTTCGCCTATCGCGCAGCGCGACGGCTGCTCGGGGCGGCGTCCGATCCATCGCGGGGGCTGCTGGGAACGCGGCCCGATGACCCGGTGGCCCGGCTGGTCACGGCCCAGTCCCATCCCGACCTGCTGGTGCTGGAACGCGCCGTTGAGGGTGGGAAGACAAAGAAGTCGATCTCGGTCGACCAAGCCCGCGATCTGCCGGAGTTCTTTTCCAAGAGCCCGTCGCAGGCCCGGTATCGCGTCGCCATCATCGATGCAGCGGACGACCTGAATCTCAACGCCGCCAATGCCTTGCTGAAGGTTCTGGAGGAGCCGCCGGAGCGGGGCGTGCTGTTTCTTGTGACCCACGCGCCGGGGCGGCTGCTGTCGACGATTCGCTCGCGGTGCCGCCGGCTGGCCTTCCCCGTATGGCCGCTGCATGCGCTGGAGGATCTGGTGCGGAACCAGACGGGCGTGTCGTCCGGCGAGGCGGCGCGGATCGCGAACATGGCCGCCGGGTCGCCCGGACAGGCTCTGGCGCTGGCGTCGGGCGCGACGCTGGAAGCCGACCAGCTGGCCCAGGCATGGGTCGCCGCGCCCGTGGTTGATCGCGCCGAGGCCATGGCCATCGCCGACAGGTTCCGGGGCGCTGAAGGGCAGGAGCGGTTCGAGACGCTGATGGACCGGCTGATCGCCGCCGTTAAGGTGCGGGCGCTGGAGGAGGGGGCGTCGGGCGCGCGCTGGGCCGAGTTGTGGAGCCGCCTGTCCGAACTGCCTGATCGGACCGCCGCCATCAATCTGGACCGGGGCGACGTGCTGGCAGGCGCGCTGGCGGACCTGCAGCGCACCAAGGCGGGCGCCTGATGCTGATCGACAGCCACGTCAATCTGCACGCCCCGCAGTTCGACGAGGACCGCGATGACGTCATTGCCCGGGCTCGGGCGGCGGGCGTCGGCCTCATGGTCGAGATTTCGGACAAGCTGTCGACTTTCGAGGCCACGCATGGCCTGGCCATGGCTCATGAAGACATCTGGTGCACGGTCGGCGTCCATCCGCACGAGGCGAAGGACTACGCGGATCTGACCGCCGCGCGGCTGGCCGAGCTGGCTGGCCGCGACCGGGTGGTGGGGATCGGGGAATGCGGGCTGGATTTCCATTATGATCTCAGCCCCCGCGACATTCAGGCCGCGGTGTTCCGGCAGCATATCGAGGCCGCGCGGCTGACCGGCCTGCCGCTGGTGGTCCATACCCGCGAGGCCGATGACGTGATGGCGGCGATCCTGACGGAGGAACAGGCCGCTGCGCCCTTCAAGTTCCTGATGCACTGCTACACCAGCGGACCGGAACTGGCGGAAAAGGCGGCCGAACTGGGGGCGTGGTTTTCGGTGTCGGGCATCGCGACCTTCAAGGCGGCCGGAGACGTCAGGGAGGTGATCCGCGCCATGCCGGCCGATCGCATCATCATCGAGACGGACTGCCCCTATCTGGCGCCTGTGCCGCATCGCGGGCGGCGCAATGAGCCAGCGTATGTCGGTCACGTGCTGGATGTCCTGGCGGACATTCGCGGCTGGACGCGCGCGGAGGCGGAGTCGCGGACGACGGACGCCTTCTTCGCCCTGTTCGATCGCATCCCGAGGCCGGAAGGGGCATGACCGGAGAGCTGGAGATCGTCATCCTGGGCTGCGGCTCTTCGGGCGGGGTTCCGCGGGGCGACGGCGACTGGGGCGACTGCGATCCGGCCGAGCCGAAGAACTACCGCACCCGCTGTTCGGCCCTGGTGCGGCGGCATGGCCAGGACGGGGTGACCAGCGTGCTGATCGACACCTCGCCGGACCTTCGCGCGCAAATGCTGGCGGCGGAGGTCCGGCATGTCGACGCCGTGCTCTACACCCACGACCACGCCGATCAGGTGCATGGAATCGACGACCTGCGGGTCTTCGCGATGCGAACGCGCCGACGCGTTCCGGCATGGATGGATACGGCGACGCAAAGGGCGCTGACGGGCCGCTTTCCTTACATTTTCAAAAGCCAGGAGGGCTATCCGGCCATTCTGGACGAGAAGATAATCCCGCCGCACGGGCAGCCTTGGGCGATCGAGGGGGCGGGGGGCGATGTTCCGGTCGTGACCTTCGATCAGGCGCATGGCCCGATCCGGTCGGTCGGCTATCGCATCGGCCCGGTAGCCTATTCCAGCGACGTATCCGATCTGGACGAGGCGGCGCTCGAGGCGGTGCGCGGCTGCGATCTCTGGATCGTCGACGCTCTGCGCTGGACGCCGCATCCGACCCACGCCCACGTCGAGAGGACGCTGGACTGGATCGCACGGGCGGGGGTCAGGCGGGCGGTGCTGACCAATCTGCATATCGATCTGGACTACAACGCCCTCAAGGCTGCCGTGCCCGCCCACGTTGATGTGGCCTTCGACGGCTGGTCGGCGAAGCTGCCGTTGGATGGAGCTCCAGGGATATGAGACGTCTGCTGTCCGCTGTTTGCGGCCTCGCCGTGCTGGCCCTGTCATCGGCCGTCCTCGCTCAGCCCGTTCCGACGGAAGGGGATTTCAGGACCGCAGATTTCGTCCTGACCGGCGGACAGCGGCTTGACGAGTTGCGCCTGCACTACCGTACGCTCGGAGAGCCTCGCCGGGGTGCGGACGGGCGGGTCGAGAACGCGGTCCTGCTGCTGCATGGCACCGGCGGGACCGGGGCGCAGTTCCTGTCGCCGCAGTTTGCGGGCGAGCTGTTCGGACCGGGGCAGCCGCTGGATGCGGCGCGCTACTTCATCATCATGCCCGACAACCTCGGCCATGGCGGGTCCTCGAAGCCTTCGGACGGGTTGAGGGCGCGGTTCCCCGAGTACGGCTATGCCGACATGGTGGAGGCGCAGCGCCGGCTGCTGACCGAGGGGCTGGGCGTGGACCGGTTGCGGCTGATCCTCGGCACCTCGATGGGCTGTATGCACGCCTTTGTCTGGGGCGAGGCCTATCCCGACTTCGCTGACGCCCTGATGCCGCTGGCCTGCCAGCCGACGGCGATCGTGGGGCGCAACCGGCTGTGGCGGACCATGCTGAAGAATGCGATCCGCAGCGATCCGGCGTGGCGGGGCGGGGACTATGCGGAACAGCCCCGCGAAGGCTTGCGCGAGGCCGTGGACCTGCTGGTGCTGGCCGGCGGGGCGGCGATGCCGCTGCAGCAGGATCTGGCGACGCAGGAGGCGGTGGACGCGTATGCGGCGGCCCAGCAGGCGCGACGAATGCCGACGCTGGACGCCAACGACCTCTGGTATCAGGTCAATGCCTCGCACGACTATGATCCCTCGGGCGGGCTGGAGCGGATCAAGGCGCCGTTGACCTGGATCAACTCGGCGGACGACTTCATCAATCCGCCGGAGCTGGGCCTGTCGGAGCAGTTCACGCCCCGCATCGCTGATGTCCGATATCGGCTGATCCCCAACAGCGTGGGCGGCAAGGGACACGGAACGCATACCTGGGCTGTGTTCTGGAAGGACGACCTCATCGATCTGCTGGCGCGGTCCGAGCGCTAGAGGGCGGCTATCGCCGAGGGCGGGGCCCGATGCCGCCAGGCGCGGATCAGGGCGTCGCGGAGGGTCGGCTCGTCGATGGCCGCCATGTGGACGAGGGTGGAGCCGCTCTTGCCCCAGCCGCCGGGGACCGGGGAGAACATCGCCGGCTCGGCTTCCACCAGCATGGCCTGTTCCTCGGGCTTGAGGATCACCATTCCGGCGTCCTTGTCGGAGTGGAGGCTGGCGAAGATGCGGTTGCCGACGCGGAAGTCGGTGCGACCCATGTGCGCGCCCTCGACGGCCTCGGGGAGGCTGAGGGCGACGCGCGTGAAGTCGTCGAGGGTCATCCCAGCAGCCGCGCCGCCTTCGGCGCGAAATAGCTGAGCACGCCGGCGCAGCCCGCGCGCTTGAAGCCATGCAGGGTTTCCAGGATGGCGCGGTCCTCGTCGAGCCAGCCGTTGGCGATGGAGGCCTGCATCATCGCGTATTCGCCGGACACCTGATAGGCGAATGTCGGTACTTTGAAGGTCTCGACAACCCGTTGAACGATATCGAGATATGGCATTCCCGGCTTGACCATGACAGCATCGGCGCCCTCGGCGATGTCCATGGCGACCTCGCGCAGGGCCTCGTCAGAATTGGCGTAGTCCATCTGGTAGGTCTTCTTGTCGCCGGTCAGCTGTTTCGCCGAACCGACGGCGTCGCGGTACGGGCCGTAGAAGGCCGAGGCGAATTTGGCCGCGTAGGACAGGATCAGGGTGTCGGAGAAGCCGTTGGCCTCCAGCGCCTCGCGAATGGCCTGCACCCGCCCGTCCATCATGTCGGAGGGGGCCACGATGTCGGCGCCGGCATGGGCCTGGATGAAGGCCTGTTCGGCGAGCCGTTCGAGGCTGGCGTCGTTGAGGATGCGGCCGTTCTCGACCACGCCGTCGTGGCCGTGGTCGGTGTAGCAGTCCAGCGCCACGTCGGTCATGACGCCGATCTCGGGCGCGGCGTCCTTGATGGCCTTGATGCAGGCCGGGATCAGGCCGTCGGGGTCGGTCGCGCCCGTGCCGACGCCGTCCTTTATGGCGCCGTCGACGTTGGGGAACAGGGCAACGACCGGGATGCCCAGATCGCGGGCCTCGACGGCGGCGGCCGCGGCGGCTTTCGGCGACAGGCGGAAGACGCCGGGCATGGAGGCGACCGGCTGCCGGTCCTCGGCGCCGTCGTGGACGATCAGGGGCCAGATCAGGTCCGCCGGGGTCAGCGTCGTCTCGGCCACAAGCCGTCGCAACCACGGGCTCGAGCGCAGGCGGCGGGGGCGGGCGTAGGGGAAGGCGGCGGGCGCGAACGGCTGGGTCATGCTGGCGTCATAGGCGGCTTGGCGGCCGGGGAAAACAGGGGCCGGAGCGTTTGAAGGGGCTGGAGCGAAGATCCGACGCAAAGCGTGCGTCCCGAGCGGGTCGAAAAAAACAGTCTCAAGAGTCTCATGAGTCTCATCCGGTAATTCCCTCGCCGGGCAGACGGGCGCCCTTGCAGGCAATCTGGCACGGCCCTGCGTCAGAAACGGACGCAGGCTGAGGGTGACGCCGCGGCAGGGGTTGGATAGAAGCACGGCGAAACGGCCCGGCAGAGGCCGCCCCCGACCCAGGAGTTCCCATGGATTTCGCCCTCAACGACGACCAGCGCGCCATCCAGGACGCCGCCCGGCAGTTCGCGGAGGCGGAGCTGGCCCCGCACAGCGCCGAGTGGGACGAAACCAAACACTTCCCCGTCGACGTCATGCGTCACGCGGCGGAGATGGGCTTCTGCGGCATCTATACGGGCGAGGAGCACGGCGGGATGGCGCTGGGCCGCGTCGAGGCGGCGGTGATCTTCGAGGAGTTGTCGCGCGGCGACGTGTCGACGGCGGCCTTCATCAGCATCCACAACATGGCGACGTGGATGATCGACAAGTTCGGGTCGGACGACCTGCGCGGCCGCTATGTGCCGTCGCTGGTGACGATGGAGAAGATCGCCAGCTACTGCCTGACCGAGCCGGGTTCGGGGTCGGACGCCGCAGCGATGCGAACGACCGCGACGCGCGACGGCGACGAATGGGTGCTGAACGGCTCCAAGGCCTTCATCTCGGGCGCGGGGACCAGCGACGTCTATGTGGTGATGGCGCGGACCGGGGAGGCTGGCCCCAAGGGCATTTCGGCCTTCGTCGTCGATCTGGGCGCGCCGGGCCTCAGCTTCGGCGCCCAGGAGAAGAAGATGGGCTGGAACAGCCAGCCTACGGCCATCGTCTCGTTCGACGATTGCCGCATCCCTGTCGCCAACCTGCTGGGCAAGGAAGGCGACGGCTTCCGCTACGCCATGATGGGTCTGGACGGCGGCCGGCTGAACATCGCGGCCTGTTCGCTGGGCGGGGCGCGGCTGGCGCTCGAAACGACGCTGGAATACGTCAAAACCCGCAAACAGTTCGGCAAGCCCATTGGCGACTTCCAGAACACCCAGTTCAAACTGGCCGACATGGCCACCCAGCTGGACGCCTGCCGGCTGATGGTGCTGCGCGGGGCCTGGGCGATGGACACCAACCATCCCGAGAAGACCAAATGGTGCGCCATGGCCAAGCGGATGACGACCGACGTCTGTTTCCAGATCGGCGACGAGGCCCTGCAGCTGCACGGCGGCTACGGCTATCTGAAGGACTATCCGCTGGAGCGGATCGTGCGCGACCTGCGGGTGCACCGGATTCTGGAAGGCACCAATGAGATCATGCGGGTGATCACGGCGCGGGAAATGATGCGGCAGTAGGCTGGACCGTGACGGCGGCGCTTCGTAGAGGCAGCGCATGAACGAATCCGAAGTCCTGACCCGTGTCGAATCCGGCGTGGGTCGCATTACCCTGAACCGGCCCAAGGCGCTGCATGCGCTGAACCGCGACATGTGCGAGGCGATGACTGCGGCTTTGCTGGCGTGGCGCGCGGACGAGACGGTGAAGTCCGTCCTGATCGACCATTCGGGCGAGCGCGGCTTCTGCGCTGGCGGCGACATCCGGATGATTGCCGAGAGCGGGGCGGGGGACGCGTCGGAGGCCAAGGCCTTCTTCCTCAGCGAATACCGGCTGAACCATCTGATGTTCGAATACCCCAAGCCGATCACCGCGATCGTCGACGGGATCGTCATGGGCGGCGGGGTCGGCATTTCGGAGCCGGCCGAGGTGCGGATCGCTACCGAGCGTACGACCTACGCCATGCCCGAGACGGGCATCGGCCTGTTCCCCGACGTGGGCGGCGGCTGGTTCCTGTCGCGGCTGCCGGGGCAGACGGGCGTCTGGCTGGCCCTGACCGGTGCGCGGCTGAAGGCGGCGGATACGGTCTTCCTCGGCATCCACAGCCACTATCTGCCAAGCGACGCCGTGGAGGCCTTCAAGGCCATTCTGGCGGCGGACCCGGCCCATCCGGCGGATGTGGCCGACGGGCTGGAGGCCGATCCGGGCGAGGCGCCGGTGGAGGCGCATCTGGAGGCCATCGACCGGTTGTTCGCCTTCGACACGGTCGAGGAGATTTTTGCGGCGCTGGAGGCGGACGGGTCGGACTGGGCGCTGGCCCAGCTGGCGGTGCTGAAGACCAAGTCGCCGCAGTCGATGAAGGTGACCCTGCGCCAGCTGCGCACCGGGGCCGGGCTGGCGAGCTTCGCTGACAATATGGCGATGGAGTACCGGCTGGGTGGTCGGGTGGTGCGCAGCCATGACTTCCAGGAGGGGGTGCGGGCGGTCATCGTCGACAAGGACAATACGCCGAACTGGTCGCCCGCCGAGCTGTCAGGCGTGACGGATGCGATGGTCGAAGCGCTGTTCGCGCCGCTGCCGGCGGACCGGGAGTGGTCGCCGCTCCCGTGAGGCCTTGCATCCCTGCCGCTTCCGGGGCGTAGCTTGTTGCGGGAACAGGAGGGTCGGTCATGATCAGGACTTTGGGATTGGTGCTGGCGGTTTCGGCGGCCATCGGCGGCTGTGCGATGAGCGGCGACGAGGTCGTGGTCTCCGGCAGCGACGTGCGGCCGAACCTTGAGGCCGGCTATGCGGCGGCGGTGGCCGATGCGCGGCGTCTGCCCGAGGAGGTCGCGCGCGATCCGCTGCGCAAGCCCGCCGAGATGCTGGCCTTCGCGCGGCTGGAGCCGGGCGACGTGATCGCCGACGTTCGACCGGAAGAGGGCTATTTCACCCGTCTGTTCGCGCCGACGGTGGGGCCGACGGGCCATGTCTATGCGGTGGTGCCGAACCAGACGGCGGCGCGCGAGAACGCCTTCGCCGATGCGATGGCGGCGACCTATCCCAATGTCAGCCGGGTGACCGGGGCGCTGGAGGAGATGGCCTTCGACCGTCCGCTGGACGTGGTCTTCATGGGGCAGGAGTACCACGACTTCGTCATCCCCCGGTTCAACGTCGATGTCGCGCGGATGAACGCCGCCGTCTATGCGGCGCTGAAGCCCGGCGGGCTGTATGTCATTCTGGATCACCAGTCGGCGCCGGGCGCGGGCGTGTCGGTGGTCGGGACGCTGCACCGGATCGAGGCCTCGGCCCTGCGGGCGCAGGTGGAGGCCGCAGGCTTCATCTTCGACGGCGAGAGCACGGCGGTCGCCAATCCGGCGGACGACCACAGCCTGTCGGTGTTCGATCCCGCCATCCGGGGGCGCAGCGACCAGTTCGTCTATCGCTTCCGCAAACCGGGCTGACGACAACCCGCGTTCGGTCTAGCTTGTCCTTCAGCGCCGCCAGAGCGCGGCAGGAGGATCAGTCATGCGTCGTTCCCTGTTCATGGCCGCTGTGGCGGTTGTCGCGCTTTCATCCGCCGGCTGGACGGTTGCTCCAGCAGCTGATTTCCTCCCCCAAAGCTATGCGTCTGTACTGGCCGACCCGGTCCGGACGCCCGAGGACCGCGCGCGCGACGAGGCGCGGCATGCGGTCGAGACCCTCGACTTCGCCGGCGTGAAGCCGGGCGAGAAGGTCGCCGACATGATCATCGGCGGCGGCTATTTCACCCGCATCTTCTCGGCGGCCGTGGGGCCTGAGGGCCGTGTCACCGCGTGGCAGCCGGCCGAGTTCATCGCCTTCCAGGCCAGCTATGGCGAGGCGTTGACGGCGGCGGACGCCCTACCGAACGTGGACGCCATCCGCTCGCCGATCGGGGCTCCCGAGTTTCCGGCGGGGCTGGACCTGATCTTCACGGCCCAGAACTATCACGACCTGCATCTGCAGCCGTTCCCGACGGACACCGCGGCCAAGGTCAACGCCGCGGCCTTCGCGGCGCTGAAGCCGGGCGGGCGCTATGTCATCATCGACCATCACGCCGCCGCCGGATCAGACCTGTCGGCCGCGCACACCCTGCACCGGATCGACATCGAGGCGGTCAAGCGCGAGGTGACCGCGGCGGGTTTCGTGCTGGATGGCGAGAGCGATGTGCTGGCCATCGCGGGCGACCCGCGCACAGCCAATGTCTTCGACGGGTCGATCCGGGGTCGCACCAGCCAGTTCATGCTGCGGTTCAAAAAGCCGGGCTGACGGAACGATGGGCGCTCCGGCCGGTTAGGGCCTGCAATCGCTGCCCGTACGGCAGCCGCAGGAATTCCCATGCCGTTATCCTTTCTCGCCAGCCTCGGTTTCGGGCTGTTCTCATTGGCCGTGCTCGGTTCGGGCGGATATCTGGCGTGGACCTGGTTCGAGGGGGATATCGTCCAGAACGTGGACGGGACTCTCCAGCGGGTGCGCGAGGACTGGCGCCTCTGGGCAGCTGTGGCGCTGATCGGCTGGTCATTCCTCGGGCGCTTCCTGGTTCCGCTGCTGCTCGCGAGGTCCGACACGGAACGAACCCGACCCGAGCGGGGCGCCGGTGAAATGATCGCCGGCGCCGGCGGCGCTTCGCTCTATGTGGAAACCCATGGCGATGCGGCGGCTCCGCCGCTGGTGCTAATCCATGGCTGGGGCATGGACAGCACCATCTGGTATTACGCGAGGCAGCATCTGGCCCGGCGTTTCCGGGTCATCGTCTGGGATCTGCCCGGCCTCGGTTGCTCGACCGCAGACGGCCGCGACGCTGTGGCGCTCAGCAGCTTCGCCCGCGACCTGAAGTCCGTTATCGGGCTGGCGGGAGGGCGCCCGGTCGTGCTGGTCGGGCACAGCATCGGCGGCATGACGATCCAGACGCTGGCGCGCGATGAGCCTGCGTTCTTCAATCGCGAAGTGGCCGGCGCCGTCCTGCTCAACACCACCTATACGAACCCCCTCGAGACCATGATCCTGAGCGGCCTGGTCAAGGCCCTGCGCTGGCCCGTGCTGGAGCCGTTGATGCGGCTGGCGATCTGGCTGCAGCCGCTGGCGTGGCTGGCCGCATGGCAGAGCTACCTCAGCGGCTCGGCCCACATGGCCAACCGCCTGGGCTTCGGGCGCTTCGTTACCCGCAGCCAACTGGAGCACACGACGCTTCTGGCGACCCGAAATCCGCCGGGCGTGCTGGCGAAGGGCAATCTGGCCATGTTCCGGTGGGACGCCACCGAGGCGCTGCGGAATATCATGACGCCGGTGCTGGTCGTCGGCGGCGACAAGGACATCGTCACCAAGCTGGAAGCCAGCGAGACGATCGCGACGACCGTCCCGAAGGCGCGCTTTCAGGTGGTCGAGGGCGTCAATCACATGGGCTTCCTCGAACAGGCGGAAATCTACAACGAAGCGATCGGGGCGTTTGCGGCCTCTGTGCAACCGGCTCCCGAGGCGATACCTCTCCGCGCCTGATCATCGGAGTATCGGTTGTGAAAATAGCCTTCATCGGCCTCGGCAACATGGGCGGGGGCATGGCCGCCAATCAGGCAAAGGCCGGAAACGCCGTCGCGGCCTTCGACCTGTCTCAGGCGGCGCTGGATCGCGCCGCCGCTGCGGGCTGTACGCCGGTCGCGTCTGTGGCGGAGGCCGTCAAGGACGCGGACGTGGTCATCACCATGCTGCCGGCCGGGCCGCATGTGCTGAAGGTCTATTCGGAGCAGATCATCGGCGCCGCCCCGACGGCGGCCCTTCTGCTGGATTGTTCGACCATCGACGTGGATACGGCGCGCAAGGTGGCGGGGCTGGCCAAGGAGGCGGGCTACGCCTTCGCCGACGCGCCGGTGTCTGGCGCATCGAGGCGGCGCTGGAGCCGATGAGCCGCGCGACCTTCCGCGCCGGCGACCACGGGGCGGGGCAGGCGGCCAAGATCTGCAACAACATGATCCTGGGCATCACCATGCTGGGCACCTGCGAGGCGATCGGCCTGGCCGAGAAGCTGGGGCTGGACCCGGTCAAGATGTTCGACATCGTGGCCAAGTCGTCGGGCCAGAGCTGGTCGGTGACGACCTATTATCCGTGGCCCGGCCCGGTGCCGACGGCGCCGTCGAACCGCAACTATGACGGCGGCTTCGCCACGGCGATGATGCTGAAGGACCTGAAGCTGGCGCAGGACGCGGCGGCGAAATCGGGCGCCTCGACGCCGCTGGGGGCGCAGACGGAGGCGCTGTTCCAGATGTTCAACGGTCTGGGCTACGGCGGCCGCGACTTCTCGGCCATCCTGCAGATGCTGCGCGGCAAGCTGGACGAGCTGCCGAAGGACTAGGGGTGGGGTTTTTGAGAACCGTTATCAATTAAGGGTTTGCGGCGTTTTGTCCGCCCCGATTCATGGACAAATCGTCCACATCGGCGCATCACGCGGCAAGGATTTCGCCGCCAGCAGAGCTGTCAGTTTGTTCGACTACAAGGCCGCATTCGAGACCGCCGTGGAGCAGGTCAAGGGCGAGGGGCGCTATCGCGTCTTCGCCGACCTGAAGCGCGTGCGCGGCCAGTTCCCGAAGGCGATCCGCCGCCGGGAGGACGGGTCTGAGCAGGACGTGATCGTCTGGTGTTCGAACGACTATCTGGGCATGGGCCAGCATCCGGTGGTGCTGGAGGCCATGCAGGCCGAGATCGAGGCGGTGGGCGCTGGCGCCGGCGGCACGCGCAACATCTCGGGCACGACGCGGTCGGCGGTCGATCTGGAAGCCGAGCTGGCGCACTGGCACCAGAAGGAAGCGGCGCTCCTGTTCACCTCGGGCTATGTGGCCAATGAGGCGACGCTGACGACGCTGCAGCGCATCCTGCCGGGGCTGATCGTCTTCTCGGACAGCCTGAACCACGCCTCGATGATCGCCGGCATCCGCAACGGCGGCTGCGAGCGGCACATCTACGCCCATAACGATCTGGAACACCTCGAGGCCCTGCTGGCCGAGGCGCCCGCGGACGCGCCCAAGCTGATCGCCTTCGAGAGCGTCTATTCGATGGACGGCGACATCGCCGACCTGGCCGGGACCATCGCCCTGGCGAAGAAATACGGCGCCATGACCTATCTCGACGAGGTCCACGCGGTCGGCCTGTACGGCGCGACCGGCGCGGGCGTGGCCGAGCGGGACGGGGTTCTGGACGGCATCGACATCGTCGAATGCACACTCGGCAAGGCCATCGGCGTCATGGGCGGGTACATCGCGGCGGACGCCGTGATCGTCGACGCCGTGCGTAGCTGGGCCTCGGGCTTCATCTTCACAACCAGCCTGCCGCCGGCCCTGACGGCCGGGGCTCTGGCCTCGGTGCGCCATCTCAAGGCCCATCCCGAGCTGCGCGAGGCTCATCAGGAGCGCGCCGCGACGCTGAAGGCGCGATTCGCCGCGGCCGGCATTCCGGTGATGGAGTCGGTCAGCCATATCGTGCCGGTGTTCGTGGGCGATCCGGTGCACACGAAAATGATCTCGGACATGCTGCTGGACGAGCACGGCGTCTATGTCCAGCCGATCAACTATCCGACCGTGCCCAAGGGCACCGAGCGGCTGCGCTTCACGCCGTCGCCGAACCACACCGACGCCATGATGGACGATCTGGTCCGCGCCATGGACGCCCTGTGGACCCACTGCAACGTGGCGCGCCTTCCTGCCGTCGCCTGATCTTTCCGCTCATCCCGGCGAAAGCCGGGACCCAGTCCTGTCCAGCCTGACGCCGGCCTTTCAGGACTTGCCTGCGGTGAGATGATCCCCCCATCCTTCACCCAAAGAACTGGGTCCCGGCTTTCGCCGGGATGAGCGGGGGGTTTGCGTGACCATGGCGAGCGGTGGAGCGGACCTGGGCGAGGTGATCGTCGAACTGACCCGCAACGGGCCGTATCTGAAATGCTCGGCCGTGCATGTCGCGACCGGGGTTGAAGCCTCCGCCATCGGTCCCGCGACCGAGCGGGCGGGGCTGGAGCGGATCGCGCTGGGCAAGCTGAAACGGGCGCTGGCCGCCCGCTGACCACAAGATGTTGTGGTAAACCGGCGTCGGGCCTAAATGGGTCACCGTCCAGCTTCGGGGATTACCAGTGACCGCCTTCACCCACGCCGACTATTTCTCGAAGAGCCTCGCCGAGGCCGATCCCGACATCTTCGGGGGGATCCAGGGCGAACTGGGCCGGCAGAAGGAACAGATCGAACTGATCGCGTCCGAGAACATCGTCTCGAAGGCGGTGCTGGAGGCGCAGGGTTCGGTCCTGACCAACAAATACGCCGAGGGCTATCCCGGGCGCCGCTACTATGGCGGCTGCGAATACGTCGATGTGACCGAGGATCTGGCCCGCAGCCGGGCCAAGCAGCTGTTCGGCTGCGCCTTCGCCAACGTCCAGCCGCACTCGGGCGCCCAGGCCAACCAGGCGGTGTTCCAGGCCCTGCTGACGCCGGGCGACACCTTCCTGGGCATGGATCTGGCGGCCGGCGGCCACCTGACCCACGGCTCGCCCGCCAACCAGTCCGGCAAGTGGTTCCGGCCGGTGACCTACAAGGTCCGCGAGGACGACTGCCTGATCGACTATGACCACGTCGCGGAAATGGCCGAGAAGGAGAAGCCCAAGCTGATCCTCGCCGGGGCCAGCGCCTACAGCCGTCACATCGACTTCAAGCGGTTCCGCGAGATCGCGGACAGCGTCGGCGCATACCTGATGGTCGACATGGCCCACTATGCGGGGCTGATCGCCGGCGGCGTCTATCCCGACCCGCTGCCGCACGCCCATGTGGTCACGACCACGACCCACAAGACCCTGCGCGGGCCGCGCGGCGGCATGGTGCTGTCGAACGACATCGAGCTGGGCAAGAAGATCAACTCGGCGGTGTTCCCGGGCCTGCAGGGCGGGCCGCTGGAGCATGTCATCGCCGCCAAGGCCGTGGCCTTCGGCGAGGCGCTGAAGCCCGAGTTCAAGCTGTATGCGCAGCAGGTGGTGACCAATGCGCAGGCGCTGGCCGCCGTGCTGGTCGAGCGGGGCGCGGCCATCGTCTCGGGCGGCACCGACAGCCACCTGATGCTGGTCGACCTCCGGCCCAAGGGCGTGACGGGCAAGGCGACGGAAGCCGCTCTCGAACACGCCCTGATGACCTGCAACAAGAATGGCGTGCCGTTCGACACCGCGCCTTTCACCATCACCTCGGGCGTCCGTCTGGGCACGCCGGCCGGCACGACCCGTGGCTTCGGCGTCGGCGAGTTCCAGCAGGTCGGTCACTGGATCGCCGACGTGATCGACTCGATGAAGGGCACGGACGAAGCGGACGCCGGCGTGTCGCAACGCGTGGCGGGCGAGGTGCGCGAGCTCACGCGTCGCTTCCCGATTTACGGATAAGCCTCTGATGAAATGCCCCTTCTGCGGACATCAGGACACACAGGTGAAGGACAGCCGCCCGTCGGATGACGGCGCGGCCATCCGGCGTCGGCGGTCCTGCCCGCAGTGCAGCGGGCGTTTCACCACCTTCGAGCGGGTGCAGCTGCGCGAGCTGATGATCCTGAAGCGCAACGGCCGCCGCACCCCCTTCGACCGCGACAAGCTGGAGCGGTCGCTGAACGTGGCCCTGCGCAAGCGGCCGGTGCAGGCCGAACAGGTCGAGCAACTGGTCAGCCGCATCACCCGGCAGCTGGAAAGCCTCGGCGAGACGGAAATCCCGTCCTCGACCGTCGGCGACTTCATCATGAAGGCGCTGAAGTCGGTCGATGAGGTCGCCTACGTCCGCTACGCCTCGGTGTATAAGGACTTCCGCCACACCGGCGATTTCGCACGGTTCCTGGGCGATGAGGGTCTGGACGAAAGCTGATGCGCCCGCGCGTCACCCTGAAGCTGGCGACGTCCCTCGACGGACGGATCGCCACCGCGACCGGCGAGAGCCAGTGGATCACCGGCGAGACGGCGCGGCTGGAAGGCCATCGCCTGCGCGCCGCCCATGACGCCATTCTGGTGGGGATCGAAACCGTTCTCGCCGACGATCCCGAACTGACCGCGCGTCTGCCGGGCCGTCCGGTGGATCAGCCGCTGCGCGTGGTGCTGGACAGCCGTCTGCGCACGCCGCCGACGGCGAGAGTCGCGACCGGCGACAGCCTGATCCTGACGGCCGTGGAGCCCGCGCCGATCGGTACCGCCGTGGTCGAACGCGTCGAGGCCGATCACGGTCGTCCGACCGTTACGGCCAGCCTTGCCGCGCTGAAGCGCCGGGGCGTGTCGTCGGTGCTGATCGAAGGCGGCGGGCAGGTGGCGGCCAGCTTCCTGCGCGCCGGCGTGGTCGACCGGCTGGAGTGGTTCCGGGCGCCGATCCTGCTGGGCGGGGAGGGGAGGCCGTGCGTGGCGGCCCTCGCTCTTGCGAAACTGGCTGACGCCCCCAGCTTCCGGCGCATTGCGGTCGAGCCTTGCGGTGACGACCTGTGGGAACGCTACGAGAGAGTTTGAATGTTCACCGGTATTGTCACGGACATCGGCCGCGTCCGTTCGGTCAGCCAGACCGAGCGCGACCGCCGCTATGAGATCGAGACGGCCTGGGACACGTCGGGCATCGATCTGGGCGCGTCGGTCAGCCATGCGGGCTGCTGCCTGACGGTCACCGAAAAGGGGCCGGGCTGGTTTGCGGTCGAGGTGTCGGGCGAAACCCTGTCGAAAACCAGTCTGGGCGACTGGGCCGAGGGCCATCGGGTCAATCTGGAGCGCGCGGCGAAACTGGGCGACGAGATGGGCGGCCATGTCGTGTCGGGTCATGTCGACGGGCTGGGCCGCGTCGTGGCCATCGAGCCTGAGGGCGGATCGCATCGCGTCCACATCGAGGTTCCGGCGCCGCTGCATCGTTTCATCGCGCCCAAGGGCTCGATCACCGTCGACGGCGTGTCGCTGACGGTGAACGGCGTCGAGGGCCAGCGTTTCGACGTCAACCTGATCCCGCACACCTGGGATGCGACGACGCTGGGCGGTCTCACCGTGGGCGATGCGGTCAATCTCGAGATCGACATGCTGGCGCGATACCTCGCGCGGTGGCAGGAGACGGCGTGATGCAATTGGCCGCGAACATGAACGACAGCCCGATAAGCCCTATCGAGGACATCCTCGAGGACGCCCGCAACGGCAAGCCCTACATCCTCGTCGACGCCGAGGATCGTNGCCGCGAACATGAACGACAGCCCGATAAGCCCTATCGAGGACATCCTCGAGGACGCCCGCAACGGCAAGCCCTACATCCTCGTCGACGCCGAGGATCGTGAGAACGAGGGCGACATCATCATTCCGGCCCAGTTCGCCACGCCGGACCAGATCAATTTCATGGCCCGCCACGCGCGCGGCCTGATCTGTCTGGCCATCACCAGCGAACGCGCGCGACAGCTGCGCCTGCCGCCGATGGCCGCCGAAAACCGCACCAGCATGGGCACGGCCTTCACGGTGTCGATCGAGGCGCGCGAGGGCGTGACGACGGGCATTTCGGCCGCGGACCGCGCCCGGACGGTGCAGGTCGCCTCGGATCCAACCAAGGGCGCGGACGACATCGTTTCGCCGGGCCACGTTTTCCCGCTGGTCGCCCGTGACGGCGGCGTGCTGGTCCGCACCGGCCACACCGAGGCGGCGGTCGACATCAGCCGCATGGCCGGCCTGACGCCTGCCGGGGTGATCTGCGAGATCATGAACGACGACGGATCGATGGCGCGGATGCCCGATCTGGTCGCCTTCGCCCAGCTGCACGGACTGAAGATCGGCACCATCGCCGACCTGATCGCCTATCGCCGCCGCACCGAACGCTATGTCGAGCGGGTGATGGATACGCCGTTCGAGAGCGTCCACGGCGGACCGTTCCGGCTGATGCTGTACCGGAACACCATCGAGGGCGCAGAGCATGTGGCGCTGGTCCACGGCAAGATCGAGCCGGGCAAGCCGACGCTGGTGCGCATGCACCAGGTCGATTTCGCCGCCGACCTGCTGGGCCATGTCGAGGCGCGGCAGTCCTATATTCCGCAGGCCCTCAAGGCGATCAGCGAGCACGGGGGAGCGGGGGTGACCGTCTTCCTGCGCGACCCGGACCTGCACGGGCTGGCCGAACGGCTGGCGGGGGTGGAGAAGCCGGTGGCGGTCGACCGCTCGATCCGCAACTACGGCGTCGGCGCGCAGATCCTGCTGGATCTCGGCGTGCGCGACATGATCGTGATGAGCTCGACCCGCCCCAATCCCGCTGCGCTTGAAGGCTACGGCCTGCGCATCGTCGGCTGGCGTGACATGGACGGAGAAGACCAATCGTAAGCGAGCCCATTCGCGTCCTCATCGTGGAGGCGCGCTTCTACGACGATCTGGCCGACGCCCTTCTGGAAGGGGCGAAGGACGCCCTGCGCGCGCAGGACGTCGAGTTCGACGTCGTCTCGGTTCCGGGCGCTCTGGAAGTGCCGACGGCGATCGCCCTGGCGGTCGAGGCCGGCCGCTATCCGACGGCGCCGCGCTATGACGGCTATGTCGCCCTGGGCTGCGTGATCCGCGGCGAGACCTATCATTTCGAGATCGTCTCGGATCAGTCGGCGGCCGGGATCCGCAATCTGGGGGCGACAAGGGCGGCGGCGCGGCGCGCGCCTGTCTGGACCTCATTGCCTTGCGCAAGCGGCTGCGCGTAGGACTGGGCGCGTGACCGAACCCGCCAGCATCCAAGCCGTCCTCGCCCAGCTCGCCGAGGCCGAAAAAGAGCGCGCAGAGCCGCAGCTGACCAGCCGCCAGCGCCGCGCGCGCACCGTCGCGCGCCTCGCCGCCGTGCAGGCCCTGTACCAGATGGAACTGGCCGGCGAGGGCGTGGACACCGTCATCTCCGAGTTCCAGAACCATCGCTTCGACGCTGATATCGAGGGCGAACCCCTGGCCGAGGCCGACGAGGACTATTTCGCCGGGATCGTGCGCGGAGTCGTCAGCGGCCAGCGCGAGATCGACGATGCGGTCAAGGCGCGGCTGGCGTCCAACTGGCGGATGGAGCGTCTCGATTCGACCCTGCGCGCCCTGCTGCGCGCCGGGGCGTGGGAGCTGCGCGAGCGGCAGGACGTCCCGCGCGAGATCGTCATCGACGAGTACGTCGAGCTGGCAAAGGCCTTCTTCGACGACGCCGAGGCCAAGTTCGTCAATGCGGCGCTGGACGGCGTAGCCCGAGACGCGCGGCCCAAGGGCTGACGCGGACATGCCCGCGGTCGACGTCGCCGGCGAGTTCGAAACCATCCGCCGCCTGTTCGCGCCGCTGGCCCATCCCGATTGGGGGCGGGGTCTGCTGGACGACGTCGCCGTCGTGCCCTCGCGCGCCGGGCACGATCTGGTTCTGACCAAGGACGCCATCGTCGAGGGCGTGCATTTCCTGCCCGACGACCCGCTGGACACGGTGGCGCGCAAGCTGATGCGGGTGAACCTGTCGGATCTG
Source organism: Brevundimonas sp. Root1423 (assembly GCF_001426805.1). Lineage (NCBI taxonomy): Bacteria > Pseudomonadati > Pseudomonadota > Alphaproteobacteria > Caulobacterales > Caulobacteraceae > Brevundimonas > Brevundimonas sp. Root1423. Next base: position 329,801 of record NZ_LMFL01000001.1, read on the forward strand.
GCGGCCAAGGGGGCCGAGCCGTTCGGTTATCTGCTGGCCTGCCACTGGTCGCAGCGCTGCGGCTGGCCCGAGCGGACGGCGTTCTGCGACGGGTTGAGGCTCGATCAGAAGGCGTTCGGAGTGGCGCTGCTGGGCGGGGACACGGTGGCGACGCCGGGGCCGGCGAGCTTCTCCATGACCATGCTGGGATGGATTCCGAAGGGGAAGACCGTCGGACGCGCAGGCGCGCGGCCCGGTGATCTGGTGTTCGTGACCGGCTTCATCGGCGACGGCTGGCTGGGGCTGGAGGCGGCGCAGGGCAAGCTTTCGCTCGACCCTGAACGGATCGCGGCCCTGTCGGAACACTATCGGACGCCCATGCCGCGGATCGAATTCGCCGGCCCGGTCCGGGACATGGCGACGGCGTCGGTCGATGTCTCGGACGGCCTTGTCGCCGATCTGGGCCATGTGGCCGAGGCCAGTCGAGTCTGTATCGAGATCGATCTCGAACCCGTGCCCCTGTCGGCGGCGGGTCAGGCCTGGTTCGACGGGCGTGTCGACCAACAGGACGCCCTCGGGAAGCTGGTGACGGGCGGCGACGACTATGAGATCGCATTCACCGTCGGACCGCGGGACGAGGTTGCGATCCGCCGCGAGGCCGAACGCCGCCATCTGCCCCTGACGAAGATCGGGCGGGTGACGGCGGGGCAGGGGGTCGTCGCCCGGTTCGGCGGCAAGCCGGTGGCGTTCGACAGGTCCGGTTTCACCCACGACTGACAACGAAATCTCAAGGCGTGGGTGGCAGGGTGCCGTCATGCGCCGTCGTGACCTCATCGCCGCCTCCGCCGCCCTGCCGGTTCTCGCCGCCGGGCGCGAAGCGATGGCCAGCGATCGGCCGGCGCCCGGCGGGGCCAGCGTCAGCATGCCTGGTGTGGGTCTGCCGATCATCGCCGGCGGACGGCTGAGGAACTATGTGTTCGTGTCGCTGCGTCTGCATCTGGGTGGGTCTGCGACCCCCGAATCGATGCGGCCGAAGGAGGCTTTCCTGCGCGACGCCCTGGTGCGCGCGGGACACCGGACGCCGTTCACGGTGCAGGACGACTGGACGCTTATCGACACCGCCGCCCTGTCAGCCAGCCTGATGCGTTCGGCCGCCGCGATCGTGGGCCGGGGGGTGGTTACGCGGGTCGAGGTGGTCAACCAGGCGCCCCGTCGCCGCACGGGCGTAAACCCCCGCTGAACTTCGTTCACCAAGGCTGTTGCCTCGGCCTCCGGCATTTGGCACGTTTCCGCCGCAATCTCCCGAGGGACGCGACATGCGTCCGGTGCGCACGGGGGGACCGGAAGGCGGACAGAGGCGAATAACGCCCGCCGCGCCAAGGAACCGGGCGCCTTGATACACAGGGTATGGAAACGCCATGAGTAACTATCTGTGGCTGGTCATCGCCGCAGGCGCGCTGGGAGTCCTGTACGGGCTCGTCCAGACCGCCGCGCTGATGAAGGCCAGCACCGGCAACGACAAGATGCGCGAGATCGCCGCGGCGATCCAGGAAGGGGCCTCGGCCTATCTGCGCCGGCAATACACCACCATCGCCATGGTCGGGGTCGTGATCCTGATCGCGGCCTGGCTGCTGATCGGTCCGTATGCGGCCATCGGCTTCGTCATCGGCGCCGTGCTTTCGGGGCTGGCGGGCTTCGCCGGCATGCTGATTTCGGTCCGGGCCAACGTCCGCACCGCGCAGGCGGCGTCGGAGAGCCTCGCCAAGGGTCTGGACCTGGCCTTCCGGTCGGGCGCCATCACCGGCATGTTCGTGGCGGGCGGCGCGCTTCTGGGCGTGGCGGGCTACTACGCCTTCCTGACCGCCGGCGCGGGCTTTGAGTCCACCAGCCGCGAGGTCATCGACGGTCTGGTGGCGCTGGGCTTCGGCGCCTCGCTGATCTCCATCTTCGCCCGTCTGGGCGGCGGTATCTTCACCAAGGGCGCCGACGTGGGCGGCGACATGGTGGGCAAGGTCGAGGCCGGCATCCCCGAGGATGACCCCCGCAACGCCGCGACCATCGCCGACAACGTGGGCGACAACGTCGGCGACTGCGCCGGCATGGCCGCCGACCTGTTCGAGACCTATGCGGTCACGACGGTGGCGACGATGGTGCTGGCGGCGATCTTCTTCCGCGACCAGCCCTATGTCGAAACCATGATGCTGCTGCCGCTGGCCATCTGCGCCATCTGCGTAGTGACCTCGATCATCGGCAGCTTCTTCGTCCGTCTGGGCAAGAGCCAGAACATCATGGGAGCCCTGTATCAGGGCCTGATCGTCACCGGCGTGCTGTCGGTCGGCGCGGTCTGGTGGGTCATCACCCAGCTGGTCACCGGCCCGGTCACGACGACCAGCGGTCTGGTCATCGAGCCGATGAGCCTGTTCTGGTCCGGGCTGGTCGGTCTGGGCGTCACCGCGGCCATCGTGGTGATCACCGAATACTACACCGGCTCCAACTTCCGTCCGGTCCGCTCGGTCGCCAACGCCTCGGTTTCGGGCCACGGCACCAATGTGATCCAGGGTCTGGCCGTTTCGCTGGAGTCCACGGCGCTTCCTGCGCTGACGATCATCGTGGGCATCATCGCCAGCTACCAGCTGGCGGGCCTGTTCGGTATCGCCATCGCCACCACGACCATGCTGGGGGTGGCGGGGATGATCGTGGCGCTGGACGCCTTCGGTCCGGTCACCGACAACGCCGGCGGCATCGCCGAGATGGCGGGCCTTCCCTCGGAAGTCCGGCACTCGACCGACGCCCTCGACGCCGTCGGCAACACCACCAAGGCGGTGACCAAGGGCTATGCGATCGGTTCTGCGGGTCTCGGCGCGCTTGTGCTGTTCGCGGCCTATACGTCGGACCTGCAGTACTTCTCGGCGAACCCGGACCTGTATCCGTTCTTCGCCAACATGCGCGAGGTCGCCTTCGACCTGACCAACCCGTACGTCGTCGTCGGCCTGCTGTTCGGGGGGCTGCTGCCCTTCCTGTTCGGCGGCATGTCGATGATGGCTGTGGGCCGGGCCGCTGAGTCTGTGGTGGAAGAAGTCCGGTCAAGCCCGAGTACGGCCGTGCGGTCGACATCCTGACCAAGGCGGCGATCCGCGAGATGATCGTGCCGTCGCTGCTGCCGGTGCTGTCGCCGATCGTCCTGTTCGTGGCCATCCTGTTCCTTTCGGACAAGGCGGATGCGTTCGCGGCTCTCGGCGCCATGCTGATGGGCGTGATCGTCACCGGCCTGTTCGTCGCCATCTCGATGACCTCGGGCGGCGGCGCGTGGGACAACGCCAAGAAGGTCATTGAAGAGGGCTTCACCGACAAGAACGGCGTCGTCCACGGCAAGGGTTCCGAGGCGCACAAGGCCGCGGTGACCGGCGACACAGTCGGCGATCCCTACAAGGACACCTCCGGCCCGGCGGTGAACCCGATGATCAAGATCACCAACATCGTCGCCCTGCTTCTGCTGGCGGTGCTGGCGAGCGGCAAGATCGTCTGAGTCTCATCGGCCTCTCCGGTTCGCCGGAGAGGCCGGCCATCCTGCCAAGAAAGAGGCCCCGGAGATCGCTCTCCGGGGCCTTCTTCGTTCGGCAGGGTGGAGACCCTATTCCCGGCGCTGCTGGCCCGGGGTGTCCTCATCCGTGCGGGGCAGCTGGCCGCGGCCGACGTTGCCGAGCAGCTGTTCGAGGATCGTGAGCTGGCGTCCGCGGGTCGGGGTCTCGCGGCCGTTCATGGCCACGACGCGTCCGTCCTCGAGGCCGAGGTTGTTGACCGCCGACACCTGACCCGAGTCGTTGAAGGTGATCTCGGTCACCGACCGCTGGGTCACGTGGGCCTGGTTGTAGGTGTATTTCTCGGTCACCTGGCTGATGTAGTACCAGACGTTGTCGCGCTCGAAGGTCGAGGTGGTCGACGGCGTGCCCAGCTTGGTGAGCACGGTCTGTTTGGTGTCCGTGCCCGCGACGATGTCCGCGGGCTTGGCGTCGATGGCCTGGAAGCCGTTCTGGCCGATCACCGGGCGACTTCAACAAGGTCTTTGACCTAACCGGACCCGAGCCTTAGTTCAACGGCGCGGCGGAAAAGGGGCCGCATGATCATGCTTCAGAATCTGTTCCGTACCCGTCCCCGAGAGCGTCTGGGCCAGCCGCTGTATGAACTGGCGGTCCAGCAGGCCCGAAAGCCGGCCTTCTATACGCAGCTGGGCGTCGCCGACCGCATCGATGCGCGATTCGAGCTCTACACCCTGCATGTACTGCTGCTGGTCATGCGCCTCCGCGACGAGGGAGAGCGTGGCGCGCAGGCCGGGCAGGACCTGTTCGACACCTATGTCTCGGCGCTGGACCACGCCCTGCGCGAACTGGGCGTGGGCGACATCTCGGTCGGCAAGAAGATGCGCAAGCTGGGCGAGGCCCTGTACGGCCGGATGACCACCTGGGAGACGGCGCTGCGCGAGGGCGACGCCGCGGCCCTGTCGGCGGGGCTGGCGCGTAACATTTATGAGAGCGAGGATGCGGTTGCCGGTGCGAAGCTCGCCGACTACGCCCTCGCCAGCCGGGACCGTCTGGCGGCGCAGGACTTCAATGCGGTCGTGGCCGCTCCCGACTGGGCGGAGATAGCCAAATGACCGTTCCGAGCCTTCCGTACAGCGAGCCTGTCCGCCTGCATCAGGTCGCCGGCGGCGTGAAACGGACGCTTGAGCCCGACGCTGCGGCCCGGGCGCGGATCGTGAAAGCGCTGGATCTCGCCTCGCTGGATTCGTTCACCGCCGAGATGGATCTCGCTCCCACTGACGCGGGCTGGCGGCTGTCCGGGCGGGTGCGCGCCAGCCTGGCACAGACCTGCGGCATTACGCTGGAACCGCTGCCGGTCGAGATCGACGCGCCGTTCTCGGTTTCACTGGCCGAGGCCGTGGATGAGGATTCCGACGAGATCATCATCACCATGGACGACGAATCGCCGGACCTGATCGAGGACGGCCAGATCGACCTGGGCCAGTATGCGGTCGAACAGCTGGCCCTGCGGCTGGACCCGTTCCCCCGCAAGCCCGGCGCCGAGTTCGTCCAGCCGCCTGAACCCGCCGAAATCTCGCCCTTCGCGGTCTTGAAGCAACTCAGGCCCAACGAGGAAGGTTGACGCAGCGGCGGTGCGGTTGCATCCCCCCGCTGCGGCGCTATCGTCGCCTTACTGACAAGCGCCGCAGCGGCGGCGCGACGGAGTCGAAACGGCTTGTCATCCCCGATCCTGATTTCGCTCGACGCCATGGGCGGAGACCACGGTCCTTCGGTCGTGGTCGGCGGCGTCCGTGACTACCGCAAACGCCACGGCGGCGAGGGCGTGCGCTTCCTGCTGCACGGCGACGAGACGGCGATCCGGGCCGAGATGGCCAAATGCGCGCTGACCGAAGAGGTCTGCATCGTCCGTCACACCGACAAGGTCGTGGCCATGGACGAAAAGCCGGCCCAGGCCATGCGCCGCGGCAAGGGCTCCAGCCTCTGGAACGCGATCGAGGCGGTGAAGTCTGGTGAGGCCGGGGCGGTCGTGTCGGCCGGCAATACGGGCGCGCTGATGGCCATCTCCAAACTGCTGCTGCGGATGTCTGCGCCGGGGCTGGAACGACCGGCCATCGTCGCCGGCTGGCCGACGCCGAGGGGCGTCACTGCGGTGCTGGATGTCGGGGCCAACGTCGAGAGCGACGCGGCCCAGCTGGTCGAATTCGCCATCATGGGCGAGGCCTTCATGACCGCGGTTCATCACATAAAGAAGCCGACCATCGGCATTCTGAACGTCGGTTCCGAGGACATGAAGGGCCATGAGGAGGTGCGCGAGGCGGCGCGCCTGCTGCGTGAGGGCGGCTTCGGACTGGACTATTTCGGCTTCGTCGAGGGCACGGACATCGCCAAGGGCACGGTGGATGTGGTCGTGACCGACGGCTTCACCGGCAATATTGCGCTGAAGACGGCCGAGGGCGTGGCCAAGTTCATCGCCGGGCTGATGAAGGAAGCGCTGAGCTCAAGCCTGACGTCCAAGGCGGGCGCGCTGCTGGCCATGCCGGCGCTGAAGCGCATGAGCCAGAAGATCGACCCCAACGCCAACAACGGCGGCCCCCTGCTGGGCCTGAACGGGATCGTGGTGAAAAGCCATGGCAGTGCGACGCCGGGCGGCTATGGCTCCGCCATCCGCGTGGCTGTCGAACTGGCCCGGAGCGACTATCTGATCAAGGTCAGCGACAGCTTCAGCCGCCTGACCGCCGTACTCGAACAGCCGCCCGCGCCGATCGCGGACCCGGCGATGGAGACTCCCCAGTGAGCGTCATTCGCAGCGCCGTGACCGGCGTCGGCTCATATCTGCCGGAACAGGTCGTGACCAACGCCGATCTGGCGCAGTTCGTCGACACGTCCGATGAATGGATCCAGGAACGAACCGGCATTCGTCAGCGGCACAAGGCCCGCAACGATCAGCCCACCAGCGATCTGGCCGTTGAGGCCGCGAAGAAGGCCCTGATCGACGCGGGGCGGACGGCGGCCGAGGTCGACATGATCATCGTCGCCACGACCACGCCCGACATGACCTTCCCGTCGGTCGCCTCGATTGTGCAGCGCAAGATCGGGGCGCCGACCTGCATCGCCTTCGACGTTCAGGCCGTTTGCTCGGGCTTCGTCTATGCGCTGAGCGTCGCCGACGGCTTCGTGGCGCGGGGCCTGTCGAAATGCGCCCTGGTCATCGGCGCCGAGGAGATGACCCGCCTGATGGACTGGACCGACCGGTCGACGTGCGTCCTGTTCGGGGACGGGGCCGGAGCGGTCGTCGTCGAGCCGTGCGAAGGGCAGGGGACCAAGGAAGACAAGGGACTGCTGGGCTTCGCCCTGCGCAGTGACGGGACCAAGACGGACCTGCTGTACGTCGACGGCGGACCGGCCACGACAGGCACGGTCGGTCACCTGCGCATGGCCGGAAACCAGGTTTTCCGGCACGCCGTGGTGAATATCGCAGAGGCCATCACCGCCTGTTGCGCCGCCTCGAACATCGAGATCGCGGACGTCGACTGGTTCGTACCGCACCAGGCCAACCAGCGCATCATCAAGGGCGTCGGCGACCGGTTGGGGCTGGACGAGCACAAGGTGATCTCGACCGTCGCCATGCACGCAAACACATCGGCAGCGTCGATCCCGCTGGCGCTCGATGCGGCGATTCACGACGGGCGCATAAAGCGCGGCGATCTGGTGCTGCTGGAGGCCATGGGCGGCGGCCTGACATGGGGCGCCTGCGCGTTTCGTCTGTAGGGAGTTTTTCCGGCTTTCCATTTGACGACGCTTGCCCTTTTATGTCGGCAACCGACCTTTGGAGGGGAGCGGACCTTGGCCGAACACCAGACCCTGACGCGCGCCGACCTGTGTGAAGCGGTGCACGAGGAAGTCGGACTCTCCCGCCAGGAGTGTTCGTCGCTGGTCGAACGCACGCTGGAACTCATCATCGAGTCGCTTGAGCGGGGCGAAACGGTCAAGCTTTCGGGCTTCGGCGTCTTTCAGGTGCGCGAGAAGCGCGCCCGGATGGGTCGTAATCCCAAGACCGGTCAGCCGGCCGCCATCCATCCACGCCGGGTCATCAGCTTCCGCGCCTCGCAGATCATGAAGGGCCGGGTTCACGACGCTGTCGTGCCCGCCTGATCGTGGCCAAGAGCCCCAACGCCTTCCGGACCATTTCAGAAGCCTCTGACGAGGTCGGCGCGCCCCAGCATGTGCTGCGCTTCTGGGAGACCAAATTTCCGTTCCTCACACCGCTCAAGCGGGCCGGGGGACGGCGTTTCTATCGCCCGCAGGACATCGTGGTGCTCAAGGCCGTCAAACGGCTGCTGCACGAGGAAGGCCTGACCATCAAGGGCGTCCAGCGGCTGCACAAGGAGCAGGGGCTGAAGCGTCTGGCCCACTATGGCGACCCTGACGGGACGGTGACGTTCGAGCCTGAAGGGGCTGCGCCTGCCGAGGTTTCGGCTCCGGCCCCGAGTCCGGTCGCCAGCGCGCCGTCGTCCGTCCGCCTGCGGCAGGTGCTGGCCGAACTGGAGGGCGCGCGGGCCCGTCTGGAAGCTGTCCTGTCGAGAAGCGCCTGAGGGCTGCTTTTTCGGTTTGCGACGCGGCGAACCCCGTCTATAGGAGCGCCTCTCGGAGCGTGGCGCAGCCTGGTAGCGCACTTGACTGGGGGTCAAGGGGTCGCAGGTTCGAATCCTGTCGCTCCGACCATCTTCCTCAAAGAAGACGGTTGGTTGAAGGGGTCGCCTCAGGGCGGCCCCTTTGCAATTCCGGCTACTTCTTTCCGCCTTCGGCCCAGCGGAACAGCGGATACAGGGGCACGCCCCAGCCGATGCCAGCGATGGCGTAGACCAGCAGGTCGATCAGCGGCGAGGCGGGCAGCATGCCCCGGATGGCGATCGCGCCCCAGATCCAGACGACGAGGAAGACGATGACGCCGAGCATGGCGACGAATCGGCGCGTGCGCGGTCCCATGGTCAGCGCTTGCTGCGGAACAGGAAGAAGCCGCCCAGCGCCAGGGCCGAGGCGGCGAGCGACCAGAGGACCCAGTCCCATTCGTCCATGGTGCTGACGCCGAACACGCGGATGGCCAGAAACCAGCCGGCAACGGCCGCGACGCCCGACACCAGCGAGGTAGCGAACAGACCGCGACGGCCGGTGAACAGGTCGGCAAGCCAGGCGAGGGCGAAGGCGCCCAGAACGGCGGCGGCGATGTCGGCGTACTGCAAGAACCTCTCCTGACGTGTGGCGATGCGACGCCGAAAAGCGACTCGATCTCGCCGCACAGGGCGGGCATACCGCTCAGTCCGGCGTCGGACCAGTGACGCGCCGGCACTGTAACGGTCGGGACGGCGGGCGTCGAATGAAGCGTTTCATCGGGGGCGATCAGAGCCGGGCTGTAGCCATCTGGCTGTTCGCCTGCGCCGTGCTGGTGTTCGCCATGGTGGTGGTCGGGGGCGTGACCCGCCTGACGGGCTCCGGCCTGTCGATCACCGAGTGGAAGCCGATCATGGGGGCGCTGCCGCCCATGAATGCGGCCGACTGGAGCGAAGCGTTCGAGAAATACCGGGCCATCCCGCAATATGCCCAGGTCAACGCCGGCATGAGCATGGGCGAGTTCCAGGGCATCTTCTGGTGGGAATGGGCGCACCGTCTGCTGGGGCGGCTGATCGGGGCGGTCTTCTTCCTGCCGTTCGTCGTCTTCCTGATCCTGCGCCGGATGCCGCGGCGGTTGATCGTGCGGTGCGCGGTGCTGCTGGCTCTGGGCGGGCTGCAGGGGTTCATCGGCTGGTGGATGGTGTCCAGCGGCCTGTCAGAACGGGTGGACGTGGCGCCGGAACGGCTGGCGACGCATCTGGGTCTGGCGCTGCTGATCTTCATGGGTCTGATCTGGACCGGGCTTGAGGCGTGGAACGGCGAGGCGCATTCGCGGGCGCCGCAGGGATGGAGCCGGGGCGCCGCGATCCTGCTGGGCGCGATCTTCGTACAGTGCCTGCTGGGCGGGCTGGTGGCCGGAGCGAAGGCGGGGTTCGTCTACACCGACTGGCCGATGATGAACGGGGCGGTGCTGCCGCCGGTGGAGTGGAGCAAGGGGGCGCTGGCCTTCCTGCACGATCAGGCGCTGGTGCAGTTCAATCACCGGATTTGGGCCTATGTCCTGCTGGCCGGCGGCACGGTCTATGCGGTGCAGGCCTGGCGCTGGCGGCTGGCCGAGGGACTGGGTGTTTCCGCCTTTGTGGTGGCGGCTGTCCTGTGGCTGCAGGCGGTGCTTGGCGTCGCCACCCTGATCCACGCCGTGCCGCTGTGGCTCGGCGCCCTGCACCAGGCAGGGGCGGTGCTGGTGCTGACGACGGCGACGGTGAACCTGTGGCTGGTCCGCCGGTCGCAGGCGCGGCTGTTTACGTCCGGACCGAGGTCCAGGGGCCTGTGATCGCGAAGGTCAGCCCCGGGTAGTAGAGGTTGACGAACAGCACAGACCCGTCCGGCGAGAAGACGCCGCCCGCGAACTCGCTGTTGCCGGTGAAAACGTTGCGGGCGATGGCGTAGACCTTGCCGTCCGGGGTCACCCCCTTCACGTGGTTGCGGGCGTCGGCGGAGTAGTTGTCCTCGCAGACGACCAGATGACCCCACGGCGCGACGCAGATGTTGTCGGCCATGTTGAGGGTGCGCAGGTCGGCGCTTTCGACGAACAGCTGGACGCGGCCCGGACGACGGCGCTCGCCGGGTTTGCCCTCGTCGCGCGACGGGACGTAGCGCAGGATCTGGCCGCGCTTCATGGGGCCGCCCGAGGTGGCGGTCATGAACATTTCCGTACCGGTCCAGAAGACGCCTTCGCCGCGCGCGACCCGGACGGCGCCGGCCGCATGGCCGCGGAAACGCAGGTCGGCGTTGGGGCTTTCGACGTCCTCCATGTCGATCCATACGACCTCGCGCCAGTCGCCGGTCGACCATTCGCGGACGTCATGGTTGGTGGAATCGGCGCCGGGCTTGCCCTTGAAGCCCATGGCCTGCAGGCGGCCGCCGTCGATCAGTTTTCCGGGCGTCGTCGGGATGAAGCGGTAGAACAGGCCGTCGACCTTGTCCTCGGTCAGATAGACGATGCCGGTGCGGGGATCGACGCAGACCGCCTCATGCTCGAAGCGCCCCATAGCCTTCAGCGGGACGGCCTCGACGAGGCCCGTGGCGTTGGCCGGAACTTCGAAGACGAAACCGTGGGGTTTGCCGACATCATGGGTTCCCGGCATCTCCTCGGTCTCTTCGCACGTCAGCCAGCTGCCCCAGGGCGTGTGGCCGCCGCAGCAGTTGGTCGAGGTGCCGATCAGGCTGAGGTGCTGGCGGACCGTGCGGCCGGTGGCGAGATCGTAGACCAGGGTGGTGGTGCCGCCGGGGATCACGCGACCGTCGGCAGTGACGTCATAGGCGCGGGACGTGTCGATAAGGCCGGCGCGCTCCTGATGAAAGCCGGCGGGACCCCAGTTGCGCTGCGTGGCGCGGGAGGCCTTGAGTTCGTGGTTGCGGACGAGGGCGACCTTCGTGCCGTCGAGGGGGAAGCAGCCCATGCCGTCGAAATTCTGGGGGACCAGAAGGCCGTCGTCCATCGTCTCGCCGCCCTGCGAGATGATGCGGTACGAGAAGCCTTCCGGCAGGTCGAGGACGCCGTTGGGGTCGGGCTTCAGCGGCCCGTAGCCCTCGACATCGTTGACGTAGGTTTCGACCGGAGGGGTCTGGGTTTGGGCCTGTGCGTGCCGGGCGAAACCGGTGAAGGCGAGGGCTGCGGCGGAACCGGCGAACAACTCACGACGATGGGGGCGCATACAAGACTCCGGACACAATCGTGCTGCTTATGGCGGGGCAGGACGTCGTGGTCATCATGGTTCTGTGACGACCCGGAGACGAATATCAGTCCTTGAGCGCTCGTCCTGCGACCACTGCCCGGGCGCCGAATTTCGCACGCAGGGCGTCGATGGCGGTTTCGGTTTTCAGGGTGCGGGTTTCCGGGGTGTCGAAAAGGGCGGGGACATCGACCGCGTCCACCACCTCTCCCATGCAGATGCCGATCAGTCGGTAGGGCCGGCCCAGTTCCGGGGCCATCAGGGTGCGCCCGGCGGCGAAGAGGGCGCGGGCGGTCTGGACGGGTTCCGGCAAGGATATGCGGCGGGTGACGATCTTGAAGTCCGTGCGGCGCAGTTTGAGCACGATGACCCGGCTGGCCACGCCGTCGCGGCGGGCCTTGGACGCCAGTTTCTCGCACAGGGGCCAGAGTTCGGCCTCCAGATCCTCGGCCGTGGTCAGGTCCTCGTTGAAGGTGGTCTCGGCGCTCATGCCCTTGCGGTCGTGGGTGGGATTGACCAGCCGGGCGTCCCGGCCGTGGGCCAGGTCGTGCAGGCGCAGGCCGGTCTCGCCATAGCGTTTGACCAGATCGCGCACGTCGGCGGCGGCCAGATCGCCGACGGTGGCGTAGCCGTCGCTGTTGAGGGTCTTCGCGAAGACGGGGCCGACGCCGGGCAGGATGCGGATGGGTTTGGGCGCCAGAACGTCCTTCGCCTCGGAGCCGAGCACGGAGAAGCCGCGCGGCTTGTCCAGCTCGGAGGCCACCTTGGCGAGGAACCGGTTGGGAGCGAGGCCGATCGAAACCGTCAGACCGGTCTCCTGCTCGATCTGCTTCTGAAGGCGGATCAGCTGGAATGCCGGCGGGCCGCCGTTCAGGCGTTCGGTGCCGGCCAGGCCGATCCAGGCCTCGTCCAGCGACAGGGTCTGGACGAGCGGCGTCAGCTTGCCGACGGCGCCGAAGATGGCCTCGCTGGCGGCGATGTATTTGCGGAAGTCGGGCTTGATGACCACGGCCTCGGGGCAGGCCTTCAGCGCCTTGAACATCGGCATGGCCGAATGGACGCCGTACTGGCGGGCGACGTAGCAGCAGGTCGAGACAACGCCGCGCTTGCCGCCACCCACGATCACCGGCTTGTCGCGCAGTTCGGGCCGGTCGCGCTTCTCCACTGAAGCGTAGAAGGCATCGCAGTCCAGATGGGCGATGGTCAGCTGGGCCAGCTCGTCATGGCAGACCATGCGGCGCGAATCGCAGTTCGGGCACCGGTCGACCTTGTGGTCGCCGGTCCAGAGGCAGTCGCGGCAGATGGCGCGGATCGGCACGTTTCAGGCCCTGTAGCGTCGCTTCACGCCAACTTAAGACCCGTTGGGCCACAGTGCACGGAGAAGGCGACAAGCCTCCGAGCAGCCGCACTCCGTGAGGCGACAGGCCAGGTGATGATGTCCAAGAAAGTCCTCATCGTCGAGGATAACGAGCTGAACATGAAGCTCTTTCATGATCTGCTTGATTCCCAGGGCTACGAGACCCTGCAGACCCGCGAAGGGCTGCAGGCTCTGGCCCTGGCGCGCCTGCACAAGCCCGACCTGATCCTGATGGACATCCAGCTGCCGGAAATCAGCGGCCTGGAAGTGACCAAATGGCTCAAGGACGATGAGGAACTGAGCCACATCCCCGTCGTCGCCGTCACCGCCTTCGCCATGAAGGGCGACGAGGAACGCATCCGCCAGGGCGGGTGCGAGGCTTCTCCGGGCAGGCTGCCCAGAATCAGCANAGCGGCCTGGAAGTGACCAAATGGCTCAAGGACGATGAGGAACTGAGCCACATCCCCGTCGTCGCCGTCACCGCCTTCGCCATGAAGGGCGACGAGGAACGCATCCGCCAGGGCGGGTGCGAGGCTTACATCTCCAAGCCGATCTCGGTGATGCACTTCCTCGACGTGGTTCGGAAACATCTGGGGTAGGGACCGATGACGGCGCGCATTCTTGTCGTTGACGACGTCGAGCCGAACGTCCGCCTGCTCGAGGCCAAGCTGACGCTCGAATACTATGAGGTGCTGACCGCCTGCGACGGCGCGACGGCGCTGCAGATCGCATCGGACGAGCGGCCCGACATCATCCTGCTGGATGTCATGATGCCCGGCATGGACGGGTTCGAGACCTGCCGGCGGCTGAAGGCTGACCCGGTGACCCGCCACATCCCCGTCGTGCTGGTGACGGCGCTGGACGGGCGCGAGGACAAGATCAAGGGGCTGGACGCGGGAGCCGACGACTTCGTCACCAAGCCGATCGACGACGTCATCCTGTTCGCCCGCGTGAAGTCGCTGGTGCGCCTGAAGTCCGTCATGGACGAATTGCGCGAGCGCGAGGAAAGCGGGCGCAAACTGGGCGTCGACACGGATGGCGCGGGCCGGCTTCGGGGCTCGGGCGGACGGGTGCTGATCGTCGACGACAATGTGCGCCAGGCAGAGAAGATGGTCGAACACCTGGCCGGCGAGCACCGGCCGACGGTGGAATCCGATCCCGCCGCGGCGCTGATCGCGGCGCGCGGACCGGTCGACCTCATGATCGTCAATGTGTCGAGCTCGGAGTTCGACGGCCTGCGGTTCGTGGCCCAGATCCGTTCGACCGAGGCCTCGCGCCGACTGCCCATCCTGGCCGTCGTTGACCAGGCGGACCGGCCGCGCCTGCTGAAGGCGCTGGAGCTGGGCGTCAACGACATCCTGCCGCGACCGGTGGATCCCGAGGAGCTGGCGGCGCGGACGCTGACCCAGATCAAGCGCAAACGCTATGCCGACTTCCTGAAGCAGAAGCTGGATTACAGTCTCGAGATGGCGGTCACCGACGCCCTGACGGGCCTGCACAACCGCCGCTACATGGCCGGGCAACTTCAGGGGCTGATGAATCGCGCCGGGCAGGGGGGCGAGAGCGTCGCTGTGCTTGTGATGGACATCGACCACTTCAAGCTGGTCAACGATGGCTTCGGTCATGACGCCGGCGACGAGGTTCTGCGCGAGTTCGCGGTGCGTCTGGCGACCAATGTTCGGGCCATCGACCTGCCGTGCCGTCTGGGAGGCGAGGAGTTCGTCGTGGTCATGCCGGGCGCCAGCATGGAGGACGCCGTGCGCGTCGCTGACCGCATCCGGCGCGATGTGGCGTCACAGCCGTTCCCGATCATGAACGGCGCCGAGGGGCTGACGATCACCGTCTCCGTCGGCGTGGCGTCCAGTGACGGCAATGGCGATACGCCGGAGGCCCTGCTGAAGCGGGCCGACGAGGGGGTCTACGAGGCCAAGGCCCACGGCCGGAACCAGGTCATCGCGCGGGCCGCCTAGGGGTCTTCAGCGGCTCATCCACGGCTTGGACTTGCCGGTCGCGATGCGCGCGGCCTGTTCGCGCTGGAACCGACCGCCGCGCGGGGGCTTCTCCCGCGCCTCGATCGCCGCCGTCTTGAGACGGAGCGCCCGCTGGACGGGACTCTCGGCCGGCGTGTCGGGAATCTGGGGGTCGTCGGTCGGGTCACTCATTCCGGCATCCTAACACGCCAAAGAAAAACGCCCGGCGTTTCCACCGGGCGTCATCAAATCCAGCAGGGCGTGGCCCTTACTTGATCTTGCCTTCCTTGAACTCGACGTGCTTGCGCACGACGGGGTCGTACTTCTTGACGACCATTTTCTCGGTCATCGTACGAGCGTTCTTCTTGGTGACGTAGAAGAAGCCGGTGTCGGCCGTGGAGTTCAGGCGGATTTTGATAGAGGCGGGCTTGGCCATCGGGAATTACCTTTGCGACGGCGAAAGCCGCTGGAAATAAGAGGCGCGGAACATACTCAGGCGCGGCCGGAAGTCAACGGCCACTTGCGTTGCACCATTCGCCGAGGCGTCTGACGGTGGCGCAGGCGGGAGAACCGTCATTGCCCCGGCCTGGCAGGTGGACTTCCAGAACGGCGCCAGGCCTCAGCAGGACGGGCGGGATGTCGTGGATGTCGATCTTGGCGCGGCGGCTCCAGATGCCGGCGTGGTCGCCTGCCGACGTGCCGATGCGAATGTAGACGAAGCGACGCTGCGGACCTTCGCGGCGCACGAACGGGCCGGTCATCCGGCCGTCGGGGTGCAGGGTGATCGGGACGTCGAACGAGATAGGTGCGTCGCCTGCGGTAACGGGCTCGAACGGCAGGTCTTCCTTCTGGAGGCTGTAGCGCACTCCGGGAACCGGATCGTCGATGGTGAGGCGAAGCGTCACGGTGTCGGCCATGCGTGAAGGTTAGGCCGGGGGGGCGGGTCGTGCCAACCTGAGCCCATGAAACAGATCGCCGTTTTCGCCGCCGCCATGGCCCTGTCCGCCTGCGCTTCGCTCCCGGGCGCGCGGGCGCTGCAGCAGGACGCCTTCATGGCCAACCTGAACGCCCTCTGCGGGCAGCGATTCGTGGGACGCGTCGTGACCACGGACGCCGCCGACGCCGATTTCGCCCGGTCACGGCTGGTGATGCACGTCCGCGACTGTTCGGCGGACGAGGTTCGCATTCCCTTCCACGTCGGCGACGACAAATCCCGGACCTGGGTCATCAGCCGGAATGACGAGGGCGGCCTGACGCTGAAGCACGACCACCGTGACCCCGCCGGGAAGCCCGACGGCTTCCACTGGTACGGCGGCGACGCCGTCTCGGCGGGTACGGCCGAACGTCAGGCGTTCCCGGTCGATGCGTTTTCGAAGGAGCTGTTCACAGCGGGCGATGCCCCGGTCTCGACCACCAACGTCTGGGCGGTCGAGGTGAATCCGGGACAGACGTTCGCCTACGAACTTCGGCGTGCGAACCGCCATTTCCGGGTCGAGTTCGATCTGACCCGGCCGGTGGCGGACTAGCCCGCCGCCATCACGCCGCAGACGACGCGATCGCCGGCGCCGCCGATGGGCTGGCTGGTTTGGTCATCCATGTTGGCGTGGATCACCAGGGACGAGCCGTCGGCGTCCCACAGCCACTGGCCGGGCCCGTTGCGGGCGATTCGGGCGCGGGTGGTGAAGACCTCCGCGTTCACCCGTCCCTGGGCGTCCGCGAAGACATTGGGCAGGTCGCCGTCGTCGGGACCGCCGGCGTTGAGCAGGCCGTGGGGCGCCTTGGGCTCGCCGTGATTGATATGAGCGCCCGCCGAGGTGAAGGGCGCCGCGCACTGGCCCGTGGCGTGGATGTGGACGCCGTGCCAGCCCGGGGTCAGGCCCTCGGCCTCGATGCGGATCAGCAGGCCGGTCGCGCCTTGCGTCAGGATGGCGCGGCCGACGCGCGCGCCGGAACCGTTCATGAGCGTCGCCTCGCCGAAATCGCCGATCGCGGCCCGGTCCGGGCCGTCCGAATAGTCATTCGCCGTGACGCTGACGCAGGCCCCGAGGGCGGCAATCAGGGGCAGGGCGGCGAGGGCGGAGAGGCGGGCGAGACGCATGGTCTGGAATCCTTGTCTGGACGGCGGGTTTCCGGGCCGCCCGGCTTTGCCACGGGGGTTCCCGGATGCTAGAAAACCTGTTCGCGGATCACGTTCCGATTCCGGCCATTTAAAGCCTGATTTCCTTGACTGACGACAGCTATAACGACGCGCTTCCTCCGGTTTCGGGCGGCGGCGGCGGCGACATCTCCACCATCACCATCGAAGACGAGCTGAGGCGCTCGTATCTCGACTACGCCATGAGCGTGATCGTGAGCCGCGCCCTGCCGGACGCGCGCGACGGGCTGAAGCGCGGGTCGTGGGCGACGTGCTGGGCCGGTTCCACCCGCACGGCGACGCCTCGGTCTATATGGCGCTGGTGCGCATGGCCCAGCCGTTCTCGATGGGTCTGATGCTGGTCGACGGCCAGGGCAATTTCGGCTCGGTCGACGGCGATATGCCGGCCTCGATGCGGTACACCGAGGCCCGGATGGCCCCGGCCGCTTCGGCCCTGCTGACCGACATCGACAAGGACACCGTCGATTTCCAGCCGAACTACGACGAGAAGGAGCTGGAGCCTGTCGTCCTCCCGGCGCGGATTCCGAACCTGCTGGTCAACGGCGCGGGCGGCATCGCCGTCGGCATGGCGACCAACATCCCGCCGCATAATCTGGGCGAGATCATCGACGCCTGCGTGGCCCTGCTGGACGATCCGAACGTCAGCGACGACGCCCTGCTGGACATCGTGCCCGGTCCCGACTTCCCGACCGGCGGCGAGATCATGGGCCGCACSGCSCCYCGCAACGCCCTGCGCGACGGCCGCGGCTCGGTCATGGTGCGCGGTCAGGCGACGATCGAGACGATCCGCAAGGACCGCGAGGCCATCGTCGTCACCCAGCTGCCCTATCAGGTCAACAAACAGACCCTGATCGAGCGCATCGTCGAAATGGTCCGCGAGAAGCGGATCGAGGGSATTTCCGACGTCCGCGACGAATCCGACCGCGACGGCATGCGGATGGTGATCGAGCTGAAGCGCGACGCGTCCGGCGACGTGGTGCTGAACCAGCTGTGGCGCTTTACGGCGATGCAGAGCTCGTTCGGCGTCAACATGCTGGCGCTGAACCACGGCCGCCCGGAGCAGATGGGCCTGCGCCAGCTGCTGGAAGCCTTCCTGGAGTTCCGGGAAGAAGTGGTCGTCCGCCGCATCAAGTTCGAACTGGCCAAGGCCCGCGACCGCGGTCACGTGCTGGTCGGTCTGGCCGTGGCCGTGGCCAATATCGACGAGGTCATCCACATCATCCGCAGCTCGGCCGATCCGGCCGAGGCGCGCATGCTGGTCGACGGCGACAAGCTGAACCTGACGGACGAACAGGCGCGGGCCATCCTCGGCCTGACCCTGAGCCGCCTGACCGGTCTGGGCCGCGACGACATCTTCGGCGAGGCGCGCGGCCTTGCCGACACCATCCAGGGCCACCTGACCCTGCTGAGCGACCGCGCCAACATCCTGGCCGTGATCCGCGAGGATCTGCTGCTGGTGAAGGAGGAGTTCGCCGTTCCGCGCCGGACCATCATCGGCGAGGGCGATTTCGAGCTGGAAGACGAGGACCTGATCCCGCGCGAGGATATGGTGGTGACGGTCACCCACGGCGGCTACGTCAAGCGCGTGGCGCTGAACGCGTACCGGACCCAGCATCGCGGCGGCAAGGGCCGTTCCGGCGTGGCGATGAAGGAGGACGACGCCGTCGTCGGCGTCTTCTCGGCCTCGACCCATACGCCGGTGCTGTTCTTCGCCACCAACGGCAAGGCCTACAAGCTGAAGACCTGGCGCCTGCCGCTGGGCAATCCGCAGTCGCGCGGCAAGGCCTTCGTCAACCTGCTGCCGATCGAGCCGGGCGATTCGATCATGAACGTCCTGCCGCTGCCCGAGGACGAGGCGGAGTGGGGCAACCTCGACNGCCGTCGTCGGCGTGTTCTCGGCCTCGACCCACACGCCGGTGCTGTTCTTCGCCACCAACGGCAAGGCCTACAAGCTGAAGACCTGGCGCCTGCCGCTGGGCAATCCGCAGTCGCGCGGCAAGGCCTTCGTCAACCTGCTGCCGATCGAGCCGGGCGATTCGATCATGAACGTCCTGCCGCTGCCCGAGGACGAGGCGGAGTGGGGCAACCTCGACATCATGTTCGCCACGCGTTCGGGCGACGTGCGCCGGAACAAGCTGAGCGACTTCGCCACCGTCAACCGGGCCGGCAAGATCGCGATGAAGCTGGAAGACGGCGACCACATGGTCGGCGTCGCCCTGTGCACCGCCGAGGACGACGTCATGCTGACGACCGCACTGGGCCGCGCCATCCGCTTCAAGGCCGACGACGTGCGCGTGTTCAAGGGCCGTGATTCGACCGGCGTGCGCGGCGTGCGTCTGCAGAAGGGCGACGAGGTCATCTCCATGGCCGTGCTGGGCCGCGTCGATGCGACGCCGGACGAGCGGGCCGCCTATGTCAAACACGCCTCGGCCATGCGCCGGGCGACGGGCGAGGGCGAGGACGAAACGCCGACGGTCGACGCCGACGATGAAGCCACCGGCGACGCCGCGCTGAGCGTCGAGCGCATCGCCGAACTGGGCGCGGCCGAGCAGTACATCCTGACCGTCACGGACACCGGCTTCGGCAAGCGGTCCTCCGCCTACGAGTACCGGCGCACGGGCCGGGGCGGGCAGGGGCTGACGGCCCACGGCCTGGGCGGCCGCGCGGGCACGCGCCTGGCGGCGTCCTTCCCGGTCGAGGACGGCGACGAACTGCTTCTGGTCACCTCGGGCGGTCAGATGATCCGCACGCCGGTGAGTCAGGTCCGCATTGTCGGACGTTCCAGCCAGGGCGTGACCATCTTCCGCACCGCCGAGGGCGAGCGGGTCGTGTCGGTCGAACGGCTGCCCGACAGCGGCGGCGGCGATGACGAGGCGGCCGAGGTCGAAGCGGACGGCGAGGGCGGCGAAAGCTGATCCATGGCGGGCACCGTTGAACTGAGCGTCGACGGCGCCCTCGCCACCCCGGCTGATCTGACCCATGTGGCTCTGGTCAACTACGGCGCCTACACCTCGTTTCTTGTGGAGCAGGGTGGGGTGCGCGGGCTGGACCTGCATCTGGCGCGGCTTGAGGCCGAGGCGGTCGAACTGTTCGGCGAACCCGTGGGCGAGGCGCGTCTGCGCGAGCTGATGCGGGCGGCCGCCGCGGAGCGCGAGGACTGCTGGCTGCGGGTGAGCCTGTTCTCGCCGGAGATCGGGCCGCGCACGCCGGCCTGGAGCGGTCGGCCCAAGGTGCTGATCGCGGCTTCGCCGCCGCCTCCGCCGCTGGCTGACAGCGTGCGTCTGCAGGTTCAGACCTATGGCCGCGAGGCGCCGCATCTCAAGCATGTGGCGACGTTCGGCCTGATCCGCGCGCGACGGCTGGCCCACGGCGCGGGCTTTGATGATGCGCTTTTTGTGGATGCAGACGGTTATGTTTCTGAGGGAAGCCTCTGGAACATCGGGTTTATCTACGAAGGAGAGGTGGTCTGGCCGCAGGCGCCGATGCTGGCAGGGGTCGCCCAGGCGCTGGTGCAGCGCGGCCTTGCTCACTCCGGGCTGACGGGCAGGACGGCTCCGGTTCATCTGGACGATCTTGCCGGTTTCGACGGCGCCTTCATCTGCAACAGCGCCACGCCGGCCTGCGCCGTCGCCTCAATCGGCGAGCATGCGTTCGCGGCATCCCCGGCGAGGATCGATCGCCTTCAGTCCGCATGGACGTCGAACCCCGTTCAACCGATCTAGGCTGTGGCGGCGGGGGCTGCTAAACCGCTGGAAAGCGGGGAGGACTGCATGCGCATCGGCCTGTATCCGGGCACGTTCGATCCCGTGACCAACGGGCATATGGACATCATCGGCCGTGCGGTGAAGCTGGTCGACAAGCTGGTCATCGGCGTCGCCCGCAACGACGACAAGGGACCGCTGTTCAAGACGGATGAGCGCGTCGACATGGTCCGGGCCGAGGTCGCCCATCTGGGAGACAAGGTCGAAGTCAGGGCGTTTTCCACCCTGCTGATGCATTTCGCCGAGGAACTGGACGCCAGCATCATCGTGCGGGGTCTTCCTGATGGCCGACCCGCGGCATCAGGCGATCGCCTCGCGGCTGGTCAAGGAGATCGCCCGTCTGGACGGCGCGATCGACAGTTTCGTCAGCCCCGCCGTCGCCAAGGCGGTCCGGGACAAGGTCAAGGGATAGTATGAGCCTTCGTATCGCAACCATCGGCGCATTCTCGATGGCGCTTCTCGCCGCCGGCCTGCCCGCCGCGGCCCAGGCGCCGGCCGCCGACTGGCGCGCCGTGGCGCCGGAAAACCTGCTGGTCATCGACACGGCCAAGGGCCGGATCGTCGTCGAGCTGGACCCGGCGGTCGCGCCGCTGTCGGTCGCGCGGGTCCGGACCCTGGCCGACCAGGGCTTTTACGACGGACTGAAATTCCACCGCGTACTGCCGGGCTTCATGGCCCAGACGGGCGACCCGCTGGGCACCGGCGAGGGCGGCAGCGAACTGCCGGACGTCCCCGGCGAGTTCCAGTTCCGCCGCGGTCGGGATCTCGGCTTCGTCAATCTCGTCAATGCGCCTGAGGGACTGCTGGGGGTCGCCGGGTCCATGCCGGTCTTCACCCAGCCTGACGCGCAGATGATGGTCACGGCGGACTTCAAGACGGCCGCCCAGGGCCTCTTCTGTCCCGGCGTAGCCGGCATGGCCCGCGCCCAGGACCCGAACAGCGCCAACAGCCAGTTCTTCCTGATGACCGGACCGAATGACGCGCTGAACGGCCTGTACACGCCCTTCGGACGGGTTCTGTCGGGGCTGGACGTGGTCAAGGCCCTGAAGGCCGGCACGGAAGCCGGGAATGGCGCCGTGACGGACCCCGACATCATGACGGGCGCCCGGACGGCGGCGGCCATGCCGGAGGGCCAGCGGCCTTCGGCGCGTGTGATGACCACGCGCAGCCCGGCCTTCACGGCCCTGGTCGAACAGAAGCGCGCCGAACTGGGCGCGCGCTTTACGGTGTGTGACGTTCAGCCGGTCGCTGAAGTAACCGGCGGCTGAGTTCCGGAATGAGGGGGAAGACGATGCGGAAGTTTCTCGGTCTCGCGGCCCTGGCCGTCATGACGGCGGGGGCCGCCAATGCGCAGGATTCGGGCGGCACGCCGCCCCCGCCGCCGCCACCCACTCCCGCAACGACGATCGTCGCGCCCGAGTGGCGGACCGCGACGGCCGAGAACCTGCTGGTGATCGACACCACCAAGGGACGGATCCTCATCGAACTCACGCCCGAGGTGGCCCCGCTGCATGTGGAGCGGGTCAAGCTGCTGGCGCGGCGCGGCTTCTACGACGGCGTGCCGTGGCACCGCGTGATCGACTGGTTCATGGCCCAGACCGGCGATCCGCTGGGTAATGGCGAGGGCCAGAGCCCCTATCCTGATCTGAAGGCCGAGTTCACCTTCCGCCGCGAGGCCACCATGCCGTTCGCCGCCGTGGCTGAGCCTGCGGGCGCGCGGGTGGGCTTCTTCCATTCGCTGCCGGTGCAGACCCAGCCCGATTCCGCCTTCGCATTGACGGCCGATGGCAAGGTCCACGCCTGGGGGCTGTACTGCCCCGGCGTCGCGGGCATGGCCCGGGACGAGGGCAACGACACCGCCAACAGCCAGTTCTTCATCATGCGGCAGGCCTATCCCGCGCTGGACAAGCGCTACACCATCTGGGGAACGACGGTGTCGGGGCTGGACGTGGTGCGGTCGCTGCAGGTCGGCGACGGCGACAACGGCATGATGACCGAAGCCCAGCCGGACCGGATGACCCGGGTGCGGGTCGCCGCCGACATACCGGAGGCCGAACGGCCGTCGGTGCAGATACTGGCGACGGATTCGCCGCGCTTCCGGGCGCTGGTTGAGGAAACCCGCGCGGCGCGCGGCGCGGACTTCTCGGTGTGCGACGTCGTCCTGCCGGTGCAGGTGACCAACTAGCCGGCGGGTTGCGGCGCAGAGCCCGATCCACGGCCCCGGCGCCTGCGTCGGGTGGTGGTGCGGGCGTTGCGCATCTGCTGAAGCAGAAGGCCCTCCCGCAGGCCGCGGTCCGCCACGCGCACGCGCTCGGACGGCCAGGCGCGCTGGACCGCCTCCATGATCGCGGCTCCAGCAAGGACCAGGTCGGCCCGGTCCGGTCCGATGCAGGACTCCGCCGCCCGGCCGGCTGGCCCCATGGCCATGAGCTTTTCCGCCGCGCGCTCGCAGTCGCCGCTGGTCATCCAGAGGCCGTCGACCAGATTTCGCTGATAGCGGCGCAGGCCCAGATGGATCCCCGCCAGACTGGTGATGGCGCCGGACGTTCCAATCATGTGCCCGCGGCCGCCGGTAAAGATGCTTCGCAGGTCGGAGCTGACCGGCGCGGCGGCGATGGCCCGACCCATGTCCGCGACCATGGCCTCGTACCATGCGTCCAGATCGGCGCCTGGCTCGGGGTGGCGCTCGGCGAGGGTGACCACGCCGACGGGCGCCGACATCCAGCCTTCGAGCACGAAATTCTCGCGCCCCTGACGCCTCAGCCAGCTGAGCTCCGTCGACCCTCCGCCGACGTCGACGACAAGGACAGCCTCGGACGAGTTGTCGAACAGGTTGAGGCAGCCTTCGACCGCCAGCCGGGCTTCCTCGACCGGGTCGATGATGCGCAGCTTCAGCCCCGTGCCCACGCGAACCCGCTCGATGAAGGCCTCGCCATTGTCGGCCTGGCGGCAAGCCTGGGTCGCCACGGCCATCAGGCGACTGGCGTCGACGCCCTTTTTGGCGACGCGCTCGCCGCACAGGACGAGAGCGTCATAGGCGCGGTCCATGGCGGCATCGTCCAGCCGGCCCGTGCGTGACAGGCCTTCGCCCAGACGGACGATACGGCTGAAGGAATCGACGACGCGAAAGCCGTCGCGCGCAGGCTTTGCAATTAGCAGCCTGCAATTATTGGTCCCCAGATCGAGCGCGCCATACAGGGGCGCCTCGCGACCTGACGCCCCGGATCCGTTGGCCGCGCCGCCGCGGGCGCGCTGCCGATCGGGCTTTCGGGGCTGGGACCGCTGGTCGCGCCTTGGCGCGCCGTCGGTCTCCGGCATGGGCCGAAACTTTCAAGGTGGGCGGTCCGAAACGGCGCCCGTCCCGAACACCTTAGGACTGGCGAACGGCAGTCGCCAAGCGGCTGACGCGAAAATGAACGGGTCTGGCGCCCCAAGGCTCAGGTTGGCTCCGGCATTCTGCGGTCATGACCCAGCAATCCGTTGCGAAATTCGGCCTCGGCCAGATCGTACGTCAACGCGACGCGGCCTTCCGCGGCGTGGTGATCGATATCGACCCCACCTATGCGGGCGATCCGACGAGGACGAGCGAGGTCATGCCCGACCAGCCCTACTACAAGGTCTTGGCCATCGGTCCCGGCGGCGGCTTTATCGCCTATGCCGCCGAGAATGTGCTGGAGCACGATCCGGAGCTGTCAGCGTTGAGCCGGGAAGCGGAGCAACGCTGGTTCACGGTCGACGCCCAGGGTCGTCACGCGCCGTTGGCGCACGCCATTCACTGACGGCGGCTGGCGCGGGGGCGGCGGCGAGCCTAGATTGCCCGACAAGGGCCGGTCAGAGCCCATGTGTCAGGAGGCCTCCATGTCAGATTTCGAGCACGTCTTCGACAAGCCGCCCGAGGGCGCGGCCTCTGACTGGACCATCCCGCAGGACTGGGCGTCCTACACCGAGGTCGAGCACCGGACCTGGGACACCCTGTACGCCCGGCAGATGAAGATCCTTCCCGGTCGCGCGGCTGACGTGTTCCTCAAGGGGCTGACGGCGCTGGACCTGAACACCGGCGGTATTCCCGATTTCGCGGTGATGAACCCGAAGCTGCAGGCGCTGACAGGGTGGACCGTGGTCTGCGTGCCCGGACTGGTGCCGGACGAGGTCTTCTTCGACCATCTGGCCAACCGCCGCTTCCCGTCGGGCCAGTTTATCCGCAAGCCGGACCAGCTGGACTATCTTCAGGAGCCCGACATCTTCCACGACGTCTTCGGCCATGTGCCGATGCTGAGCGATCCCGATTTCGCCGACTACATGGAGGCCTACGGCAAGGGCGGACAGCGCGCCGCCTCGCTGGGCATGCTGAAGAATCTGGCGCGGCTGTACTGGTACACGGTCGAGTTCGGCCTGATGCAGGACGCGGGCGGCTTGCGGATCTACGGAGCCGGGATCGTGTCGTCGGCGACCGAAAGCGTCTTCTCGCTGGAGGACCCGTCGCCGAATCGGCTGGGCTTCGATCTGGAGCGGGTGATGCGCACGCTGTACCGGATCGACGACTTCCAGCAGGTCTATTTCGTCATCGACTCGATCGAACAGCTGAAGGCCGAGACGCTGAAGGATTTCGGCCCGATCTACGACCGGCTGAAAGGCGCGGACGACATCGCCATCGAGGCCGTGCTGCCGACCGACCGCGTCTTCACCCGCGGCACCCAAGGTTATGCAAACAAGGGCGGCCGGTTCGCGGCCTAGTCCTCGTGGACGATCAGGCTGCGGTGTTTGGTGTCGCGCATGAACAGATAGACCAGCAGCGATACGCCGATCATGCCGGTCACGTACCAGAAGAAGGCGCTCTCGATCCCCTCTGACTTGAACCACAGGGCGACGTATTCCGCCGTGCCGCCGAAGGCCGCGTTGGCGACGGCGTAGGGCAGGGCGACGCCCAGGGCGCGGATGTGGGCCGGGAACAACTCGGCCTTCACCACGGCGTTGATGGCTGTGTAACCGCTGACGATCACCAGCGAGGTCATGGCCAGCAGGAAGGCGATGAACGGGCTGTCGGCCGTGGCCAGGGCGGTCATGATCGGCACCGTCAGCAGGACGCCCGAGACCCCGAAGGCGATCATCACCGGCTTGCGTCCGATCCGGTCGGACAGGGCGCCGACGGCGGGCTGTAGCAGCATAAAGACGAACAGGGCGGCGGCGCTGATCTGGGTGGCGGCGTCCTTGGAGAAGCCCGTCGTATTGACGAGGAATTTCTGCAGGTAGGTCGTGTAGGCGTAGAAGGCGAGCGTGCCGCCGGCGGTCAGGCCCAGCACCAGAAGCGCCTCTCGCGGATGCTTCATGATCAGCAGCAGGGCGCTGGATTTTGGGGCGCCGGAGATATCGCCTGCGAAGGCGCGGGTCTCGTCGAGGCGGCGGCGAAGCCAGAAGACGACCACGGCCAGGGCCGCGCCGACGAAGAAGGGGATGCGCCAGCCCCAGGCCTTGAGGTCGGCCTCGTCCATCGTGCTTTGCAGCAGGATCAGCAGCAGCAGGGCCAGAAGCTGGCCCGAGATCAGGGTGACGTACTGGAAGCTGGACCAGAAGCCGCGGTGTTTCGCCGTGGCCATTTCGGCCAGATAGGTGGCCGACGAGCCGTATTCGCCGCCGACGCTGAGGCCCTGCAGCATGCGGGCGAACAGCAGCAGGGCCGGGGCCGCGACGCCGATGCTGGCATAGCCGGGCGTGCAGGCGATGATCAGGCTGCCGGTGCACATCAGGGTCACGGACAGGGTCAGGCCGGCCTTGCGCCCCTTGCGGTCGGAATAGACGCCCATGACCCATGCTCCGACGGGACGCATGAAGAACCCGACGGCGAAGATGGCGGCCGTGCTGAGAAGCTGGGCGGTGGAGTCGCCCTTGGGGAAGAAGACCGGGGCGAAATACAGGGTGAAGGCCGCATAGGCGTACCAGTCGAACCACTCGACCAGATTGCCTGCCGAGCCGCCGATGATGTTGCGCAGGCGCCGGGCCGGGCTCATCGCTGCGTCTCTCATCGGCTTCCCCTCCGCGTCCCTCGGGAAGGGCTAGAGCGCTTTGCCCATTCTGACCAGCGGCACGGGCGCGCCGCCGCGGTCGTCGTCGAAGCGCTCGATTTCGCGATAGCCGTTGGCCAGGTACAGGGGTTCGCCGCCCATGGTGGCGACCAGTTCGACGCGGTCGTAGCCCTCGGCGCGGGCGGCGTCCTCGCACACCTGCAGGATCAGCCGGCCGACGCCCCGACGGACGAACTCGGGCGCCGTGTACATGGCGCGGACGCGGGCCGCGTCGGTACCGGGGTGTAGCAGGGCGGGCTCGCGGCCTGGCGTGTGGTCGCCGCCGTAGGTGGTAATGCGCCGGCTCCAGCCGCCGCAGCCGGCCATGACGCCGTCGATCTCGACGATGAAATAGGTGCGGTCGGCCAGCAGCTGGCTGTCCAGTCCCATCAGCTTGCGGCTGGCGGCGATCTGCTCCGGCGTCAGAAAAGCGGCGAGCGGGCCGGAGATGGACCGGTCCATCAGCGCGACCAGCGCGGGGATGTCGGCCTCGGTCGCGATACGGAGGGAGAAGGCCGACACCGGCTCAGACCCGCTGGAAGGGATAGAAGTCGCCGCCGAGGCCGAGGATGTCCGTCAGGGCGTCGAGTGCGCCGCGGCTCTCGTCCAGCAGCGCAGGATCGGCGAGATCGCGCGGTTTCAGCGTGTCGCGGTACCAGGCGGCGGCCCAGATCGACAGGCGCGCGTGAAGTTCGTCGGTCATCCGCATGGCGGGGTTGGTCGCGGCCAGCTCGGCCTCGGTCAGGACCACGCGCAAACGCAGGCAGGCGGGGCCCCCGCCGTTCCGCATCGACTGGCGCACATCGACGTATTCGACCCGGCCGATAGGGCCGTTCGACGAAGCCAGCCGCTCGGCGACGGCGTGGCTGCGCGGGTTGTCGCGGGTCTCCGTGGGGCAGATCAGCGTCAGGCGGTCCTCACCCGGGATCCGCACCAGCATGGAGTTGAACAGATAGCTGGAGATGGCGTCGGCCAGGGGCAGGTCGGCGGACGACACCTCGACGAACAGGGGCTCGAACAGGCCCTCGGCCCCGGCGCGGATACCGACCTTGGCGCCGTCGGTGTCTTCGAAGGCGAGCTCGTGGAAGAACAGGGTGTTCAGCGCGCCGACGCAGACGACGTCGTTGTGGAAGGTGCCGCTGGCGATGGCGGCGCGGGACTGGCGCGGGAAGACGGCGCGGGCGGCGCCGTGGCGGCGGGCGACGGCTTCGGAGGCCTCGCGGGTCTGGCGGGCAGGGAAGGCGCCGGACCATGGCTCATAGGCCTCGCGGCCCCAGACGAGGATGTTGACCCCGGGCTCGCCGTGGTCGGCGCACAGGCGAACGTGGTTGGCGGCGCCCTCATCGGCGAGGTGGCCGACGGAGGGAAGGGCGTCGTGGACGGCGAAGCGGGCGGGGTCGGGGAAGAGGGCGTCCAATGCGCGCTTCGTCTGCTGGTGCTCCAGCGAGCGGTGCAGGTTGGTGACGAGATTGGCGGGGGTGAAGTGTACCCGGCCGTCTGCCGCGTCGGCGGACGGCGTCACCGTGGCGGCGTTGGCGGCCCACATCGGCGAGGCGGAGCAGGCGGCGGCGGCGAAGGCGGGCGCGGACTTCCACGCGGCCTCCAGCACGGTGGCGTCGGAGCCGGTGAAGCCGAGCGTTCGCAGGAAGGAGATGTCGGGCCGCTCATGCGGCGGCAGAACGAACTGGGGCAGGCCGAGGTCGGCCAGCCGCTTCATCTTGTCGAGGCCCTGCAAAACCGCCGCGCGCGGGTTGGACGCCTCGCCGGCGTTGAGGCTTGAAGCGAGGTTGCCGGGCGACAGGCCGGCGTAGGAGTGGGTCGGCCCGATCAGGCCGTCAGCATTTGCCTCGACCGCCGAGGTCACGGCCTCAGGCCCTTGATTTCACTCTCGATGTTTTTCACCGATCCCGCTTCAAAACTGGCCACGGGATAGGCGCAGTAGTCCGCCGCATAGTAGGCGCTCGGCCGATGATTGCCGCTGGTGCCGAGGCCGCCGAAGGGCATGTCGCCGGCGGCGCCGGTGGTCGGGCGGTTGAAGTTGACCACGCCGGCGCGAATCCTGCGAATGAAGCGGCCCCAGTTGGCGGGATCCTCGCTGACCAGACCGGCGGACAGGCCGTAGCGGGTGGCGTTGGCCTCGGCGATGGCGGCGTCGAAGCTGGCGACGCGGGTGACGGACAGGAAGGGGGCGAACATCTCCTCGTCCGGGACGGCCACGCCGGTGACGTCGATGATGGCGGGCTTCACGAAGGCCCCGGGCAGGTTGTCGACGGGACCGGAGGCGCGGATGATCTGCGCGCCCATCGCGATGCGGTCCTGTAGCGCCTGCAGCGCTGCCTCGGCGGCCTTCTGCGAGATCAGGGGACCCGCATAGGGCTCGGGCGTCGAGTTCCACGGCGCAAGGATCAGGCGGTCGACAAAGGCGGCGACGGCCTCGACGATGGCGTCGCCCTGTGGGCCTTCCGGCACGATCAGGCGGCGGGCGCAGGAGCAGCGCTGGCCCGTGGTGACGAAGGCGGACTGGACCACGATGCCCGCGACCGCCTCGGCGTCTGCGGCGTCCCAGACGACGAGCGGATTGTTGCCGCCCAGCTCAAGCGCGAGGATGACGTGCGGATCGTCGGCGAATTTGCGCCGGAAATGGGCGCCGGCCGCGCCGGAGCCGGTGAACATCAGGGCGTCGATCCCGGCGTCCAGCAGGGCCGCGCCGGTGTCGCGCCCGCCCTGAACGACATTGACCACGCCCGACGGCAGATCGGCGGCCTCGAACGCCTCGGCCATCAGCTGGCCGATGAGGGGCGTCTCTTCCGACGGCTTGAACACGACGGTGTCGCCGGCCAGCAGGGCCGGGACGATGTGGCCGTTGGGCAGGTGGCCGGGGAAGTTGAACGGTCCGAGCACGGCGGCCACGCCATGCGGACGGTGGCGCAGGGTCGCGTGTCCGAAAGCGGTGTCGGCGGTGCGCTCGCCGGTGCGCTCGTCATAGGCGCGGATCGAGATGTCGACCTTGCCCGCCATTGCGGCGAGTTCGGTCGTGGTCTCCCACAGGGCCTTGCCGGTCTCGCGGCTGATGGCCTCGGCCATCTGCGGGGCGCGCTCCTTGAGCACGGCCTGATAGCGTTTGACGGCGTCGATGCGCTCCTGACGCGGGCGGTCGGCCCAGTCGGGGAAGGCGGTGCGGGCGCGGTCGGCGGCGGCCTGGACCTCGGCGGGCGAGGCGGCGGCGCCCTCCCAGACGGTTTCGCCGGTGGCGGGGTCGATGGATTTGAACGGGGTCATGGTCATCAGATGGTCGCTCAGGCCTTCAGGCGCACGGTGTCGCCGGCGCTGACCTTCAGCGCGTCGGCGGTTTCGGCGTTCAGGGTGGCCGTGTCGCCTTCGATGTGGGCGCGCTGGCGGACGGCGCGGAAGGCGGAAACGCTGTCGGTCGAGATCAGGGCGGGCAGTTCGGCCTCGACCTCGGCGGCGACGGCGACGGTCAGTCGGCGGGCGTCGCGGACGGTGCGGATGTTGTCGCGGCCGCAGGCGACCGTGGGGCCGGCGTCGAAGATGTCGATCAGGCCGTTGGGCCGGAAACCTTCGCTCTCGAGCAGGGCCATGGCGGGCACGCCCTGCGGATGCACCTTGCCGATCACGGCGCGCGCGGGCTCGGGAAGCAGGTCGATGTAGATCGGATGGCGCGGGGCCAGGTCGACGATGAACTGCTTGTCGGTCGATCCCGTCATGCGATCGGCCTCGTCAAACTCCATCGGAAAGAATTTGTGCGCCACGTGGTCCCAGAAGGGGCAGGCGCCGTCAGGCGTGAAGACGCCGCGAAGCTCGGCCAGGACGTTCTCGTTGAACAGTTCCGGCTCGGCGCCGATGAGCATGTAGCGCGACTGGCTGAGCAGCCGGCCCGCGCCGCCCTTGCGCCGGTCCGCCTTGAGGAACAGGGACCCGACCTCGGTCCAGCCGGTGCATTCATTGACCAGAACGAGCGTCTTCTGTTCCAGCCGGATGCCCAGCGAAGGCGAGGACTGGGTGTTGGTCACCACCCGGAACGAGAAGAACGGGCGGTGCAGACCGACGGCCGCCTTGACCGAGCCGATGCCGTCGACGTCGCCAGTCTCGGATTCCTCGAGCATCAGGGTGTACCAGCGCTCTTCCGGTGCCAGCTTGGCGGAGAAGCTGTCGCGGCTGACCTCCAGCCGTTCCGCCAGTTGATCCGGATCCTCCGGCAGGCTGGTGAAGCCGGGGCCGCTGAGGATGGCCAGTTCCAGCAGGTGGTCGAGATCGGCGGGCGCGGCGGGTCGGACGACGAGCATGGGGTTACATCGTCTCCAGACGCAGGGACTTCAGTTTCAGGGCGTCGATCTCGCTCGACGCGATCTTGCACAGGATCAGGGCGGACAGCTGGGCGCGTTCGACGAAGCTGGCGGGCCAGGCGAACTCCTGACCCGAATGGATATCACCGCCCAGGACGCCGAGGGTGTCGATATTGGGCAGGCCGGCGGCGTGCAGGTTATTGCCCTCGCAGACGCCGCCCGAGGGCTTCCACGCGATGGTCTGGCCCAGCAGGGCGCCGGTGTCGCGCACGGCCTCGAACAGGGCGGTCTGGGACGCGTCCATGGGCTTGGGCGCGCGGGTCATGCCGCCGAGAAGATGCAGAACCAGACCGGGGAAGGGGAGGTCGGAGGCGATGTCCCGAACCGCCGCCTCGATCCAGTCCGACGCCGCCTTGTCGGGGACGCGGACATTGAAACGAACGATGGCGTTGTCGGCGACCACATTGAGCGCGCCGCCGCCGCTGATTTTGGCGACGTTGACGGTGACGCCCTCGCGCTGGCCGTTCAGTGCATGCAGTCGCGTAGCCAGGATGGCGGCGCCGGCGACGGCGTTGGCGCCCTCATGGAAAGCGCGGCCGGCGTGGGCCGCCTTGCCGCTGACGATCAGATGGTAGTTGCCGCTGCCCTTGCGCGCACCGGCCAGGGTGCCGTCCGCCAGCGCAGGCTCATAGGTCATGCCGATGTGGCCGCGCGCGCCGAGTTCCGCCAGCAGGGGGGCGGAGGCGGGCGAGCCGATTTCCTCGTCGGGGGACAGCAGGACCGTCCAGCCGACCTGCTCGCGATCAGGATGGGTTTCGAAGGCTTCCAGCGCGGCCAGCATGACGCTGATCCCGCCCTTCATGTCGGCGATGCCCGGCCCGTTCAACGCGCCGTCGGGGCGGGTCGATACGGTCTGGAAGCTGCTGTCGGCGGGAAAGACGGTGTCGTAGTGGCCCGTGAGGACGATCTGGATCGGCGCCAGCGGTCTGGCAGTGATTCTCAGGGCGTCGGCGTGGACCTCGGTGCGCACCACGCCGTCGTCGCCCGCCGAGGTTGAGGCGCCCGTGGGGACCCGCTCGACGACGGCGGGAAGATAGCGGGCTTCGGCTTCAAGCCGGTCCAGCATGATCGCCAGACCCCCGGTGTTGCGGCTGCCCGAGTTGACGCCGGCCCAGTCGATCGCGCGGCCGACGATGATGTCTTCACGCGCCGCGACATGGTTGAGCACGAGCTGGTCGGAGGGCTGAATTCGCATGCGCGCGAACCCTAGCCGGGCGGACGGCAAAGGTGAAGGCGACCGCTTGCCCGTTTCCACCGCCGGGCGCGCGCGCTAGGCTCGCCTTACCGCAACGGGAGGGACCCCAAATGATCGACCTTAAGAGAGCGCTGAATCCGACGGCGCCGATAACGACCGAAGCCGAGGCCGTCGCCGCGGCGAGGGCCAGCGCCATCGCCATCTTCCTCGGCGTCCTGTGGGGCGTTGTCGGGGTTATCTATCTGATGACGGCCGGTCAGGCGGTCATGGACGCCGCCGTCGCCCAGGCCACGGCCCAGAACCCGGACGCCGCAGGCATGGCGGGCATGATGGCGCAAACGGCGCTGTGGATGTCGGTCGGCTTCGTCGTGATCCAGGCGATCCTGGGTTTCGTCCAATGGAGCAAGCCCAACATCGTCATCCCGATCATCTTCGCGATTCTGGTCGCCTTCGGACTCGTTTCGGGGGTGCTGGGTCAGATGATGGCGGGCCAGGAGGGCATGCCTGAAGCCGCCCAGACGCCGATGTGGCAGATCTGGGGGAGCTTCATCATCATGGCGATCGAACTGCTGCTGCACATCACGGGCATCCGTGGCGCCAGCAAGCTGGACAAGCTGCGGATGGCCGCAGCGCAGAACTACTAGGCGCTAACGATTCGGGCGTCGGTCCTCGCGGCCGGCGCCCGGTTGCCGCGACTGGCGGCGCCAGCGGATCGACAGGCTGGCGTCGCCCGTCCCGCTCACTTTCGAGCTGATGGTCAGGTTGCGACGCACCTGCCATTCGACGTTCACGGCCGCGCCGCTTTCGCCGCCGCCGATGATTTCCAGATAGACATCGTCGCTGATGTAGCGGCCGCCCGCGACGGTCAGGCCGGAGGCCTCGCCGCCGAACGACAGCCGGTCGAGGCCGGCCAGTTCGCGCAGATTGCCGATGACGTCGAACCCGCCACCGCCCGCCAGGGCCGCGACGCCGGCGGCGAGCTGCGCCGCCTCAAACCCGGACAATTGCGAGGCCGACCGGCCGAACAGCACCTGCGACAGGATTTCGTCCTGGGGCAGGGAAGGCGTCGAGGTGAGCGCGATTTCCGGCCGCGCCGCCGTGCCCGTGACGCGGATTGTGGCCGTCAGGGCCGGGTCGTCGCGCGTCGCTGACAGGTCGAGCCGGATCAGTTCGGGATTGGTCGACAGGCTGACAGAGCCGCGCTGGTCGAAGACGAACCGCTTGCCGGCGAAATCGTAGTCGCCGCGCACGACCCGGGCCGTACCGCTGAGGATCGGGCGGCTGATCGTGCCCGTGACGCGGGCGTTGACGTTCATCTCGACATTCAGGCCGCGGCCGACCACGCGCACGTCGCCGCCCGGCGAGCGCAGACCGATGTTGAGGCCGAACTGAAGGCCCCGCTGACGGTTCTGGTCCTCTTCCGGAATGTCGCCGCCCGGCTTGTTGATCTCGACCACGTCCATGCGGACGATGCCGGTCGATCCCGGCGGGTTGGCCTCGATCCGGGCCTCGTCAATATCCATCTCGCCGCTCAGGGTGATGTTGCCGTCCTCGCCGCGGGTGACGGTCAGCGGGCCGGAGGCCTTGGCCTCGGCGATGTCGTTGTCGATGATCCGGAACCGGTTCAACAGAAGCTGGAAGCTGGAGCCCGATCCCTGACGCAGGCCGATACGGCCGTTGCCGGAAACGGACCCGCCGGCGCCGTCGACCGCGCTGAAGGTTTCGACCAGGCCCGTGGTGTCGTCGAAACGACTGGCCAGAGTGACGTTCTCGAGCCGGACGCCAGTGGCGCTGTCGCGGAACGAGCCCTGCTGCAGATCCAGCCGTCCGTTGATGCGCGGCTCTGCCAGCGATCCCGCCACGCTGGCGCGGGCGTTGACCTGACCGGTCAGCGACCGCTCGCCGCCGGCCAGCAGGTCCCAGATGGGCTGGATCTGGCCCTGGATGGAGATGTCGCCGGACATTTCGCGGGTCCGCACGATGGCCAGCCGAAGCGGCGCCGCCGACGCCTCGACAGGCAGGGTCAGGTCGGCCGTCGCCCGGACGGCGTCGCCGTCATTGGCCTGGGCCTGAATCCGCAGGCTGTCGTTGACCAGAACAGCGTTGAGGGTTCCATCGACGGCGAGGCCACGCGGCGCATCGACGCTGCGGATGTCCTGGGCCGTCAGATTGGCCGAGCCCGAGAGATCGTCGCCGGCGCCGCGCAAGGACAGGCGGCCGGTCACAGATCCCCGCATGTCGCGGACCACAGTACCCAGATCGACGCTGGTCAGATTGGCCTCGATGACGGACGCGCGGGAATCCTGACGCAACTCGCCGAGCAGGACGCCCCCGCCGATGCCGAGATCGACGCGGGCCACGCGTCCGTCGCCCGCCAGGGCTATGACGGCCGGATTGCGGGTCGTGAAGGCGATCTCGCGGACGCGCCCGCTTCCTTCAAGCACGACCGACTGGGCGGCGCCGTCGCGCGAATAGACGCCTGTTCCGTCGAACGAGACCGGCGTCGCGCCGCCGATGTCCGTCTTGAGCGTGAAGGGCAGGCGGGACAGGGTTCCCCGACCGTTGAGGTCGAGGGTGCGGATGACCCAGGTGGATCCGGTGAGGCGAACATTGCGGCCCGTCACGTCCAGGATCGCCGTCTCGGCGCCGTCGCCGTCAGTCAGGCGAACGCGGCCGTCGGCGGTTCCGGAGGCGAGGAAGGCGCCGGGCCGCGCGGTGAAGGTCAGGTCGGCGCTGGACGGGAAACTGTTGGACAGGGCGACCGCGCCCTGGGCCGTGACGCCACCCGCATTCAGGTCGACGTCCGTCAAACGGATGCGGTCGCCGCCGAGGAAGAAGTTCCCGCTCGCCCGCGCGGGGCCATAGTTCGATCCGGCCGTCAGGGCGATGCGCCCGTCGGACGCGTCCGCGCCGCGGCGGAAGCTCAGGATCATGTCCGCATCGGTCAGGACCAGGGCGCCTGCGCTGAGCTTGCCGAACTTCGCCGTAAGATCGGCGCGCGGCCGCGCCAGCGTGCCGGTCAGGGCGCCGTTGCCGCTCATTACCCCATCGATGGCCACCGGGCCGACGCCAAACGGGCCGTTGGCGTTCCAGTTCAGGGCGAGCCGCATCCGGCCGTCGCCTTCGATCAGGCCGCGCGCTCCCGCAGTTCCCTGGGCGCCGGTCAGCGCCGCCCGTTCGATCTCGATTCGTCCGCCATTAAGGGCGCCGGTCGCCTGCAGCCGCGGCGTGGGGCCGAGCAGGCGATCCAGCTCGGCCATGCCGGTGGCCAGCCCGCGTCCGCGCGCGTCGAAGCTGAGCCGCCATGGTTGACCCGCCCGCGCCATGGAGGCGGTGATCGGACCGCCGAACGCGCCGCGGGCGCCCTTGCGCAAACGGGAGACGTCGGTGATCCGGGCCTCGCCGCGGAAACCCAGTCCGCCCAGCAGGTTGCGCCCGCCCGACCCGGACAGGGTCAGCGCCTGACCGGTCGCCTGAACCCGCTCCAGCAGAATCGCGCCGTCAGCCAGTCGGGCCGCTTCGAAGGTGACGCGGGGCTGGCTTCCGAGAAGTCCGCCGACGATCCCGGCGCTGGAGCCTCCAGCGGCCCGGATGTCGCCGTCGAGGTCCAGCCGCCCCAGCTTCATGCTGGCGTTCAGGGGACCGCGGATACGTTGCGCCCGATAGCTCGAAACCTCGACGCCCAGCAGATCGGCCGATCCGGTGAGCGTCCAGGTCGAGGGGTCGCCTTTGAACACGCCCTTGTAGGCCGCGGGGCCTGCGGCGCGCTGGCCGACCAGTCGGGTCAGCGACGGGGTCGAAATATCGAGGGTAATGCCGTCCGGGCTACTGCGGTCACTGAGGCGGATGTCGCCGCTGGCGCTGGCGTTCAGATTGTCCGCAATCAGCCGCCAGCCCACGCCGTGAAGACCGTCCTTGTCGCTGTCGGGCGAGGTGGCGAACCCGAACCGCGCTGTGCGGCCGACGCGCTGGGCGAACGGAGCCAGCAGGTCCGAGCCCGAGAAGTCGGCGAAGCCGGCGATGCGGGTGCGGTCGTCGCCGTAGCGGCCCTTGATCACCAGCGGGACGAAGTCGCCGGTGCGCACCACGGCGTCGACGACCGAGCCGTTGACGACGGCGGTCGCGAAGAAGGGCCGGTCGGGAGAGTAGCCGAGCGCGCCCGCTATGGGGCCGCCCTGGGCCTCGTTGGCGCGCATGTTCAGGCGCAGATCGGTGATCTTCGCTCCGAGCGTGGCGTTAATGCGCAGGTAGTCGCCCGGTCGGCTGTTGCTGGCGGCGTTGAGGATCGCCTTCTTCGGACCCGCGCGCGGCACATCGGCCTCGCCGGTCAGACGCCAGCGGCCATACTCCTGGCTGAAGCCTTCCAGCAGTTCGATGTCGGCCGAGAAGCGATCGATATCGACCGAGAGGGGCTGTGGTCCGGGCGGGGTGGTCGAGGCTTCGACCTCCGGGCGGCGGATCAGGCGAACGACCTGGGCTTCCACATTGGTCGCGTGGAACTCGCGCGCCATCAGCGGCCACCAGTCCCAGTCGACGCGCACCTTGCGGGCTTCCAGCCAGACGCCCTTGGCGTCGGTGACGGTGACGCGGTCGATGGTGAAGTCGTCGAACAGGTCCCCGCGCACGCCCTCGACATTGATGCGGCCGTAGCGGCCGATCTTCTTGCCGGCGACGAAGCTGGTGACCAGTTCGCGGCCCGGGCCGGACAGCAGGTACATGCGCCCGCCAACCAGGGCGACGATCAGGATGGCGGCGAGGATGGCCGCGCCGATGCCGCCGAAGAAGGCAAGGGCCTGCAGGCGCGTGCGCTTCTTCTTCGCCGCTTCAGCCGGCGTGTCGGGCGTCTCCGGAGGCGGCGAGGCGGCGATCAAAACGCCTGTCCGATGCTGACGTAGAGCTGGAAGTCGGCGTCGCCTTCACGCTTGTCCAGCGGGACCGCGATGTCGGCCCGGATCGGTCCAAACGGCAGCATGTACCGCACGCCGACCCCCGCGCCGTAGCGAAGGTTGTTGAAGTTCGGCGTCTCCTGAAAGCCGATGGCGCCCGCGTCGATGAAGGCGACCGCCTGGAAACTGCGCCAGACATCGCGGCGGATCTCGATCGCGGCCTCGACCAGGCTCAGGCCGCCGCGCGGCGTATTGTCCGGCAGGCGCGGGCCCACGCCCTGATACTCGTAGCCGCGAACCGAGCCGCCGCCGCCAGAGTAGAACAGGCGGTCGGACGGGATGGCCAGTTCGTCGCCGCCCACGATGGAACCCAGCCGGAAACGCCCGGCCAGAACCGTCCTGGCGCCGTCCTGCAAGGGCAGATAGGCGGAGATCTGGGTCTCCGCGCGGAGGAAGGCCAGCGAATCGTCCCCGCTCACGCCCGTGGGCTGGGCCCAGATCGACAGACGCCAGCCGGTCGTCGGATTCAGCGGGTCGTTGGACCGGTCCAGATAGGCGCTGGCGCGGCCCGTCAGGATCATCAGGTCCCGGTCGAGGACGACCGGCAGCTGGGTGACCGGATCGAAGCGGCTTTCCTCGTACTGGCCGGCGTCGAAGCCGACGCCGTAGCTGATGTAGGAGGTCTTGCCGATGCGCTGCTGCAGGTCGGCGGAGAGGGCGAGGGCTGTCCGGATATAGGCGTCAGTGTCCTCGTTCACGACGGCGGCGGAGAGTTTCAGCGTCTCGCCCGGTCGCCGCCAGTGCGGCAGGCTGAGCGTGCCGCCGATCCGGCTGTCGATGTCGGCCGCGCGGGCCTGCCAGACGAGCGTGTCTGCCCGTCCGAACCGGTTGTGCCAGGTCCAGAGCAGGTCCACGCCGGAACCGTCAGACGTCGAGAAGGTGGCGCCAGCCTCAAGGATCCGGCGAGGGCGATCCGTCAGGGTGACGACGATGGGCCGGTTGCCGTTGGCCAGCGTCTGGTCCGCAGGCGCGAGCGCCACGCCGACGCCGTCATAGACGCCGGTCTCGAGCAGCCGGCGTTCCAGCTCGGCGACATCCTCGGGATCGTAGACATCGCCTTCCGACCAGGGCGCCAGGCCGGCCACCCATGCGGCGTTGGTGGGGCCGCGTGTTTCGAGCCGGACGCCGTTCAGACGCACGAGCGCGCCGGATGAGATACGATAGTTGGGCTGGACGGTGAAGGTCGCGTGGTCGACGACGACCCGCCGGGGTTGGGCCGCCGCGTCCGCGTAGCCGCGACGGTTCAGGACCGCGACGGCGCGCCCCTCGGCGGCGATGACGTCGCCGGCGCGGCCCGCCTGTTCCGCCTTGACCGCGACCTCGCCCAGAGCAGCCGCCTCCGAAGCGGGATCGGGCGCCGGAGCGGTCCACTGGACGCGCGGATCGCTGAGCATGAACCGCCGGCCCGGCGTGACCTGAACGATGGCGACGGGGGTTTCCTCGCCCTCGACGATGTCCTCCAGCACGGGCTGATAATAGCCCTCGGATCTAAGAAGGGCTTCTGCGGCTTCCATCGCCCCGCGGGCACGCCGTCTCGCCTCGAAGCGGTTTGAGGGCGGCGCATCGACCTCGCCCACGGCCCGGGTCAGCTGTTCGCGCAACTCGGCGTCCATCTCCCCGCGTATCTGGGCGCGCGGGTCTGCATGGGCGGCGGACGCGAGAAAAGCGAGACCCGCCGTGCTGACGAGAAACAGGGCGAGCCGTGGCGTCAAACTGGAACTTTCGTCAGGACGGCGAGCCGCCGCCAATCATCAGGCAGATCAGTAGAAGAGGGTTTCGCTTTCGGGTTTGACCGACTCTTCGGAGGACCGCTTTTCGGGCGGCAGGGTGGTCGAATCCACAGGCGGGGCGTCGACCGCGCTGGGCTCGGCGACGGGCACGCCGGCATCCTCGGCGGCGGGCGCGACGGGCGCCTCCATCGCGACATCGGCGGTTTCAGGCTCGTTCGAGGCTTGGGGATCGTCGCAGGCGGCGGCGGTCAGGGCGCTGGTCAGGACCAGACAGGCAATCAGTCGTTTCATGGATGGCGTCTCCCCCGGATCGGCCTTCCAACGCGCGACCGGTTCGCCCGTTCCATAGCCTTGAACGCGCGAACGGTCACCACGCCAGAGGGGGTGGGGACGAGATTTTGCGATCGGCCTTCGACGGAGTCCATCGGGCCGATCCCTCACCGCCAGAGCGCCAGGGCCTCTGTGACCGTAACCACGGGTCGCTCGGCGCTGGGCGGGCCGTCTGAACCGGCGAATCGCGGGGCTGGGGAGGGCTGGGGCGTCCCGCCTGCAATGAAGGTATTTCGAGCGGCGTTGTGGGGGTGGACCGGGGCCTCGGCGAGCGTCAGCACCGGCGTGACGCAGGCGTCCGTGCCCTCGAACAGGGCCGCCCAGTCGTCACGGTCTCGCGTGGCGAAGATCGCCTCGAGACGTGCGTGGAGGGCAGGCCAATTCGCCATGTCGTACTGCGGGGCTTCGTCGTGGCTCATGCCAAGTCCCGACAGAAGCGCGCTGTAGAACTGCGGCTCCAGCGCTCCCACGGCCACGAACCGGCCGTCGCGGCAGGTGAAGCAGCGGTAGAAGGGCGCGCCGCCGTCGAGCAGGTTCCCGCCGCGCGCCTCGCGCCAGAGGCCGCGAGCCGCAAGGGCGTGGAACAGGCTCATCAGCAGGGCCGACCCGTCGGTCATGGCGGCGTCCACGACACGCCCGGCGCCGGTCCGTTGGGCTTCGATCAGGCCGGCCAGCACTCCGGTGACCAGCATCATGGCGCCGCCGCCATAGTCGCCGACGAGGTTCAGCGGCGCGCGCGGCGGCCGGTCGGGCTCTCCCATGGCGTGCAGGGCGCCGCTGAGGGCGATGTAGTTGATGTCGTGGCCGACCTCGGCCGCCTTGGGCCCCGTCTGGCCCCAGCCGGTGACGCGACCGTAGACCAGCCGGGGGTTGCGTGCGGCGCAAACTTCGGGTCCCAGGCCCAGCCGTTCCATGACGCCGGGTCGGAAGCCCTCGATCAGACCGTCAGCCGCATCAATCAGATCGAGGATGCGGGCCCGGTCGTCCGGGTCCTTCAGATTGACGGCGACCGACGAACGCCCGCGATGCAGAACCTCTCCGCCCACGTCGCTGAACACCGGTGCGCCGGCGTCGGC
Source organism: Brevundimonas sp. Root1423 (assembly GCF_001426805.1). NCBI lineage: Bacteria > Pseudomonadati > Pseudomonadota > Alphaproteobacteria > Caulobacterales > Caulobacteraceae > Brevundimonas > Brevundimonas sp. Root1423. Next base: position 370,106 of record NZ_LMFL01000001.1, read on the forward strand.
GCTGCGGGTCAGACGCAGCACCTCGGCCCCGAGATCGGCCAGGACCATGCCGGCGAAGGTCACCGGGCCGAGGCCGTCAAACTCGAGGATGCGCAGTCCGGACAGCGGTTTCATGCGAAATGCCTAGCCCGGCGCCCGCATTCCGTCGACCCGACGCTTGACCCGGGGGCCGGATTGCAACAGAAGGCGCGTCGCCGGGTCGCAAGCGCGTCCCGACAGGTGTGCGTCCTTAGCTCAGTTGGTTAGAGCATCTGACTTTTAATCAGAGGGTCCTCGGTTCGAGCCCGAGAGGACGTACCACCCCTTTTTCTTTCAATTTCCTGGCGTCAGTGCGGCTTCGGCTTGCGGGCGCGGCATTTCTTGCAAACCAGCGTGCCCGGCTTGGTGCGGCTGTATTTGAAGTCGTGCTGGCAACGCAGTTGGGCGAGCCAGGATGTGAAAAACTGAAACATGCGGCGGACCTTAACGGGATTTGCTTCCCCGGGAAGCGCTTTCACCTGCTGGTGGGGCATGGTTGAAGAACTGATGCGCAGGATCGTGTTTTCCCTTCTGATCGCCGCCGCCCTGGCGGGGTGCCACGCCGGCGGTTCGGCGATGGACGGAGCCCGACAATTCGGCGCGGGGGTCGGGGCCGCGGCGACGGCGCCGCTGGATGATCTCAATCTGCGCCGTCAGCATATTCCGACTGTCCTGCTGCAGGCCGAGGCCAATCCGTATGACCTGCGCAATCTGAACCACTGCTCGACCATCGGGGCGGAGATCGCGCGGCTGAACGAGGCGCTCGGCCCCGACAGCGACGAGCCGACCGCGCCGGATGGCTCATTCCTGAGCGAGCGGGCGGCGGATGCGGCGGCGAAGGCCGCGCTGGACGCCATCCGGGACGCCACGACCGACTTCATCCCGGGGCGGAGCTGGATCCGTGTCCTGTCGGGCGCCGAGCAGCACAGTCGACATGTCCAGTCGGCCATCGAGGCGGGACGGCTGCGGCGGGCCTTCCTCAAGGGGACGGGGATGCAGCGGAACTGCGCCCCTCCAGCCGCCCCGGGCTGGTTCCGGCCGCGGGGCCGGAGTCAGAGGTAAACCTGGTGACCAGTCAGCCAACTCATTCCGAGGCTAGTCACGTCATTCGCTTCGACGGCCGGGCGGTCTCGCGCCAGCCGTACGGCGGACCTTGTCGTTGCGGTCGCCTCTGATTTCGCGGTCGCCGTCCTTGGTGAAAGCTTCGAAGGACTGCTTGTCGATATTCCGAAATGTCCCGGTTTTGTCCCAGTCCCAGTCAAAAGAGATCAGTTCGCCTTTGTAGGCAAACTTCCCGGACCAGGGTGCGAAAAACGAATACTTGTCGCCGCCTATGATGATGACATGGCGATGGAGCGCCGTCGCGTTGCCGCCCTGGCTTGGCGGTCGGGATGGCTCCTCGAGATAGGTGTTGTAGGCGTGGAACCCGGACCTTTCTATTCTCACGTCGGGTGCTCCGTTCTGGCGCCTAGTTCGAGGTGTGTCGGGCGTGGAAGTCGCGGCGGAAAGCCTCGAACCGGCCCTCGGCGATCGCCGCCCGCATCGCCGCGGTCAGGGTCTGGAAGAAGGCGATGTTGTGCCAGCTGAGCAGCACCTTGCCGAGAATCTCGTCGGCGCGGATCAGGTGATGCAGGTAAGCCTTTGAATATTGAGACGAAGCCGGGCAGGCGATCGTAGCGTCCAGCGGGTCCTGATCCTCGGCGAACCGGGCGTTCTTGAGGTTGATCGGCCCCTCCCACGTCCAGGCCTGACCGTGGCGGCCGGCGCGGGTGGGCAGGACGCAGTCGAACATGTCGACGCCGCGCCACACCGCCTCGACCAGATCGACCGGCTTGCCGACGCCCATCAGATAGCGCGGGCGGTCCGCAGGCAGCATCTCGGGCGCGTAGTCCAGCACATCGCACATCGCCTGATGGCCCTCGCCGACGGCCAGGCCGCCGATGGCGTATCCGTCAAAGCCGATCTCCTGCAGCCGATCCGAGGACTCGCGGCGCAGGTTCTGGAAGGTCGATCCCTGCTGGATGCCGAACAGGGCCTGGGTCTCGCGCGCGCCGAACGCGGCTTTCGAGCGAGCGCCCCAGCGGACCGACAGTTCCATGGCGGCGCGGGCGGCGGGTTCCTCCGCCGGCCAGGCGACGCACTGGTCCAGCTGCATGGAGATGTCGGCGCCGATACGGTCGGCCTGGATCTCGATCGAGCGTTCGGGGGTCAGGACGTATTTCGAGCCGTCGATATGGCTGGAGAAGGTCACGGCCTCCTCCTTCACCTTCGAAATGCCGGCCAGCGACATGACCTGGAAGCCGCCGCTGTCGGTCAGGATAGGCTTGGTCCAGCCCATGAATTTGTGCAGACCGCCCAGCCGCTCCATCCGCTCGGGGCCGGGGCGCAGCATCAGGTGGTAGGTGTTGCCCAGAATGATGTCGGCGCCCGTCTGGACGACCTGATCCACCGTCATGGCCTTGACCGTGGCGGCGGTGCCGACGGGCATGAAGGCAGGCGTGCGGATGTCGCCGCGCGGGGTCCTGAGGACGCCGGTGCGGGCGCGGCCTTCTGTGGCGGAGATGTCGAAGGGGAAGGGCATCAGCGGGCGCGGAATAGCAGGCTGCCATCTCCGTAGGAATAGAAGCGGTAGCCGTCCTGCACTGCATGGGCGTAGGCCGCCTTCATCGTCTCCAAGCCCGCGAAGGCCGAGACCAGCATGAACAGGGTCGATTTCGGCAGGTGGAAGTTCGTCATCAGCACGTCTGCGGCGCGGAAGCGGTAGCCCGGGGTGATGAAGATGGCCGTGTCCCCGTGGAAGGGCCGCACCTCACCGTCCTCGGTCGTGGCGCTTTCCAGCAGGCGCAGGCTCGTGGTGCCAACGCAGACAATGCGGCCGCCCGCAGCGCGGACGGCGTTCAGGGCGGCGGCGGTTCCGGCGGAAACCTCACCCCATTCGGAGTGCATCCTGTGGTCGGCGGTGTCGTCGGCCTTGACCGGCAGGAAGGTGCCGGCGCCCACGTGCAGGGTCAGGGCGTGGGTCGAGACGCCGCGGGCGCGGATGGCGGCCAGCAGGGCAGGGGTGAAGTGCAGCCCCGCGGTCGGGGCGGCGACCGAGCCGTCCAGTTGCGCGAACATGGTCTGATAGTCCGACCGGTCGCGGTCGTCCTCGGCCCGCTTGGCGGCGATGTAGGGCGGCAGGGGCATGACGCCCACGGCGCGAATGGCCTCGTCCAGCATGGGGCCGGCGAGGTCGAAGCGCAGGGTGACAAGCCCGTCCTCGCCCTTGTCGACGACAGTCGCGTCGAGACGACCGAGCTCGCAGGCTCCGTCGCCATGGGCGCCGAAACGAATGCGGTCACCAGCCTTGATCCGCTTGCCCGGTTTCATGAAGGCGGACCAGACGTCGGGCGCGTCGCGATGATGCAGGGTGGCCTCGACGGCGACCGTCAGGGTTTCGCTCTCGGGCCCGACTCGCTGGCGGACGCCGGACAGGCGGGCGGGAATGACGCGCGTGTCATTGAAGACCAGGGCGTCGCCGGGCTCGAGAAAGCCGGGCAGGTCGCGGATGATGCGATCTTCGAGCGCGTCGTCCTTCACGATCAGCAGGCGCGCGGAATCACGCGGTTCCGCGGGGCGAAGCGCGATGCGGTCGTCGGGCAGATCGAAGTCGAAATCGGCGGTCTTCATCAGGCGGCGCAAAGGCCACGGGGGCGGGGCGGGGTCAAGTCGGCGGGGGCGGGCAGGCTGTGAGACCTTGTGTCCCGGCGACCGGGAGGCCGGTTTCGGGCAAGCCCTGACGATGAACCATCTCGTCGCCGTCACCCTCGCCCTGTCGACCGTCGCCATCGCGGCGTGCGATCCCATTGACACTTCAGCGCTGAAGGATCTCGAAGACGCAGCGGCCAAGGCCCATTCGACCGCCTCTGAACTGAACGCGCGCTCGGCCGAGGTGCAGCAGGCCATCGACGATCCCGTCGGGGCGATGCGCGGCGCCATCGGGGCGACGTTTACGCGGACCGCTACCGATCAGGCGGGAGTCTATGTTCTGACCGATCTGCAGACCGGATGTCAGTTCCTGGGCACCTACGCCGCCGACGGGCGCACGGTCAGTTCGATCGCGCCGCGCGTCGAGCCGTCGCCCGAAGGCGGCACGCGTCAGCGCTGCATTGCTATTCCCGGCATCGAACAACCGGCCGCCGAAGAGGGCTAGGCTTCGCCCTGGCCGCCGTGCCGGTCCTCCGGCGCGACGTAATGGCGGTCGAGGTCGGCCGGGTCCATCCGCTGACCGGTGGCTTCAGCGACGATGGCGGCGATGTCGTCGTTGGTCTTGCCCGCATCGCGCATCTGCTCGATCTCGTCGCTGATCATCTCGACGAATTCGGAGACTTCAAAGCGCTCCTCGCCCAGCCCGAGGGCCTGACGGAGGCTGCGCTGGGCCTTGATGGCTTCGTCGAGGCTGAAGGTCGTTTGATCGGGCATGGGGTTCTCCACTGTGACCCGAACAACCGTCCACGCGATACGAGGTTGCACACGGCGTTGAACCCCGTAGGCGGGAACGGGTTCGATGGGGGATGCGCATTTCTGGTCTCCTCCCATCCGTCCTCATCGGCGCCGTGGCCAGCGCCCGGTCCATGACTCCCATGGCGGCGCTCGCGCGCGCCCATCTGGCAGGACGCAGGACGCCCGGGCGACTGGTCCTGCTGGGACATCCGCTGTTCACGGCGGGCGCGCTGGCCATGGGCGTCGGCGAGTTGCTGGGCGACAAGATGAAGTCGGCGCCGGATCGCACGGTGTTCCTGGGGCTCTTGGCGCGGATCATGAGCGCGGGCATCGCCGGCGCAGCCTTGGCGCCGCGAGGGCGCGAGCGGGAAGGGGCGGGGCTGGCCGTCGGGACAGCCGTGCCGATGGCGTATCTGACACTGGCGGGTCGCAAGCGGGCGATGGATGAGATCGGCCAGACGCGAAGCGGGCTGATCGAGGACGCCCTGATCGTCGCGGCGGGGATCGCCGTGGTCGCTTACGCCGTCAGGCGCTGAACGCAGCCGCGTTGACCGGAGGCGCGGGAAGCGTCAAACCGCGCCCCATGCTGCAGAACCTCGAAACCCTCGCGCGCGACGCCAAATCCTGGCCGTTCGAACAGGCCCGCAATCTTCTGGCCCATGTGCTGAAGAAGCGGCTGTCGGACGCCGACCGGACTGCGGCGAAGCTGCTGTTCGACGCCGGCAAGGCGGACGAGGCGCTTGCGGCCTTCCCCGAACTGCAGCGGCCGGTCATTCTGGAGACCGGCTACGGCCCTTCCGGCCTGCCGCACATGGGCACCTTCGGCGAGGTCGCGCGCACGACCATGGTGCGCAACGCGTTCCGCGCCCTGACAGGCGACCACTGGCCGACGCGCCTGATCGCCTTCAGCGACGACATGGATGGGCTGCGCAAGGTCCCGGAGGGCATTCCGAACCCGGAGATGCTGCGTGAGGACCTGCACAGGCCTCTGACTGTGGTGCGCGATCCCTTCGGGACGCATGACAGCTTCGGGGCCCATAACAACGCCCGTCTGCGTGCCTTCCTCGACAGCTTCAGCTTCGACTACGAATTCCTGTCGTCGACCGAGCAGTACCGATCGGGACGGTTCGACACGACGCTGCTGACCCTGCTGGAGCGGTTCGACGCCATCCAGGCCATCATGCTGCCGACGCTGGGCGAGGAACGGCGCGCTACCTATTCGCCCTTCCTGCCGGTCAGCCCTGTCACCGGCCATGTGCTGCAGGTGCCGACGCTTGACCGCGACGTGGAGAAGGGGACGATCACCTTCGACGATCCGGCGGGCGGGCGCACAGAGCTTCCGGTCACTGGCGGTCATGTGAAGCTGCAATGGAAGCCGGACTGGGCCATGCGCTGGACGGCGCTGGACGTCGACTATGAGATGGCCGGCAAGGACCTGATCGAGAGCGTGCGCGAGAGCGGCAAGATCTGTCGGGCGCTGGGCGGTACGCCGCCGGAGGGCTTCAACTTCGAGCTCTTCCTCGACATCGAGGGCAAGAAGATCTCCAAGTCCAAGGGCAACGGCCTGACGATGGACGAATGGCTGCGGTACGGCACGCCGGAATCGCTGAGCTGGTACATGTTCCAGTCGCCGAAGTCGGCCAAGAGCCTGCATTTCAACGTCATTCCGCGGGCCATCGACGACTATCTGGCGGCCATCGAGGCCTTCAAGACGCAGGAGCCGGCCAAGCAGATCGACAACGCCGTGTGGTCGATCCATTCGGGCGCGCCGCCGACGCATACCTCGCCGGTGTCGTTCGCCCTGCTGCTGAACCTGGTCGGCGTGGCCAATGCGTCGAACAAGGACCAGCTGTGGGCCTATTTCGCCAGATACCTGCCCGAGGCGACGCCCCGGAACGAGCCGCTGCTCGACCAGCTGATGGAGCGGGCGCTGAACTATTACGAGGACTTCGTGAAGCCGACGAAGTCCTACCGACTGCCCGACGACAAGGAGAAGGCGGCCCTGCTGGATCTGGCGGCGCGGCTCAAGGCCCTGCCGGCCGGCACGACCGACGGCGAACTGATCCAGGGCGAGGTCTACGCCGTGGGCAAGGAGCATGGGTTCGAGCCGCTGCGCGGGTGGTTCGGAGCGCTGTACGAGGTGCTGCTGGGGGCGCCGCAGGGACCGCGGTTCGGCTCGTTCGCGGCGATCTATGGTCTGCCGCAGACCGTCGCGCTGATCGAGGCGGGCGCAAACGGCGAGCTCGCTTCGGCGTGACCTTCGGGGCGGTGCGCGTGCGGTAACGTACATGAACCGAATATAACGGCGAGCCTCCGGGAGCCTTCATCCAGCGTGGCGCATTGTGCATGCCATCGACCAACCTCGATGAATGGAGAGAGCCATGTCGAAGATCATGAACACCACCCTGGCCACCGCCGCCGCCCTGGCGGCCCTGGTCACCGCCGCTCCCACCGCCGCCCTGGCGCAGGCTAACGGCATCACGAACTGCGACGCCCCCGGCGGCCGTCAACGCACCGGCGCCCTGATCGGCGCAGTCATCGGCGGTCTGGCCGGCAGCCAGATTTCGAAGAACGAACGCACCCTTGGCGCCGTGGCCGGCGCGGGCGCCGGCGCCGCCGCCGGTTCCTACATCGGTTGTAACCAGCAGCGCGCCAGGGCCGAGTCCACGGCCAGCAGCGGCGCCCAGTACCGCGCAACGTCGAATCTGCGGATCCGCTCGGGACCCGGCACCAGCTACCGCCAGGCTGGCTCGCTGCGCGCCGGCCAACCGTTCGCGGTGATCGGCTCGCAGGGTGAATGGGTTCAGATCGCCGGTGGCGGCTGGGTCAACGCCAACTACGTCACCGCCTACTAGGGCGAACTGACATAGAGACATCGAAGGCCGCTCCGAAAGGGGCGGCCTTTTTTGTTGCTTACTGGCTGACCCACAGGACCCGGCCCATCCAGACGATGTCGCGGCGGGCGAGGGTCCGGGGCTCATAGGCCGGATTGATCGAGGCCAATGTCACCGACCGCGCCGTGATCGCGGCCAACTCCTTGGCGAGGGTCTCGCCGGAGGTGGTTCGGACGACGACGCGGTCCCCCTTGCGGACCCGGGTCGCGTCGCGGTCGACCAGCACCCGATCGCCCTCCCGATACAGGGGGACCATGGAGTCGCCGTCGATCCTGAGGCTGAACAGGGTGTCCCTGGGCTGAGGCAGTTCCGTCTGCTCCCATCCGTCGCCGGCGGGCAATCCCGCGTCGTCGAAGAAGCCGTCCTCGCCAGCCCGGGCCATGCCCAGCATCGGAGCGGTAGCCGGCCGCTCGGGGGCGTCCAGGGCCAGGGTGGCGAAATCGCCCAGCGACATCCCGGTGGCCTGAAGGATGCGGGTCAGGCTCTCGGTTGAAGGCCAGCGGGGCCGGGGCGGATCACCCGCGCCGAACCGTTTGGAGGGATTGAAGCTGGTCGCGTCAAGGCCGGCCCGCAACGCCAGACCCGAGGCGCTCAGGCCTTCGCGTCGGGCGAGGCCGTCGATCGCCTTCCACAGCTGGGCATGGGACAGGGGCATGAGATTTCGGCAGAGCCAGAGAAGTGATTCGGATCGAGATTATCTAGGAATATCCGCCTACTCCAGTCCGTCTGTGCGCCGGTCCCGCCAGGATCGAAAAGTCCCCAGCGCGAGGGTGAGCAGAATCCCGTAATTGGCCATGTTCATTACGGCGTAGAAGGCCGCCATGGGCGGGCGCAGGTCGACGACGGTCAACAGGTGGCTCATGACGATCAGGGCCTGAAGCCCGCCGGACCACACGGGCCACGATCGCCGGCTTTTCCACGCCAGTGCGGCGAAGACCCACAGCATCGCCGTATCGACGATCATCAGTCCCCATTGGGGTCCGGACAGCCGGCTGTCGTCCTGAAGCAGCAGCGACGCCAACAGCGCCAGGGCGAATGCGCCCCCGCCGACGCGCTCCGGCTCGTCGCCCTTCAGAAAGGCGAAGGCGACGACGACAAGGGATATCGCCGTCCCGATCTGGGCGTAGAGGGTGTCAAACAACTGCCCGGCCCTTCAACGACGACCGGGAGCAGGTCTACAGGGGGCGAAGCGCACGACGCTCCTGCCATGCCCAGAAGGTGCCGACGGCCATAGCGATGAGCACGCCGTAGTTGGCGAGGTTGTTTACGGCAGCGACTGCGTCCGCAGGCGGCCGCAGGTCGACAGCGAGCATGACATGGCTTGTCACGATCAGGGCCTGGAAGGCGGCGGCCCAGACGGGCCAGGCCCGGCGGCTATGAAAGGCCAGCCCCACCAGGACCGCCAGCAGCAGCATGTCGAGCGCCATCGGCCCCCACGCCGGAAGACTCACGTTTCCGCCTTCCCAGGTCATCACGCCGGCGATCATGATCAGGGCATAGGCGGCGCCGCCGATCCGTTCAGGCTCGTCGCCCTTGATCAGGGCAAAGCTGACCACAAGGACGATGAGCCCCGTGAGGATCTGCGAATACGTCGTTTCAAACACAGAATCGCCCCCGAGCCGCAAGCCCGGGGGCGATCATGCCTGAAGTAGATCGCCGGGGAAATGTCCGGCGGTCGACATTACGTAGAGTTAAACTGCCCGCAAGCGACCGGTAACAGGAGGATTTTCCTCCAGTCCCTTGTCCATCGGCGGACGAGCCAGGGTGCCCCAGCCCAGACGGCGGTGATCCTTGGCCAGTTCGGCATGGCAGGAGACCATGGCCTGGCGGGCGGCGCTCAGGCCCGCGATCGCTTCCAGAGCCTTGGTCTGGGCGTCAGCGCCGAGCACCGGCGAAAGGTTAAGCGACGCGCGGGCGCCGATCATCGCCTGAACCAGCGAGGTGGCGCGGGCGATAGCAGCGTCAACGGCCTGCTCGGTTGCGTTCAGGTCGTCAGCGACGCTGTTGATCACTTCGTTCTTGGTCACGAAAAGCCTCCCACTGAGAAAACTAGGTGAACGAGCCTTTAACACGGTTCCGTTGTGTACGGTAGGGTTTTGTTGACCGCGTTTGGTAGGGTCTCATTGACCATGTTTGCCCGGATCCCGGGACCGTCCCCGCCGCCGCCACCGACCGGGGGCGTGTCGCCGGGTTTGTCGACGGGACCCATCGCCAGGGCGTCGAGGCCGAGCTTGCGCGCCAGGGCGGCGAGGGCGGTGTGGGTCTGAACCATCTGGGATCGTGCGGTGGAGAGGGCGCTCAGGGCCCCCGCGGCGCCGTCGAAGGCCCGCTGTCCAGTGACAGCCGAAAGATAGGCGTCAGCGCGGGCGGCCGGGAGCTCGGCCGCCAGCATGGCCGTCTCTATCAGGGCGAGGTCGATTGCGGTCTCGGCTGCATAGAGCCGGGCGGCGAGGTTTTCGCCGATGGATTGTCTCGTCATGCTCTTCCTCCGGTGACCAAGCGTCACAGGAGGAGCCGAGCATGCGTGCTACTAGAACGCTACTCCAGGTCGCCTACCGCAAGTAGGAAGTGTGCGGTCAGGGCGGCGATCGGCTGGGCGCGGTCGTCTTGCCAGGCTTCCGCCAGGACGTGGGCGACACGGCGACCGGCCCGGCTGATTCGCGCGCTGGCGTGGACATCCACGGGCCGGCCCGACCGCAGGTAGGCCACATTGACGTTGATCGGCCGGGGCAGGCGCAGACGCGGATACAGGGCCGCCACCTGGGCCACCGCCGTCAGCTCAAGCAGGGCCGCGGTGGCGCCGCCGTGGAGCGCGGGCAGGACCGGGTTGCCGATCAGCCTGTCGGCGAAGGGCATGGTCACTGTCAGATTGTCGCCGTCGGCCTCGGTCAGGAGGCCGAGGAAGCGGGCGTAGGGCAGGCGGTGGAGAAGATCGGTCATGCCGCCGCTCCGCCCGCGCGCAGGTTGACGCCGGCGCCGCGACCCTCGCCGGAACCCAGCATATAGGCCATCTGGGCGGCTGCGACGGGGTCTTCGGCCGTATCCTCGAAGGCCCAGGCGCGGACGAAGCCGACAGACCGGGTCAGTCGGTAACAGCGCGCTTCGGCGATCAGGTCCCGGCGGGGCGCCGCCGCGCGCATGTAGTCTACGCGGAGGTCGAGGGTCGCGAGGGGTTCGAACCGGCCCAGCGCCACCCAGGTCGCCAGCCCGCCGACATGGTCCAGCAGGGTGGTGACCAACCCTCCGGACAGGACGCCGGTTTCGGGGTCGCCGACCAGATCCTCCCGCCACGGCACGCGGATGCGGACGCGGTCTCCCTCCACGCCGTCGAAGACGAAGCCGAGCGCATGGGTGTGAGCCGCGCCGCTGGCCAGTTGGGGCAACAGGTCGAGGATGGCGGAAGTCATGATGCGCTTCTGGTTCGGACGGGAAATGAGCGCAAGCCCGCCCCGCGCGTTGTCTGCTGCGCCATGACCGCCATATGCCCTCCATGATCCGCTTTGAAGACCTGCTCAGGCCCACGCCGGCAGGCCTGTATTGCCCGCCCGGCGACTTCTACGTCGATCCGGTCCAGCCGGTGGATCGCGCCGTGATTACGCACGGCCATGCCGATCATGCGCGGTCGGGCCATGGAACAGTGCTGGCCACACCCCAGACCCTGGCCATCATGGCCGAGCGGTATGGGGAAGAATTCACCGGTCAGCGGCAGTCCGTGGGCTATGGCGAGACGATGGTCCACAACGGCGTCGAGATCGGCATGGCGCCGGCGGGTCATGTACTCGGCTCGGCCCAGGCTGTGATCCGCTGGAAGGGGATCACCATGGTCGTCTCCGGTGACTACAAGCGCCGGCGCGACCCGACCTGTCAGGCTTTCGAGCCCGTGCCGTGCAACGTTTTCATCTCGGAGGCGACCTTCGGCCTGCCGGTCTTCACCCACCCGCCCGACAGCGAAGAGATCGCCCGGCTGGTGCAGTCCCTGCGCCAGTTTCCGGACCGGGCCCATCTGGTTGGAGCCTACGCCCTCGGCAAGGCGCAGCGGGTCATCCGGCTGCTGCGCGAGGCAGGATGGGATCGTCCGGTGTACGTCCATGGCGCGCTGGAGCGCCTGAACAGGCTTTACGAACGGGAAGGCGTCGATCTGGGCCCGATCCTGCCCGCAACCGGCCTGAAACCGAACGCGCTGGGCGGGGAGGTTGTGATCGCGCCGCCTTCGGCGACACAGGACCGCTGGGCGCGTCGGTTCGCCGACCCGGTGCTGGCGTTCGCTTCAGGCTGGATGCTGGTCAGGGCGCGGGCGCGCCAGCGAGGCGTGGAACTGCCGCTGGTGCTGTCGGACCACGCGGACTGGCCCGAACTGGTCGCCACCTTCACGGAGTTGAAGCCCGAGGAGGTCTGGATCACTCACGGTCGGGAGGAGGGCCTGCTGCGCTGGTGCGAGCTGAACGGCCAGACGGCGAGGGCTCTTCGGCTGGTCGGCTATGAGGAAGAGGACGACGAGGCGGGATCGGCAGATGAAGCGGTCAGCTAGGCGACCGAACGGGCTGGCCCTGTCGCTGGATTGGCCTCGGCTCGGGCCGTCGCGGTGGCCTGTTCGAGGGCCAGATTCATCGCCATGCGCAGGCGCTCGGGCTTGATCGGCTTCTCGACCACGGCGGCCATGCCGATCTCAACGTATTTCCGGGCGTCGTCAGGATCGGCGTTCGCGGTCAGGGCCACGATCGGCAGGGTGGAGGCGGGACCGTCAAGGGCTCGAATGGCCATCGTCGCCTGAACCCCGTCCATGCGGGGCATCTTGATGTCCATCAGGACCAGATCGAACCGGCGTTCCTGCACGGCTTCCAGCGCCTCGACGCCGTCCTCGGCGGTTTCGGACGTGCAGCCGAACATCTCGCACAGCGCCTGGGCGACCACGCGGTTGGTGGCGTTGTCGTCCACGATCAGGATGTGAGGGTTGGACAGCAGTTCGCCATCGCCGATGCTTTCGACATTGGAAGGCGCGACCGTTTCGGCCTGGGCGCGGGGGACATCGACGTCGAAGGCGAAGGTCGCGCCCGGCCCGCGATTGTTTTCCGCCCAGATGCGCCCGTCCATCCGTTCCACGATCTGCCGGCAGATCGCCAGGCCCAGACCGGCCCCGTCAGGACCGGAGCCATGAACGAACGGATCGAAAATCTCATCGACACGATCAGGGTCGACGCCCGGTCCGTCGTCGCGAACCCGCGCCTCGAGCTGGATCCGGCCGCCGTTCGCGACGGCCTTCAGTCCCGCCTCGACAACGCCGTTGCGGGCGAATTTCAGCGCGTTGCCGATCAGGTTGTTGAACAGCTGTTTGACTCGTACGCCGTCGATAACAGCCGTCAGATCGGTGTCGCCCTCGTAGCTCACCATCAGGGTGACGTTGTCTTGCGAGGCGCGGGGCTCCCACAGGGACTGGACGTCGTCCATCAGGCCCCGCAGGGGTGTGGGTGCGGCGTGCAGCTCCAGTTCGCCCGCCTCGGCGCGCGACAGGTCCAGGGCGTCCTGCAGGATGCGCAGCAGGGTCTCGGAGGAATCCACGATGGTGGTGACGTGAGCGTGGGCCTGCGCGTTCAGCGGCTGACGGCGCAGCAGTTCTGCGACGGCGAGTACGCCGTTCATCGGCGTGCGCAGCTCGTGGCTCATGATGGCGAGAAACTGGCTCTTGGCGCGTGCGGCGGCGAGAGCCTGGGTGCGGGCGTCGCCGAGGACGCGGGTCTGTTCGGCCAGCTCCTCATTGTGACGACGCTGCCGGTCGTTGACGGCTTGCAGCAGGGACACGGCGGTGCCGATCCCGAGGTATTTGCCCTGCCGCGTGACGATGAATCCGCGCATCAGGGCGCCGGGACCGCTTTTCAACAGGACGTCGCAGAAGGCGTCGATGGCGACGCCGGCTTCGACCACCGCCGGTTCATCATCCATCAGATGCAGGACTGGCCGGCCCGCGTAGAGGGCATGGCCGAACGGGGCGGCGATCTTCAGCAGGAAGGCGTTCCGCTCGATCAGGCCGACCGGTTTGCCGGCGTCGACGACGGGAATGACGAGGGTGTCGGGTTCGCGCTCGAAGCGCTGGAAAACAGCGCTGCCCAACGTCTGGGGCGAAACCGCCTCGGCGCGCTCGGTCAAGACTTCGATGGTCGGCATATCCGGCCATAACTCCACTGCGACGTGGGCACCTTTGCCCGACAAGCCTTTGCAGAAGCGTTAAGGTCAGTAACCGCCGTTTTTGGGCCGTCTTTGCCCTGCGTCCTGCGCTGGTGTAGAAGGCCCGCCCGCCACTCGAGGCGGCCCATCCCCTTGTTTATGCGCGCGGCCACTGTTCTCGGGCGGGCAGGACAGCGCCACCTGCCTGGCCTGGGCGCTGGAGCGGTTTTCGCGCGTCGAGACCGTGGGTTTCGACTACGGCCAGCGCCATGCCGTCGAGATGGAAGCACGCCTGAAGGTGCGCGAGGGGATGCAGGCCGTCCTGCCGCAGTGGGCCGGTCGTCTGGGTCCCGACCATGTTGTCGACCTGACGGGCTACGGTCGGATCGCCGAGAGCGCCCTGACGGCGGACCGGGCTATCGAATTGGATGCGCGGGGCCTGCCCACCACCTTCGTCCCCGGGCGGAATCTGGTGTTCCTGACCTGTGCGGCCGCTCTGGCGGATCGGCGGGGGCTGGACGTCCTGGTCGGCGGCATGTGCGAGACGGATTTCTCGGGCTACCCCGACTGCCGCCGCGACACGATCGACGCCATGGCGACGGCGCTCAGCCTCGGGCTGGACAAGCCGGTCGTGATCGAGACGCCGCTGATGGCCCTGACCAAGGCGGAGACCTGGGCGTTGGCGGACCGGATCGGCGGCGCGCCGCTGGTCGAGCTCATCATCGAGGCGTCCCACACCTGCTACCGCGGCGACCGGGACCATCGGCACGCATGGGGCTATGGCTGCGGCGACTGCCCGGCCTGCGAGCTGCGGGCGGCGGGACATTCGGAATGGGCGGGCGCATGACCTATTCCGCCAAGGAAGTGTTTCTGACTGTTCAGGGCGAGGGCGGACAGGCCGGGCGACCGGCCGTCTTCCTGCGTTTCGCCGGCTGCAATCTGTGGAACGGGCTGGAGCGCGACAGGGCGACGGCGGTCTGCACCTTCTGCGATACGGATTTCGTGGGCGTGGACGGCGATGGCGGCGGGAAGTTCGCCAGCGCCGGGGCCCTGGCCGATCATATCGATGCGAGGTGGCGGGGGCGGGCAGGGGATCCGAAGCTGGTCGTCTGCACCGGCGGCGAACCGTTGCTGCAGCTGGATACGCCCCTGATCCACGCCCTGCATGCGCGCGGGTTCGAAATCGCGATCGAAACCAACGGCACGCTGGCGGCGCCGGCGGGGATCGACTGGATCTGCGTCAGCCCCAAGGCCGATGCGCCGGTCGAGCAGACCTCCGGTCAGGAGCTGAAGCTGGTCTTTCCGCAGGCGAAGGCCATGCCCGACCGGTTCGAGCATCTGGCCTTCGAACGATTCTGGCTGCAGCCGATGGATGGCCCTGATCAGGCGGCCAATACGGCGGCGGCCATCGACTATTGCCTGACCCATCCCAAGTGGCGGCTCAGCGTCCAGACCCACAAATACATCGGCGTAAGATGAGCGTTTTCGAGATCACCAAGGCGGCCACCTTCGACGCGGCCCACCATTTTCCGAACGAGCCCGACGGCAGCCCGTACCGGCGCATGCATGGCCATTCGTTCTCCGTGGAGGCCACGGTGCGGGGCGAGGCGCTTGACGGCCATGGCTGGGTTGCAGACCTCGGCGCGCTGGACCGTGCGCTGAAGGACGCTGCGGAAGAGCTGGATCACGGTCTGCTGAACGACAAGCCGGGGCTGGAACTTCCGACGCTGGAACACCTGTGCCTGTGGTTCGCGGAGCGGCTGAAGCCGGAATGGCCGGGGCTGAGCCGGATTACGGTGGCGCGACCCACCATCCACGAGCGCTGTACGCTGAGCCTGTGAATTCGGTCCGCCCCTACCGCGACGGCGACGCCCCGGCTCTGGCCGCCGTGTTCGAGCGGGCGGTGCGGGGTATCGCGTCACGCGACTATGCGCCGGCCCAGATCGAGGCCTGGATCGGCCGTGAGCCACGCGAAGCGCGCTTTCGCGACAAGATGGCGGATGGCCGCCGCTGCTGGGTGACGGTGGACGCAACGGATCGCGTGACGGCCTTTGCCGATCTGGAACCCGACGGACACATCGATTTCCTGTTCGCCGACCCCGATGTGGCGGGGCAGGGCGTTACGACGGTGTTGCTCGAGGTTCTTGAGCAGGCCGCGCGCGCAAGCGGTCTGTCACGCCTGTATGTGGAAGCCAGCGAGCCGGCTAAGCGGTTCTTCGTGAAGCGCGGCTATACGGTCGTCGAGCGTCGGGACTTCGAGATCGGCGGCGTGCCGATCCACAACTACGCCATGGAACGCCTGTTCTAGCAGTCGCGGCCCTGGCGCTGACGCTGTTCGCAGCGGCGCTGTTCGCGTTCGTACTCGCGCTGTTCACGCTCGCGTTTGGCCCTGGTCTCCTCGTCCGAGGTCGTGACCGCATCGACACCTGCCCCGACCACGGCGCCCGTGACCTGGGCCGCGCCGCCGACGACCGCGCCCGCCGTGCCCACAACCGCGCCCACCAGACAGCCTTGCAGCATCATGGCGCAACCAATGACGCCTGAAAGCGCGGCGACGCGGGTAGGGGACATGGACATGCGAATCTCTCCTGACCGTCAGGGTTAACCCGCAGACGTGAACGCATCCTGACCGGGCATTGAGGACATGATGGGGCGTGGTGGGCGGCGAGGGGTTCGAACCCCCGACCCCCTCGGTGTAAACGAGGTGCTCTGACCAGCTGAGCTAGCCGCCCTGACCCTTCGCGCCTGACCTAGAACCGGAAGCTGGCCCGCAGGAACAGCATGTAGCGGACATAGTCCTCGATCATCTCGGCGTCGGCGCTGATGGACAGCATGCCCAGTTCGTTGCCGATGTTGAGGCGGAAGCCGACCAGCGGCCCGCCGCCTTCGATCGTGCCGCCGTCGAGGGTGAAGTCCGGACCGCCCGAACGGAAGCGGGCGATGGTCTCGCCCGGATCGACCGAGATGTTCTGGCGCCAGCCGACGCGCAGCTCGGGACGCATCCAGCTGTTCTCGCCCATCGCCATGCCGATGTTGATCGCGGCGGTGGCGGAGAACAGGTGACCTTCGCGGTCGTCGATCTCCAGATCGAAGCCGTCGCCCCCGCCTTCTTCGACGTGGCCGTCCTCGCTCAGGCCGAAATACTCGGCGTAGACTTCGGGGCGGATGTTGAAGCGTCCGTAGGTGCGCTCGTACGAGGCGCCCCCGGCCGCGGCCAGGCTGAAGCCGCTCCAGTCAGACGTGTTGGTCAGGTTCTGACCGCCGCCGACGAACCGGCGTTCCGAGTTGAAGGTCGCATAGCCGGCCGCAGCGCGAGCCCAGGTCGTCCAGTACTGACCCTGGGCGCGCCAGTAGAGGCCCAGTTCGAACAGGTTGGCCGACAGCACTTCCTCTGCCTCGGCCTCGGGGTCTTCGAGGTCCGAGGACGTGAAGGCCGCCGTGATGCCGATATTGCCGAAGCCGGTGCCGCGCTCGACGCCGCCGGCGACGCCGAAGCCTTCCGAGCGGAAGCCGTAGGTGTCGGTCTTGTCCTTGTCGGCGTAGAAGGTGATCTCCTGCACCCAGGCGCTGGTCTCGCCCGGCGCGGCCGAGGCGTTGCGGCCCGTCAGGGCGCGCGTCACGGCGTCGACGCCCGACGCCAGCGACAGCAGCGGACCGCCCGAGTGTTCGGGCAGGAGCTGTTCGTACAGGTTGATGAAGCCTTCGCGGTCGTTCTGGGCCAGGAAGGCGTTGCGCATTTCCACCGCGTCGGGGTCGCCGAGCGAGGTGTAGAAGGCGTCGTACATCTCGGCTTCGACCGGGATCAGTTCGGCTTCCTCGGCGGTCCTCTGGCGGACGTCGACGAAGACCTCGCCGGCCGGGACGTTGGCTCCCGCGTCGACCTTGAAGAGGTAGGGGGAGTTGGTTTCGATCGAGTCCAGGTCGATGGCGCCGAAGTTCAGCGTCGCGGCGTCGATCAGCGTGAACCGGCTCGGCGTCGTGAGCAGTGATGCGAAGCGCACGCCGAGACCTGCGCCGTTGGCCAGCGTCGCCGTGCCGGAAACATTGAAGCCGCCGCCGGCGTTGTTGGCCGGATCCAGGGTAACGATCAGATTGCCGTCACCGCCAACGTTCAGGCTGGTGATATTCATCCGCGAGGTCTGGCGCGCATCGAGCGTGCCGTTCGTCACGTCGATGGTCAGATCGCCGCCGCTGTCAGACAGGGCTCCGCGAACGGACGCGCCGCCCGTGATAGCCAGACGGTCAGCGCCGGCGCCGAAGCTGATGTCGCCCAGAACGTCGCCGTTGCGGATGTCGACGGTATCAGCGCCGGAGCCCAGCTTGATGGCCCCGATGATCCGGGGTTCGTTCTCGTTCGGCACGCCGTCGCCGTCCGTGTCGGGATTGGCCGCCGTCGGCGTGGCGGCCACACCGTTCTGCAGGAGGGTGACGCCGGTCGTGTTGGCGCTGACGTCAATGGCGGTCGTGGTGCCCGTGATCGGGTCGCCGTCGTCATTCGCGCTGAGCGTCGCCTGGAGCGACCGGGTGTTGGTGATCGAGGTCAGAGTGCCGCTGAGATCAAGAATGCCGGTGACCGTCGCCGCGCCGCCCCCGGCCGAGGCCAGGATCGAGTTGTTGTTGACCAGGCTGTTGACCGTGGCGCCGGCGTCGATCCGGATCGCGGTGGCCGAAGTCCCGGCCAGTTCGCTGGAGACGGCGCCCGTGATGTTGCCGGAGTTGAAGATCTCGGGAGCCGTGGTTCCGGCCCCGATCCCGATCGCCGTAGCGTTCGCGTCCCGGGCAAGGGCCGACACGGTTCCCTCGTTGCGGACGCCCCCCGCCACCGTCACCGTCTGTCCGGCATTGCCGCCGAACAGGACGCCGTTGGCGTTGACGCCGGAATAAACGCCCTGGCCGCCGATCGTTCCGCGGTTGATGAAACCATAGGCGCTGGCGCCCGTGCCTGCGGCGCCGAGCGAGATCGAACTCGTCGCCGAGCCGATCGCGATGGCCGGAGCGGCGCCAAAGCTGGTGATCGCGCCCGTGGATTCGTTGGCGTCCGGAATCCCGTCGGCGTCCTCGTCCGCATTCGCGGTGTCCGCGTCGACGGGAGGGCGATCGACGACCACGCCGCCGGCTACATTGGCGGCCACGATCACCGCGGGTCCGCCCTGCAACTTGTCCTCGGCGTCGAGTCGACCTTCGAAAGCGTCGCTGCCGAGCGATGTGTAGCGGTAGCCCGAGGCGCTGATTTCGCCCTGCAGCGAGAGACGCCCGCCGACGTTGCCGCCGATGGAGACCGCAGATGCGTTGGCGCCGCGTGCGCTGACGGCGCCGATCAGTGTGACCGGACCGGTGATGGTCCCCTGGGTGCGGATCGCGATGGAATTGTCGCCGAACACCCGGACCGCGCCCTGGCTCTGCAGTTTTCCGTTCAGGCCCGATTCAATCGAGATGCCGTAGGAGTTGTTGCCATCGACGCTGATGACGCCGGCTGAACCGATGATCAGGTCGCCGGTTACGGGCGCGCCTGCCGCGTAGCGGACGCCGTAACGGCCGGTCCCTGTCGCCCACGGGCCATCCAGGTCGCCGTCATTGTCGGTGTCGGGGTAGGCGCCGATGCTGTCGACCACATTGATGGAGCCGTTGATCGTCAGGGTTGAGGTCAGGCCCGGGTTGACCAGCACGCCGGTCGCGCCGTCGGCGGCCGCGGTCATGCTGATCGCGCCGCTCGCATCCACGGTAAGGTTTTCGCTGGCGTCGACAGTGACGGCCGCGCCGGAGGAAACGTTGATCGCGCCGCCGCTGGCGATGCGAATGTCATCAGGCCCGGCGCCGGCCGGGTTCGACGTCGTGATCGCCGTGGTGCGGGCGGTCGAAATCACGGGAGCGATCGCAACCGCGGTCGCGAGTAGAATACGCATTCGGTAGAAACCCCTGTGGACGATACGCCAGAGACGCGGGCGATCCTCTAACAGGGACCACGCCAGCCTGCCTCAAGTTTCTCGAATTTGAGGCGAATGCAAGGCCGAAGCCGGTATTCGAGGCCACACATCAAGCGGGGCTATTGCCTAATGTGGCATCAAAGTGATATCACTTTCATATTGCTTGAGGAGGGCTCCCATGACCGCAACCACCCATTCGAGATCCGTCGAACGTCCCGCGAAGACCGCCAATGGCGTGATCGTGCTTCTGATCGGCCTGGCGCTGCTGATTCTCGGCCCGGTGAGTATCGCGCAGGATCCGGACACCGCCCTGCGGGTCGTGGCCGGCATCACCGCCGCGGTTCTGGGCCTGCTGCTGCTTTGCGGTCTCTACTCGCTGCAACCGAACGAGGGGATGGCGATCCTGCTGTTCGGTGACTATCGCGGCACGGACCGCAAGACCGGTCTGCGTTGGGTTCTGCCGTGGTACAGCCGGAAAAAAGTCAGCCTGCGCGTCCGCAACCTGACCTCGGACAAGCTGAAGGTGAACGACAAACGCGGCAGCCCGATCGA
The DNA here is from genome assembly GCF_001426805.1 of Brevundimonas sp. Root1423. Taxonomy (NCBI): domain Bacteria; kingdom Pseudomonadati; phylum Pseudomonadota; class Alphaproteobacteria; order Caulobacterales; family Caulobacteraceae; genus Brevundimonas; species Brevundimonas sp. Root1423. The sequence continues at coordinate 390,135 of NZ_LMFL01000001.1, forward strand.
GATCGCGGCCAACGTCGTATGGCGCGTCGAGGACTCGGCCATGGCCCTGTTCGATGTCGATGATTATCAGGCGTTTGTGAACATCCAGGTCGATACGGCCCTGCGCGACATCGCCTCGCACTACGCCTACGACCACGGCGATGAGACGGACGAGCCGGAAATGACCCTGCGCGCCGACGCCGAGGACGTCGCCGGCCGCCTGCGAGACGAACTGGTCGGCCGGGTCAGCGTCGCGGGCGTAGCTATCGACGAAGCCCGCCTGGCTCACCTGGCCTATGCCCCCGAGATCGCCGGAGCCATGCTGAAGCGTCAGCAGGCCGAGGCGGTCCTGTCCGCCCGCCGCCTGATCGTCCGCGGCGCGGTCGGCATGGTCGAGAACGCCCTGGCCGATCTCAACGAGCGCGGCGTGGTCGAACTGGACGAGGACCGCAAGGCGGCCATGGTGTCCAACCTGCTGGTCGTCCTCTGCGCCGACCGGGAGGCCCAGCCGGTCGTAAACACCGGAACCCTGTACGGTTGATTCATGGCGCGTCCGCGTAAGCCTTTCCTGATGCGCGCGTCCCCGGGCGTGATGGCGGCGGTCGAGCGATTGGCCGCCGCCGAGCTGCGCTCGGTCAACGCCCAGCTCGAAACCCTCCTGCGCGAAGCCCTGCATCGCCGGGGGGTCACGCCGTCCGAGGACCCTCCGCAAGCGGACGACGCTTGAGCTTGGCTGCCAGCGGCGCTACGGGCGGCGGATGGTCAAGTCGCATATGTCGAAGGTTCGCAAGGCCCGCCGCATCCAGAAACGGATCGCGCGCGGCGCCGCCAGCATCAGCGAGGCGGAACGCGAACTGGTGAGTCTGGCCGGGCTGGAGGTGCAGGAAGGCGAACTGCGCCTGATCCCCGGCTGGGACGAGGAAGTCTCCGAGACCCTGGCCGCCACCAAGGCCGCGGGAGAAGACGGCCGGCCGCGTCTGGTCGACACCACCATGCTGTACGCGCCCCGCTCAGGCGGGGTGAAGCGCTATCTGCTGTCCAAGAAGGCCTGGCTTGAGGCCAACCGTCCGGGCGTGACCCACTCGCTGGTCGTGCCGGGCGCGCACCACAAGGCGGGCGACGACGGCATCGTCCAGTTGCACGCCACCAAGCTGCCATTCGGCGACGGCTATCGCTGGCCGACCTCGGTGCGGCGCTGGGGCGCCTGGGTGGCGTCGCTGAACCCGTCGATCATCGAGGCCGGCGATCCCTATACGCCGGGGCAGGGCGCGCTTGAGGCCGGTCAACGGGCGGGCTGCCCCGTCGTCGGCTTCTGCCACTCCGATCCCGCGGGCCTCGCCGCCCTCCATTTCGGCGAATGGGCCAAGAAGCCCGTCGAGAAGCGCTGGGCCCGGCTGTTCGGCCAGTTCGACAAGGTGGTTTCGCCAAGCCGGTTCATCGCCCGTCGTCTGGAGGAGGCCGGCGTGGGCAATATCGTCATCCGGCCGCTGGGCGTGGAAATCGACACCTTCCGCCCCGACCGCGGCGATCGCGACTGGCTGCTGAAGAAGCTGGGCCTGCCCGCGTCGGCGCGGTTGTTGTGCTTCGCCGGCCGTCCCGCCCGGGAAAAGAACATCGATGTCCTGATCGAGGCGGTCCAGAAGCTGGGTGATCCCTACTATCTCGTCCTCGTGGGCGCGGGCGCGGGCATGCCGGCGGAAGAGCGGGTCATCTCCCTGCCATACGAAGCCAACCCCAAGGCGGTGGCCAAGATCATCGCCTCCTGTGACGCCTTCGTTCACGCCAACGACAAGGAACCGTTCGGCCTGATCGTGCTCGAGGCCATGGCTTGCGGCCGACCCGTCGTCGGGGTCAACGCCGGCGGGGTCAAGGAAACCGTCGACGACACCGTGGGCCAGCTGGCGAAGAGCGCCAATCCGATCCAGTACGCCGCCGCCGTCGAGGCGCTGTTCGCACGCGACATCGAGGCCATCGGCGCGGCCGCCCGGGTGCGGACGGTCGAACGCTTCGCCTGGAACCGGGTCTTCGAGGATCTCAGCTCGGTCTATGCCGAGGTCAGCGGCGAGACGGCCTTCGCCCAGCCCGGTGAACTGAAGGCCCACTGAGACCTGCCTCTCGACAGGCGGTCGCGGCGCGGTCAATCTCGAACGAAATCGGGGATTTGAGATGATGAAACGCCTTCTGCTCGCAGCCGCCGTCTCGCTGCTCGCCGCCACCTCCGCCATGGCCCAGACGGTCTATCTCGTGCGTCACGCCGAGAAGGCCGACGCCAGCGCCGATCCCGTGCTGTCCGAAGCCGGACAGGCCCGGGCGGGTGCGCTGATGCTCGCGATGGCCGACGCTCATCCCGGCCATATCTTCACCAGCCCGCTGCAACGGACCCGTCTGACGGCCGAGCCGACAGCGGCCCTCCATTCGGTGACGATCGAGCCGGTCGGCTTCGACGGCGGCGCGGCGGCACACGTGGCGTCGATCGCCGAACGCGTTCGCGCCCTGCCGGACGACGCGGTCGTGCTGGTGGTCGGCCACAGCAACACCATTCCGCTGATCGCGCGCGCGCTGGGTTATGCAGAGGCGGCCGACATGCCCGAGTGCGAATACGACCGCATGACGATGCTGCACCTTATGGGCGACGCCGCCCATGGCCAGGTCACCCGCTACGGCGCGCCGACGACCTGCCCCTGAGCTAGACGTCCAGATCAGCCACAGCGAAGCGCGCGTTTTCCTGGATGAACTGGAAGCGCGCCTCGGGCTTGCGACCCATCAGGCGCTCGACCAGATCCTCGATCTCGTCCTCGGACTCCGGCACCGTGACCCGCGCGAGGGTGCGCTTCTTCGGGTCCATGGTGGTCTCCTTGAGCTGGGAGGCCATCATCTCGCCCAGACCCTTGAACCGGCCGATCTCGGTCTTCTTCCCCTTGAACACGGTGGCCAGAAGCTCGTCGCGGTGCGCGTCGTCGCGCGCGTATTCGGACAGCGGCCCGGCGCTGATCCGGTAGAGCGGGGGCAGGGCCATATAGACCCGACCCTGACGGATCGTCTCGGGCATGGAGCGGTAGAAGAAGGTGATCAGCAGAGCGGCGATGTGGGCCCCGTCCACGTCGGCGTCGGTCATGATGACGATCCGCTCGTAGCGCAGGTCGTCGATGTTGAACCGGCTGCCGGGCTGGACGCCCAGCGCCAGCGCCAGATCCGACAGTTCGATATTGGCGCGCAGCTTGTCGGCCGTGGCCGAGGCGACGTTCAGGATCTTGCCGCGCAGGGGCAGGATGGCCTGGGTGGTGCGGTCGCGCGCCTGTTTGGCCGAGCCGCCGGCTGAGTCGCCCTCGACAATGAACAGTTCGGTCCCGTTGGCCGACTGGCGCGAGCAATCCGACAGCTTGCCGGGCAGGCGCAGCTTGCGCGTGGCCTGGGCGCGCTGGACTTCCTTATCTTTGCGCCGCTTCAGACGATCCTCGGCCCGTTCGATAACAAAGCCCAGCAAGGTGTTGGCTTGCTTGGGACTTTCAGTCAGCCAATGGTCGAGCGGGTCGCGCATCAACTGCTCGACCAGACGCTGGGCGTCGGGGGAGGAGAGGCGGTCCTTGGTCTGGCCCTGGAACTCGGGATTGCGGATGAAGACGGAAATCATCGCGCCGGCGTTGGCGATGACGTCCTCGGCCGTGATCAGGTTGGCGCGCTTCTCGTTGGTCAGTTCGCCATAGGCTTTGAGACCCTTCACCAGCGCGGCGCGGAAGCCGGCCTCGTGGGTGCCGCCGTCGGGCGTGGAGACGGTGTTGCAGTAGGAGGAGACGAAGCCGTCGGCCTCGCCGAAGCCGATCGGGGACCAGGTCACGGCCCATTCGACGGCTCCGGCCTCGCCCTTGCGCTCGACGCGGCCGGCGAAGGTCGGGGTGACAGTCTCCAGCGTGCCGATCCGCTCGGCCAGGGCGTCGGCCAGACCGTTGGGGAAGTGGAAGACGGCCTCGGTCGGCGTGTGGTCGGTGATCCGCTCGGCGGCGCAGGTCCAGCGGATCTCGACGCCGCGGAACAGATAGGCCTTGGACCGGGCCATGCGGAACAGGCGGGCGGGCTTGAAGGCCGCACCGACGCCGAAGATTTCCTCGTCCGGTTTGAACCGGATCAGGGTGCCCTTCTTCTTCGATGGCTGACCCTGCACGATGGAGCCGAGCGGCAGGCCGCGGCTGAACGACTGCTTCCACTCATGGCCGTCGCGCCAGACGGTGACGTCCAGCTGTTCGCTCAGGGCGTTGACGACGCTGACGCCGACGCCGTGCAAACCGCCTGAGGTTTCATAGGCCTTGCCCGAGAACTTGCCGCCCGAGTGGAGGACGGTCATGACCACTTCCAGCGCCGACTTGCCCGGATGCTTCGGGTGCGGGTCGACGGGGATGCCGCGGCCGTCGTCGCGGACGGACAGCCAGCCCTCGGCGTCGAGATCGACGGTGATCAGCCGGGCGTGGCGGGCCACGGCCTCGTCCATGGCGTTGTCGAGAACTTCGGCGAACAGGTGGTGCAGCGCCCGCTCATCGGTGCCGCCGATGTACATGCCGGGGCGTTTGCGGACGGGTTCCAGCCCTTCCAGCACCTCGATCGACGAGGCGGAATAATTTCCGGCGACCGGCGGGCTTGAAGGCTCAGCGGGCGAGGGCGCCCGGACGGGCTCGGCGGCCGGCTTCGGCGCGGCGGCCTGCTGCGTCAGCGCCGGCTCGGGCGCGGGTTCAGGCGTGGCGACGAGATCGGCGGGACGCGGTTGCGTCGGCTCTTCATCGAACAGCGAAAGGAGGTCGGCGGACTGGCCCATGCGGATACTGTGCGGCGATTCGGGAGGGGGTCTGGTAGGCCCCGCGGCGCTTCTCCACAAGCGGAACGGCGACCGGGGCGGGAGACGGCAGGACGGCGCGGGTCAGGACCGCCAGGAACAGCACCCAGGGCAGGCTCTGGTGCTGCACCAGAATGCTCTCCGACAGGCTCAGAACGAAGAAGGCGGCGAGGAATCCCAGCGCCCACCAGCCTTCGCGTGCGCCGGATCCCATGGACCGGAGGACTGTAATCAGGCCCGTGGTCGCCATCAGAACGCCGACCAGCACCGCGCCCGGCCAACCCAGCTGCACCAGCAGGTCGATCCAGCCGTTGTGGGCGCTCGGGACGCTCCAGCCGGTCTCCTTGCGCACCCAGTCGGCGGGGATGGATTCGCCCGCCCGGCCCCAGAAGGCGCCGTAGCCGTAGCCCGTCCACGGACGGTCGGCGACCTTGCGCATCAGACTGTCCCAGATCTCGGTCCGGCCGGTCAGGGACGGATCCTTGCCGAGCGCCTCGAGCACGGCGACCGAGTGGGTTTCCCACGTCCAGATGCCGAGCCCGGCCAACACCATCAGGATCCAGATAGCCGCGACGCTGAAGGCCGGGCCGCCGCGCTTCATCGACCAGAAGGCGCCGACGAGGCCGAGGCCGACGATCAGGCACAGCAACGAGGTCTTGGACTGGGTGGCCAGCACGAGGATCGACGCAAGGCCCAGGGCGATGGCGGGCAGCAGGCGACGCGGGTCCGGCGAGGCGAGGCAGGCGGCCGAGGCGGTGGCGCCGATCACCATGACGGCCCCCATCTGGTTCTTCTCGTACCAGAGGCCGCGCCACAGGCCGGCGTTGTCGTACTGGTGGACGCCGATGGAGGGGAAGGCGAAGACCATCACCAGACTGCCCACCGCCATCAGCAGGGCGGCGTGCATCAGCAGGCGCGGCAGGTGCGGCCCGCGGAACACCGCGCCGAGATACAGGGCGAAGACGCAACTGATGGCGAGAGCGATGACCCGGCGGCTCGTCACGCCATAGTCGATCGACCAGTATTTCGAGGCGAAGGCCAGGCCGACAACCGCGACCATGGCCAGCGCCGCCGGCCAGGCGCGCCACAGCCGGTCGATCCGGTACGCCGCCATGCCGAAGATGGCCGCATAGGCCGGCAGCCAGACCAGCCGCAGCACCGGCGTCTCTTCCTGCAGGGGCGCGAAGACGGGTCCGATCAGGGCGCCGGTCAGCATGGCGATGATCCCGATCGAGATCGCCCGTTCCCACAGGCTGGGAACCGGTTCGGTCAGGACCGCTTCTGGACGGGACTCATGCACCCATGCAGGGTCAGGCCTCAGGCTTAACGAAGGGTTGGAATCGGATGGCGGGCGATCTTCTGAGGACCCGGGACGGGGCCCACGCCCGGGTCGGCTTCGTCGAACTGTTCTTCGACCTGGTCTTCGTCTTCGCCATCACCCAGCTTTCGCATAGCTTGCTGGCCCATCTGACGTGGATCGGCGTGCTGCAGGCGACCATCCTGCTGGGCGCCCTGTGGTGGGCCTGGATCGACACCAGCTGGATCACCAACTGGCTCGATCCGGATCATGCGCCGGTCCGCGCCCTGCTGTTCCTTCTGATGGGCGCGGGACTGGTCATGTCGACCTCGCTGCCGGAGGCGTTCGGCGAGAAAGGTCTGATCTTCGCCTGCGCATTCGCGGCGCTGCAGGTCGGGCGCAGCCTGTTCACACTGTGGGCGGTGCGGGCGCACGAGGTGCTTCGCCCCAACTTCCAGCGCATCAGTCTCTGGGCCATCGGCGGCGGCGTTCTCTGGATCGCAGGCGGATTTCTCGAGGGGCAGGCTCGTCTGGCCCTGTGGCTGGTCGCGGTGCTCATCGCGTTCGCGGCGCCCGCCTGTTATTTCTGGGTGCCCGGGCTGGGCCGCTCGCATACGGCCGATTGGGAGGTCGAGGGCGCCCATCTGGCGGAGCGCGTCGGCCTCTTCATCATCATCTGCCTGGGCGAATCCATTCTGGTGACCGGCGCAACGTTCGCCGGACTGGACTGGACGCCTTCGGTCGTGGGCGCGTTCGCTGCGGCCTTCGTCGGAACTCTCGCCATGTGGTGGATATGGTTCAGCAAGGCCCATGACGCCGCATCGGCGGTTATCGAGCACTCCAGCGACACGGGCCGCGTCGCCCGACGCGCCTACACCTATGCGCCGATCCTCGTCGTCGCCGGCATCGTCGTAACCGCGGTGGGGGACGAGATGTCTCTCAGCCATCCGGGCGGCGTCATTGACTTTCCCATGGCTGCGGTCCTGATCGGCGGGCCGATGCTGTTCCTGATCGGGGCTCAGGTGTTCAAGCTGGCGGCGTTCGGCCTGTGGTCGCCGTCACGGCTCAGCGGGATCGCGGCGCTCGGTGCGCTTACCTTTGCGGTGCCGGTGCTGACGCCGCTCGGGCTTGCCATCTGCGCCACTGCGGTGCTGGTCGGCGTGGGCGCCTGGGAGACCTTGGTCAGACACCGGTCGCCGGTGGACACCGAAGTCGGCCACTGACGTGTCGGCTCAGGCCTTCTCCACGAAGCTGTCGATCACCTTCTTCTCGCCGGCCTTCTCGAACTCGACCAGCAGCTTGTTGCCCTCGATGCCGGTGATCAGGCCGTAGCCGAATTTCTGGTGGAAGACGCGCTCGCCCTTCGACCAGTTGGAGCCCGCCTTCGGGTCCGCTGTGGCGACCAGCCGGCCGTCACCCTCGATCAGGGCGTGGCGGGCAGGGCGCGCATCCGGTGAACGGCCCGCGGTAAAGGACTGGGCCCGTTTCCAGCCCGGCGAGGAATAGCCCGAGCCGAACGTCGGCATGTCGTCCCAGCGGCTCTTGGCGTCCTTCATGCCGGGCGTGACGCCGTAGTAGCCGGTGTCGCTCTCGGCCTCGACGTGGGCGATGGGCAGTTCGTCGACGAAGCGGCTGGGCAGTTGTGAGGTCCAGCGGCCGTAGACCAGCCGGTTGGCGGCGAACGAGATGCGCGCATCCGACTTGGCCCGGGTCACGCCGACATAGGCGAGGCGGCGTTCCTCCTCGAGGCCCTTTTCACCCTTCTCGTCGATGCTGCGCTGGCTGGGGAAGACCCCTTCCTCCCAGCCCGGCAGGAAGACCAGCGGGAACTCGAGCCCCTTGGCGCCGTGCAGGGTCATGATCTGGACGGCGTCGTCCGAACCGCCGCGATCGAGATCCATGACCAGCGAGACGTGCTCCAGATAGGCGGTCAGGGTCTCGAACTGCTGCATCGACTGCGTCAGCTCCTTGAGGTTATCCAGTCGCGTCTGACCGGTGGCGCGGTCGGCCTTCTGCATATCGGTGTAGCCGCTCTCCTCGAGCACGGCCTCGGTCAGCTCCCAATGCGTCGTGGTCTGGGCCAGAGCGCGCCAGCGGTCGATGTCGCGCACGAAGTTGGACAGGGCGGTGCGGGTCCGCGCCTGAAGTTCGTCCGAGGTGATCAGGTCGCGCACGGCGCTCATGGCCGAGACGCCGGACAGGCGGGCGATCTGCAGCACCTTCTGCACGCTGGTGTCGCCGATGCCGCGCTTGGGCACGTTGACGATCCGCTCGAAGGCCAGGTCGTCGCCCTCGGAGAGGATCAGCCGCAGATAGGCGTGGGCGTCGCGGATCTCGGCCCGTTCGAAGAAGCGCGGGCCGCCGATGACGGTGTAGGGGACGGCCAGCAGGACGAACCGCTCCTCGAACGCCCGCATCTGGAACGAGGCGCGGACCAGAACGGCCATGTCCTTGTAGGCGACACCGGACCGGCGGGCGGTCTCGATCTCGTCGGCGATCAGCCGGGCCTCGGCCTCGCCGTCCCAGACGCCGCGCACCCGGACCTTCTCGCCGCTCAGATCCTCGGTCCAGAGCGTCTTGCCCAAACGGTCGCGGTTGGAGGCGATCAGACCCGACGCCGCCCCGAGAATATGCTGCGTAGAGCGATAGTTACGCTCCAGTCTTACGACCTTGGCTCCGGGGAAGTCGCGTTCGAAGCGCAGGATGTTGTCCACCTCGGCGCCGCGCCAGCCGTAGATGGATTGATCGTCGTCGCCCACGCAGCAGACGTTCCCGGTCGAGGAGGTCAGCAGCCGCAGCCACAGATACTGGGCGACGTTGGTGTCCTGATATTCGTCGACCAAGATGTAGCGGAAGCGACGGCGATATTCGTCAGCGATATCCGCATGCTGCGACAGGATGGTAAGGTTATGCAGCAGCAGGTCGCCGAAGTCGCAGGCGTTCAGACTGACCAACCGCGCCTGATAGGCCCGCGGTTCTTCCAGTGGTCGATCAGGCCGCTCAGCGAACGCGGCGTCCAGCGCTTGGTGTCGAGGTTGGCGGCCTCCAGCAGCTGTTTGCAGACCCGCTCCTGATCGTCGGTGTCGAGGATGGTGAAGGTCGACTTCAGCCCGACAAGTTCGGCGTGCCGGCGCAGGATCTGGGCGGCGACGCTGTGGAAGGTGCCCAGCCAGCGCAGCCCTTCGGCCGATGGGCCGATCAGATGGGTGATCCGCTCGCGCATCTCGCGCGCGGCCTTGTTGGTGAAGGTGACGACCAGAAGCTCCCACGGCCGGGCGCGGCCCGTGGCCAGGATGTGCGCCAGCCGGGTGGTCAGCACCCGCGTCTTGCCCGTGCCCGCGCCCGCCAGCACCAGTACGGGGCCGTCGACAGTTTCCACCGCCTCGCGCTGTTCGGGGTTCAGGCCGGCCAGATAGTTGGCCGGCGCCGCCTCCACGCCGTTTGGGCCGCGCGAGCGGGCGAGGTCGGAAATACGTGGAGCGGGGACTTCAGGCAGACTCATCGGCGGAACATAAGGGGCACGAAGCCATCTGTCAGCGGCTGCGTGCGCCTGACCTCGCGGAACCGTCAAGCGTGACCGTCGTTCCGGCAGCATCCACAATCAGGGAAGGGGTCTTCCATGGCCGACAACATCAACAACACCGGCAGCGGCGGCGGCAACACGGGCCTCGCCTTCATCGTCGGCGCCATCGTCGTGGTTCTGGCGATCGTTGCGTATTTCGTCTTCGCACGGGGCGGCGCGCCCGACACCAAGGAAGTCAACGTCGACGTCAATCTGCCCGAAGTCTCGGCTCCGGCCGTTCCGAGCACGAACTGAGCCATGACAGACCCCAACATTCCCCCGCCCGTCGAGCCGACGCCGCGGACCGAGGTCCATCATACCACCATCAACAACCCGCCGGCCCGCAGTGGCGGCGGCAGCTGGATCGGCCTTCTGGTCGGCGGTCTGGTCGTGGTGGTGCTGATCATCGCCTTCGTGGTCTTCACGAACGGCGGCGGTATGGGCGGAGCCAAGGACACCAATGTCGACATCGACGTCGACCTGCCGCGTCCGACCATGCCCGACGCCCCGAAGATGCCGGACCTGCCCGATGTGCCGTCGGTCGAGCCGCCGTCGGTGCCGACTCCGTCGCCCGAGCCGCAGGCCTGATCGTCAGCGCAGGCGATAGCTGATGGTGGTCACGACCCGGACCTTCTTGTCCGGGGACTGGCTCTCGTCGCCGATCTCGTCGCGCGCGAGGATTTCGAACGACCCCTGCGTCGCCTGACGTATCGGACCGAGCGGCGCGCCGGAATCCTGCGCGAACCGCTCGGCGCCGGTCCGGGCGGCGGCCGTCGCCTCGGCGATCATGGCCGGCCGGACGGCGTTGAGCTTGGTGAAAACATAGGTGGGGCCGGTGAAGTCCTGCAGGACCACGCCTTGCCGCACGAGGTCGTTGAGGGCGCGGGTCGTGGCCTGAACGCGGTCCACGTCGGTCGTGCGGACGATGACGGTCTGGGCCAGGATGAAGCGCGGGCCGCCGTTCTGGTTGGCGTATTCGCGGGACTGGGTGTCCGCCACTTCCAGCCGTCCCAGCGACACTGCATTGGCGGGATAGCCCTGCGCGGTCAGGAAGCTGCGCACGATGGCCAGATCGCCATCCACCCGGGCCTGAACGTCTGACAGCACATCGCCCGACGCGGTGAAGCGCAGCGGCAGGACGGCCAGATCGGCCTTCACATTGCGCTCGGCCAGGCCGCGGACGCTGACAGAGCGGTCCCCGACGCGGGCGTTGACCACCCCTTGCCCGATCAGGGCGCCGCTCCCGACCAATCCAGCGGCGATCAGCCCGCCGAACACCAGCGCAGGGATGAGTTTTTCATTGGCCATGGGACGCTCTCCGCTTCGGAGGATGCGCCAACCTTGGCTGCTGTCAATCCGCCGATCCCTGTTCGGCGAAAGACCGGTCGCCGCCGGCCCAGGCGAGGGCCAGCAACCGGCAGGCCGAGGCGAGGGGGGTGCGCCCGCGCCTTTCGTCGATCCGCTTCATCAGCCCGGCCTGCGAGAGCCCTGACGCGACCGCGACCTCATCCAGCACGGCCCAGAATGCGGGCTCCAGCGCCACGGAGGTGGCGTGGCCGGACAGGGAGATGGAGCGCTTCTTTAGCATGCCGGAACCTTGGCACACGGCCGCGCGGGATGCGACGTGAACGACGTTCACCTGCTGGAAGGATCGCGGTATGATCATGCCAGGGACAGGATCCGCCATGACCGCCACCGCCGACTTCCAGACCTCCAGCCGTTTCGATCCCCCGAAGCTCGAGCCGATCACGGCGCTCCGCGCCTTCCGGCGCCTTGTCCGGAACAAGGAGGACACCGCCCAGGTCTTCGAGATCATGCGCGCGCTGTCGGGCGGCTCGATCGCCCGCGGCTACAACCGGATGCTCGCCACGATGGAAGGCGGTCGGCAGGCCTTCCTGCGCGAGGAACTGGCGCACAAGCTCGACGATCCCGTCTGGCTGGCGCAGTTCCCGGCCGGTTCGGTCGGCGGGGCCTACCGGGCCTTTCGGGAAGCCCGCGGCTTCACCGCCGAGGGTCTGGCCGATGAGGCTCGCAAGGTCGCGCCGCTGGTCGACGCGCCACACCCTGTCATCTGGTATTCGCGCCGCCTGCGAGACGTCCATGACATCTGGCACGTGCTGACCGGGTACGGCACCGACGCTCTGGGCGAGGCCTGCGTGGTGTCCTTCTCTTACGGCCAGACCCGCAACCTCGGCTTCGCCTTCATTGGTTGGGGCGCGGCCCGGGAAATCCAGCGCGAGGTCCGCACCGTGCCTGCGCGGCGCGCGGTCTGGCAGGCCTATCGCAACGGCAAGGCCGCGCGCTGGCTGCCCGGGCTCGATTATGAGGCCCTGTTCGAGCAGCCGCTGGAACAGGTGCGCGAGCAGCTGAACATCCGGCCCGCAACGGTCTATGACGCCGTGCCCCAGGAGGTGCGCGCGGGGCTGAAACTTCGCGCCTGACGGGCGGCGTCCGGGGATCATAAGTCTCCCTTATGTCGGGCCGCGATAACCCGGCTTGCGCCCCGTCCCGACGCGGTTCATCTGCGAACCATGTCCTCCCCGACTGAAGCCGCCCCCGCCGGTCGCCCGCCCCTGTCCCGCGCCACGCTTCTGGGCGTAGGAGGCGTGATCATCTGCGCCATGATCTGGGGCACGACCTGGTACGCCATCACCCTGCAGCTGGGGACGGTGCCGCCGCTGGCCTCGATCGTCTGGCGGTTCGGTCTGGCCTCGGCCCTGCTGTTCCTCGGCTGCCTGATCTTCCGCCAGAACCTGCGCCTCACCCGGGCCCAGCATCTGGCCGCGCTGGGGCAGGGGGCATTCGCCTTCTCGATCAGCTACAGCTTCACCTACGCCAGCGAGGGGCATGTGGCCTCGGCCATCGTCGCGGTCACCTTCGCCTCCCTGACCTTCCTCAATCTGGTCCTGTTCCGCATCGCCGCCGGCCAGAAGGCGGCAGCGGCGGCATGGGGCGGCGCCATCCTCGGCCTGTTCGGCGTCGCCGTGCTGTCGGGCGGCGAGGTGTTGAGCGCGGGCTTCGACCGGCGGGCGGCCCTCGGCGTCGGCCTGGCCTTCATCGCCACAACCGCCTCGGCCTTCGGCAACTATTTCGCCTGGCGCGGCCAGAACCGCGGCTCCGAGGCCATCCCCTCGACCGCCTGGGCGATGGCCTATGGCACCGGCCTGCTGGCGCTCTACGGACTCGTGACGGGCGTTGAGTTCCGCATCGACCCGACCTTCACCTACGTCGGCTCGTTGCTCTATCTTTCGATCTTCGGCTCGGTGATCGCCTTCGGCCTGTACTTCACCATCGCCCGGACCATCGGCTACGCCATGGCCAGCTATATCTCGGCCCTGACGCCCCCGATCGCCATGCTGGTGTCGGTGCTGTTCGAGGGCGCGCAGTTCGGCTGGACGGCGCTCGTCGGCCTGCTGCTGGTGCTGTCAGGCCAGGCGCTGTTGATCCGCGCGCCCAAGGCGGCCTAGCCGAACCATCCGCGCTTCTTCTTCGCCGGCGTCGCCGCCTTCTTCACCGCTTCAGCCTCGCGCCGTTCGCGCTCGGCCTTGACCCGCATGGCGACCAGGATGGGGATCAGCCCGTGTTTGACGCGCGGGTCCTGACGCGGATCGGCCATGGCTCAGTCCTCCAGCTTTGATCCGTCCAGAAGCCGGTTCGCCCGTTCGCGCTCCTTTTCGGCCGCCGTACGGTCGGCCTTCGATTGTCCGTGACTGGCGCGGTTGGCCTTTGCGGCGACCTTCGCCTCAGCCCTGGCCCGGTCCTTCCGGACCCGGTTCAGGTTGACGATTTCACCCATCATGACCTCCGCTGACGAAACCCGGCGATCCTTACGGCGTTGATTTCCCACGCCATCAGGACAGGAGCTTCACATGGTAGACGTCTCTCAGATCAAGGAACACCTCGAAGTCGTGGGCTCGGACGGAGAACACGTCGGCCGCGTCGATCACGTCCTCGGCGACCAGATCGAACTGGCCAAGCTCGATCTCGCCGGCGGCTTCAAACACCATCTGATCCCCGTCAGCTGGGTCGACCACGTCGACGAGCACGTCCATCTGAATGTGACGAAGGACGACGCGAAGGCGCGCTGGACCGAGAAACACTAGGCCGCCGGCTTACCGCGAATTCACGAAGGCCCCGCTGATATCGACGGGGCCTTTGCATATCTATGAGGTGGCGTCCGATTCGGGACGCGTGGAGACGACCGCCTTGATCCGCCTGATCCTGAACGTGCTTTGGTTCATCTTCGGAGGCTGGCTCGCCGGCCTGCTGTGGTTGTTCGGAGGCGCGATCCTGGCCCTGACCATCGTCGGCCTGCCGTGGACCTTCGCCGCCTGGCGAATCGCCAGCTACTCCTTCTGGCCGTTCGGCCGAGAGGTCGTCTGGCGCGACGAGTTCACCGGCCAGCATGACATCGGCACGGGCGGCGTCGGTCTGGTGCTGAACGTCGTCTGGTTCCTCTTCGCCGGCTGGTACATCGCCCTGTCGCACCTGCTCATCGCCATCGCCGAGTTCATCTCGATCATCGGCATCCCCTTCGCGCTGAAGGACCTGGAGCTGGCCAAGCTGGCGCTGGCGCCCATTGGCCGCACGATCCGCGAAAAGCCCTGAATCGAAAACGCCGGCCTTCGCAGGAAGGCCGGCGTTATTTTACGGAAGCCGGACTGATCACCCCGGCGAGATCATCTTCTCGGGCCGCACCGCCTCGTCGAACTCGGCGTCGGTGAGATAGCCGCCGCCGACGGCCTCCTCGCGCAGTGTGGTGCCGTTTTTGTGCGCCGTCTTGGCGATCTTGGCGCAGGCGTCGTAGCCCAGCTTGCCGTTCAGGGCCGTGACCAGCATCAGCGAGTTGTCGAGGCCGCGCTTGATGTTGTCCTCGCGCGGCTCAATGCCGACCACGCAGTTATCGGTGAAGCTGATGGCGGCGTCGGCCATCAGCCGCACCGACTGCAGGAAGTTGTAGGCCATCACCGGGTTGAAGACGTTCAGCTCGAAATGCCCCTGCGACCCGGCGAAGGTGACGGCCGCATGGTTGCCGAACACCTGCACGCAGACCTGGGTCAGGGCCTCGCACTGGGTCGGGTTGACCTTGCCCGGCATGATCGACGAACCCGGCTCGTTCTCCGGCAGGGCCAGTTCGCCCAGGCCCGAACGCGGGCCCGAACCGAGGAAGCGGATGTCGTTGGCGATCTTGAACAGGCTGGCGGCGACCGTGTTGATCGCGCCGTGGCTGAACACCATGGCGTCGTGGGCGGCCAGGGCCTCGAACTTGTTGGGCGCCGTGACGAAGGGCAGGCCGGTGATGGCGGCGATCCGCTCGGCCACCTGTTCGGCGAAACGGATCGGGGCGTTCAGCCCGGTGCCGACGGCGGTGCCGCCCTGGGCCAGCTCCATCAGTTTCGGCAGGGTCAGTTCGATCCGCTCGATGCCGTTGGCGACCTGCTGCGCATAGCCGCCGAACTCCTGACCCAGCGTCAGGGGCGTCGCGTCCTGGGTGTGGGTGCGGCCGATCTTGATGATGTGGGCCCAGGCCTTCGCCTTGGCGTCCAGCGCCGCGTGCAGATGCTTCAGCGCCGGCAGCAGATCGTTGACCACCTGTTCGGCGCAGGCGACGTGCATGGCCGTCGGATAGGTGTCGTTTGACGACTGGCTCATGTTGACGTGGTCGTTGGGGTGGACCGGCTTCTTGGAGCCCATCTCGCCGCCCAGCATCTCGATGGCCCGGTTCGAGATCACCTCGTTTGTGTTCATGTTCGACTGGGTGCCCGAGCCGGTCTGCCAGACCACCAGCGGGAAGTGGTCGTTCAGCTTCCCCTCGATGACCTCGTTGGCCGCCGCGACGATCGTGTTCCCGATCGTCGGGTCCAGCTTGCCCAGCGCCATATTGGTTTCTGCCGCGGCGCGTTTGACGATGCCGAGCGCGCGCACGATGGGCAGAGGCTGCTTCTCCCAGCCGATCCTGAAGTTGCCGAGGCTCCGTTGCGCCTGTGCGCCCCAGTAGCGGTCGGAAGCGACCTCGATGGGGCCGAAGGTGTCGGTTTCGGTGCGGTTCGTCATGGGGCAAGCTCGTCAGGCGTGGCGGGAGAATGCGCGGCGGTGTAGCACGGGGCCGCGAGCGAACAAGGCGCTCGGATGAGGACGCTGAATGACCGCTGGCTGGATTGGCATCGGAAAGGTCCGCGCCCGCGAGGTCGGCGACGCCGTCGAGATCACCATCGACGGCCTGACCACCCAGGCCAAATACTACAAGCCATTGGTCTATGAGTTCATGCGCAAGGAGTGGTCGTCGCGGCCCTCATACGGCGACTACACCGTCGAGATCCTGATGGAGCACGTCGGCGATCCGCCGTGGATGGACCTCGACAACCTCGCCAAGGCCCTGCTGGACGCCATCAAGGGCTATCTGTTCCACGATGACGCCCAGGTCGCGCGCCTGCTGGTCGAACGCCGCGAGGGCGAGCGCGAACGGATCACCATCCGGGCCTTTCCGCGTCAGCCCTCAGACGGTCCCGGATAACGGTCGAACGCCGGCAGGTCGTGCGCCGTGGCCATCCAGCCAATCCGCTCTGCCGTCTGGATCTGGGCCTGCAGGGGCAGGGCGTCCGGCGCGTCCAGCGTGGCGCTCTGCACATCGGTCATGCCGGGGAAGATGGCCTCATTGGTGTAGAACAGGCCGGTCCCGCACGCGCCGCAGAAATACCGCCGGCCGTTTTCCGAAGAGGCATAGGCGTGCGGGTTGCCGGTGATCGTGATCTGGTCGGTCGGAGCGAGGGCCCAGGCGACAACGGGCGCGCCGCTGGCCTTGCGACAGTCGGTGCAATGGCACAGGGCGTGATGCCCCACTTCCTCGGGCATCTGATAGCGCACAGCGCCGCAGTGGCATCCTCCGGACAGCATGGAACCCTCCTCCTCGAATGATGGATGTTCCTTATATGTTCCGGATCGAAAGCGCCAGCCCCCTCAGCCGGTCGGACGGTTGAACCGCAGCGTCGGCAGCCGCAGTTGCATCTCGGAGCCGACGAACAGCTGTGGCTCCGACGGCAGGGCGACCGCGTGTTCCTGCTCCTTGCGCGCCACGCAGGCGCGGGCGCCCGCCGCCAGCGCCAGGAAGTCGGTCGCGCTCGGCAGGGCCTCGATTACGCAGCCGTCGAACCAGGGATAGGTCTCGTCTGCGCCGCATCCGAACGACGTACGCTCACGGCTCGCGGCCGTGAGGACCATCCGGTTCGGCGCCGACAGGGTGTTCACGAAAATGCCGGAATAGCAGGCCGAGACGATCACCACGGTGGGCCGGGCGCCGCACGCCCGGCGGACGATGTTGACCATCATGTCGGGCGTCATGCGCGGGGCGTCGCCGAACACCATGGCGGTCGGCACGCCGTGCGAGGTGAAATACAGCAGACAGCCGGCGCTTCCGCGCGTCGCCGCATCATACAGGCCGTCCAGCACGATCTGGGGTGTCGCCGGGGTCGGCGCGTCCGGCCTCAGGCTGTAGTCGACCATGGTCGCGCGGGGGAAGCCGGCGCCCAGAAACCCCTTCACCAGGTCGCGGCGCGCATTGTCAAAGGCCTCGATGGGGCGGCCGCGGCCGTCTCGCCAGTCGGCGGCGATAATCGCCGAGGTCCAGCCTTCGAACCGGCTGGACGGAATTCGCCCGGCTTGGGCCGCGGCCGGCGAGGCGAGGGCGATCCACATCGCCAGTACGATGACAAACACCCGTCCCATGACCGTTTCCCCCGGGCTCCGAACAGCCCGAGGTTATCCGACGTTGCGGGAAGGGGAAGAGGCTACTTCTTGCGGAACTGGTCCAGCGAAACGACCTTGGGGCCGTCGTCGCCGGTGTCGACCGGATCAGTACGGGGCGGTTCGGCGGCGGCGACTTCCGCGGCGATCTCGTCGACCGTGGCCGGAGCCTCGAATTGTAGCAGGAACTGCACGGACGGGTCGTAGAAGCGGGTCACGGCCGTATAGGGCATGGACAGCACCTTGGGCATGCCGCCGAATTTCAGCATCACCGAGAACCGCGTCGGCTCGACTTTCAGGTCCCAGTACTGATGCTGGAGCACGACCGTCATCTCGTCAGGATATTTGGCCATGATGTCGGGCGGCACGCTGACGCCGGGCGCCCGCGTTTTGAAGGTGACATAGAAATGGTGCGCGCCGGGGATGCCCTCGGGCAGGGCCGCGCGCTCCAGCGCCGACCGCACAACGCCGCGCAGGGCGTCCTGCGCAAGCTGCTCGTAGTGCATCTCGTCGACTGGAGGTGTTTCGTCGGCCATGGGTCGCCTCAAGGGTTCGGGCGAACTGATAGCTGTGCGGGAGGGCCGGCGAAAGATGGCGACGTGGTGAAAGCGCCGTATTTTGTCGCAGGCTGATCGCGGATCGGGAGAAGTGCCAGGGGTTCTGTTGGCAGGCCCCCTGGCGGCCCCGCCCCAGGAACTGATCCCTGAGGACTTAAGTGTTCGAAATCAACCGAACCGCATTACGCGGCGAGGCGGACTTCTCCAGCGAAGTTATCGTTCGCAGTTAGAAAATGGCCCGATACGGTGGGCCAGGACGGCATGCTCGCTCCGCCGATAACGCGGGGAAGGAATGGTGGAGCCGCCGGGAATCGCACCCGGGTCCGGTCCGCTTATTACAAGCGCGTTTATCGCCATAGTCCGGGCGAACCCGGACAGGACCAATATAGTCTGTGCTGCCCGGGAATAGAAGGGGCCGACTGCTAGGAGCGGCCGCCAACGCGTCCGGGGCGGCGATTGTCGATGATCGGACGCACGCGGGCGCGGTTGTGTTCCACGGCCTCCCGGAGACCGCTCCATTCCAGAGCGGTCATGCAGACGCGCTTGGGTATCCGGGTGGCGGGCTGCGGCTCGTTTCGGCAGACGAGCCGATCAGCCGAGACACGGTCGGTGTTACGAGGCATCGCTACCGGTGTCTGACTGGTCAGCAAGGCGACAGCAATCGCAGTGATCATGGCGTACCTCCGATCGTCCAAGCGTGACCTGCGACAAAGGTTACAGTCAACTCAGGGCGTACCCCGATCGCGCCCCTCTCAGTCCCGCGTGGGGCGGCCTTCTGCGGTCCACTGCGGCCGGAAGTCGCTGTCGGCGAGCCAGCGCAGCGGCGCGACCAGAGACTGGATCGCCGCCGTCATGAAGGGCAGATTCAGGTTGGCGATGGTGTCGTCGGCCGTGTGGTAGCTCGGCGTGGTCGCCCAGCCCGAGACGGTGTGAGCGACGATCCCCTGCAGGGCCAGCTGGTAGTTGTCCGAACGTTCGAAGAAATGCTGCTCGGGGTAGATATCCGGCGCGATCAGGGCGCCGCGGGCCTTGAGCTCGGACCCGAAGTTCGAGCGGTCGAAGCCGGTCATCATCATCACCCCGGCCGGCATGTTGGGATCCTGCTGGCCGATCATCTCGATCTCCAGATTGGCGACGATCCGGTTCAGCGGCACCGGCGGGTTCTCGGCGAAGTATTGTGAGCCCAGCAGGCCCAGCTCCTCGCTGCCGTAGCCGACGAACATGATGCTGCGGCGCGGCCGGTCGCCCGCGGCCATCGCGCGCGCCAGTTCCAGCACGGCGGCGACCCCGGAGGCGTCGTCATTGGCTCCGTGCATCACCACGCCGTCCGGGCGAACCCCGAGATGATCGAGGTGGGCGGTGACCAACAGCACGCCCGCGTCGGGGTCTGTCCCCTGCAGGAAGCCGATGGCGTTGGTCGTGTGTGTTTCGGTCCGCGTCACAGTCCCCACGTCAAGCGTCGCTTCGGACCCGTCCAGGGCGGCCAGCCGGTCGAACGTCTCGGGCGACAGGATGACGATCTCCATCGCCGGCGAGGCGTCGGGGGCCTCGGTCAGGGCGACCGGGGTTCGGGTCCGGCCTCCGGCCCGCCGCATCAATGCCTCCGTTTCGCGGAGCACCAGCAGGCGGACGCCTTTCGACTGCGCCGCGCCGAGCCAGATACCCAGCGACGTCGCGCCAAGGTCGCGCACGAGCGCGACAGGAGAGGCGGGCAGGGTCGTCGGGTCGGCGCCGGCGACGCCGATCCGGCCTGTGACGTCGCCGCCGCCTGAATAGTAGAGGGTCAGGCCCGCACCCTCGGACACGGCGACGTCGCCGGCGTTGAGAGCGGCATGGCCGCCCGGCGTGATGCGCGTCACGCCCGCGGTCTGCAGATAGCTGGTCATGCCCGGCGCGGGGGTCAGGCCGAAGCCTTCGAACTGGGTCGCCATATAGGCGGCGGCGATGGCTTCGTCGCGCGTGGCGCTGCCGCGGCCCTGAAGCTCGGGACCGGCGAGGAAGCGCTCATGGGCGCTGACCCACGACTGCTGAACCGTCCAGCCCTGCGGCGCCGGCTCCTGCATGGTCGCGCAACCGGTCAAAAGGACCGCAACCGCCGCGCCGCTCGCCATCAGCCTGAACATCGGTATTCCCCTCGCTGTTGAGCCCAGCGCTGCCACGATTCGAATGCAGAGCGTCAAATCCGCGACCAATCCGGCGTCTGGTTCCGGAACCAGGTCAACTGCCGTTTGGCGTAGTTTCGCGTCGCCTGACGTGTCGCCTCGACCGCCGCCGCCAAGGTCGTCTCACCCGCCAGATGCGCCGCGAACTCGCGCACCCCGACGGCCTTCATGGCGGGCAGGGCGGGATCCAGGTCGCGGGCGATCAAGGCCCGAACCTCCTCCAGCGCACCCTGCGCGACCATCTGCGCCACCCGCGCGTCGCAGTTGGCGTAGAGCAGGTCCCTTGCCGGCTCCACCACAATCCCTGTCCAGCTTCCCGCCTCCAGCAGAGGGGTGGTTTCCGCGGTCCAGTCGCTGAGCGCGCGGCCGGTGTGGGACGCCACAGCCCATGCCCGCGTAAGCCGCTGCCGGTCCCCCGCCTCGATCCGCGCCTCGGCCGAGGCGTCCACGCCGGCCAGTTGACGACGGAAGGCGACCTCGCCCTCGGCGTCGAACAGCGCGCCGGCGGCGTCGCGCGCCTCAACCGGAATATCCGGAATATCCGCCAACCCCTTGGTCAGGGATGCAAAATACAGGCCTGTCCCACCGACCATCAGCACCGGGCGATCTTCTGCGGCCTGTTCGGTCAGGATCGGCATGACCGCCCGACACCAGCGGCCGACAGACCAGGCGTCCGCCGCATCGACAACGCCATACAGGGCGTGGTCCGCCTGCGCCTCCTCCTCGACCGACGGGCGGGCGCTCAGCACACGCAGGTCGGCATAGAGTTGCTGGCTGTCCGCATTGACGATCAGGGCCCCGGTGCGTTGCGCCATCTCCAGCGCCAGCCGCGACTTGCCCGAGGCGGTCGGGCCGGCGATCAGGGTGATGAGGGGCTGTGACAAATGCGGGCTCGCGGGCGGGTGTCTCCGGCGATAGAACGCAGGCCTCGCCCCCGCAACCCGGACGGACCCGCCTTGCCCGATCGTACCGACGTCGTCGCCGCCCTGGATGCGATCCTCGACCCGAAGACAGGGCAGGGGCTGGTCGCCGCCGGTCTGGTGCAGGGCCTGACCGTTGCGGAGGACCGCGCCGGCTTCGTCATGGAGGTCCCGACCGCCGAGGCCGCCCTCTACGCCCCGGTCCGCGACGCCGCCGAGGCTGCGTTGAAAGCCTTGCCCGGCATGACGCGGGTCTCCGTCGTCCTGTCCGCCGAGGCGGTCGCCCCCGCCCGGCGCGCTTCCCTGTCGCCCCAGGCCGTCGACCAGACCCGCCCCAAGGCGCCCGTCGCCACAGACCGTCCCGCCCACGTTCGCCGCGTCCTCGCCATCGCCAGCGGCAAGGGCGGGGTCGGAAAATCCACCGTCGCGGTCAATCTGGCCGCCGCACTCGCGGCGCGCGGCCTGTCGGTCGGCCTGCTGGACGCCGACGTCCATGGCCCGTCCCTGCCCACCATGCTGGGCATCTCCGGCCAGCCCGAATACCGCGATGGCAAGATCCAGCCCCACGTCGCCCACGGCCTGAAGGCCATGTCGGTCGGTCTGCTGACCAAGGCGGATGACGCCATGATCTGGCGCGGCCCCATGGCGTCGCAGGCTCTCACCCAGATGCTGACCCAGACGGCATGGGGCACGGAAGCGGCGCCGCTGGACATTCTCGTCGTCGACCTGCCGCCGGGCACCGGCGACGTCCAGCTGACCCTGATCCAGAAGACGCCGCTGGACGGCGCCGTCATCGTCTCCACGCCGCAGGAGGTCGCCCTCGCCGACGCCCGCCGCGGCCACCGCCTGTTCGAGAAGGTCGGCGTGCCGACCCTCGGCCTGATCGAGAACATGACCGGCCCGGTGTTCGGTCAGGGCGGGGCCAAGGCCGAGGCGGACCGTCTGTCCATTCCTTTCCTCGGCGACCTGCCGCTGGACGCGGCCTTCCGCGAAGGCGGCGACGCGGGCGTGCCGGCGGTTGTTGCGTCGCCCGACAGTGATCTCGCTACGCGTTTCTCGGTCATCGCGGCCGCCGTCGCGCAAAAACTCGGCCTCTGAGGGTTTCCAAACGAAACTGTAATCGCCACCTTGTCGGTTCCAGTCACTCCCTGAGAGAGTCCATGAGCGTCGAGACCCTGTTCCGCCCGTTCCAGGTCAAGTCCCTGAAGATGCCCAACCGCATCGTCATGGCGCCGATGACCCGCTCATTCTCGCCGGGCGGAATTCCGACCAGCGACGTCGCCGGCTATTACCGTCGCCGCGCCGAGGGCGGGGTTGGGCTGATCGTCACCGAGGGCACGGTCGTCGAACGTCCGGCCGCCCGCAACGACGCCAGCGTGCCGGTCTTCCACGGCGAGGCCCTGCCGGAATGGAAGAAGGTCGTCGAGCAGGTCCACGCCGCCGGCGGCCTGATCGCGCCCCAGCTCTGGCACGTCGGCTCCGCCCGCGGGCAGGGCGAGGACTGGACCCCGCTGGGCAGGGTCGACAGCCCATCCGGCTTCACCACCCCGGGCAACCGCAAGCTTGAGCCGATGACCGACGAGGACATCGCCGACACCATCGCCGCCTTTGGTCGGTCGGCGCGGGCGACGCGCGAACTGGGCTTCGACGCCGTCGAGATTCACGGCGCCCACGGCTATCTTATCGATCAGTTCTTCTGGTCCGGCCTGAACGACCGCGCCGACCGGTGGGGCGGCGGGACCATCGCCGACCGCGCCCGTTTCGGGGCCGAGGTGGTCAAGGCGGTGCGCGAGGGCGTCGGTCCTGACATGGCCCTGATCCTGCGCCTGTCGCAGTGGAAGTCGCACGATTTCGCCGCGAAGAACGCTCACGACCCCGCGGAGCTGGAGCAATGGCTGTCACCGCTCGCCGAGGCGGGCGTCGATGTCTTCCACTGCTCGCAGCGCCGGTTCTGGGAGCCGGAATTCGAAGGCTCCGATCTCAACTTCGCCGGCTGGACGAAGAAGGTCACCGGCCTGCCGACCATCACCGTGGGCTCGGTCGGTCTCGACGGCGAATTCATCGCGGCCTTCGGCGGCGCCGGATCGAAACCCTCCTCGCTGGACGGCCTGATCGAACGGCTGGAGCGCGACGAGTTCGACTTGGTCGCCGTCGGCCGCGCCCTGCTGGCCGACCCTCACTGGGTGGAAAAGATCCGCGACGGCCGTCTCGACGAACTGAAGGATTTCGAGCGCAGCGCGATGGCGACGCTGAGCTGAGCCCTACGTCTCGGGCTCGATCACCACGGCCGTGCCATAGGCCAGCACCTCCGTAATCCCGGGCATGATCTCGTTGGCGTCGTAGCGCATGGCCAGGACGGCGTTGGCGCCCATGTCGCGCGCGTGGGCGACCAGTTCCTCATAGGCCTCCTGACGCGCGGTCTCCGCCAGCTTCACATAGACGCCGACGCGTCCGCCGAGGATCGACTGGACCCCGCCGACCATGTCGCTGATGGCGTTGCGCGACCGCACGGTGATGCCGCGCACCACGCCCAGTGTCTTCACGACCCGGTGGCCGGGAATGTCGTTGGTGGTCACGGTCAGCATGTCATTTCCTCTCCAGAACCCGGAAGCGGAACGCGTGATCGTCCTTCTCGCCCGCCGGATGCGCTTCCGAGGATACCTCGACCCACGCCGCCTCGTCGAACGCCGGGAAGACGGCGTCGCCTTCAGGCTCGGCCTCGACCTCGGTGAGATACAGCCGCTTCGCCCGCGGCAGGGCCTTTTCGAACAGGGCCGTGCCGCCGATGACGCAGATCTCGTCGGCGCCGTCTTCTTCCGCCGTCTCGCGTGCGATCTCGATCGCCTCGTCCAGCGTCGTGCAGACCAGGGCGCCGCGCGCGCCGAAGGACTCGTCGCGGGACAGGATGATGTTCAGCCGGCCGGGGAGGGGCTTCAGCGGCAGGCTCTCCCACGTCCGCCGGCCCATGATGCAGGGCTTGCCGACGGTGATCGCCTTGAACCGCTGCAGGTCGCTGCGCAGCCGCCAGGGCAGGTCGCCGTCTCGGCCGATCACACCGTTGCGGGCCCGGGCGACGACGAGAACGAGTTGGGGCAGGGGCAAGCGGGACCTCGAAAGAAAGCGACGGCCGCGCGCGGCCGCCGCCCGTTCTTACGCGATCAGACGACCGGTTCCAGCACCTTGAAGCGGAACAGCAGCGCGCCCAGCACCGCGCCGACGGCCGGTGCGACGAAGAAGACCCAGACCTGGCTCAGGGCCTCGCCCCCCTGAAGGACCGCAGGGCCGAAACTGCGCGCCGGATTGACTGACACGCCGTCCACCTGGATGCCGACGATATGGATCACCGCCAGGGTGATGCCGATCGCCAGTCCCGCGAAGCCGCCGTGCTTCTGATCGCCGCTGACGCCGAGGATCACGACCACGAAGATGGCCGTCATCACCACCTCGAAGATCAGCGCGGCGTGCAGCCCATAGCCGCCGGGCGACAGCGCGCCGAAACCGTTGGCGCCGAGGTTGGCGAAACCGGTCTTGGCGATCAGGGCAATGACGAAGGCGCCGGCGATGGCTCCGAGGAACTGGGCGACCCAGTACAGCCCCATATCCTTCAGCGACATCCGTCCCGCGACGAAGGCGCCCAGACTGACCGCCGGATTGACGTGGCAGCCGGATATCGGACCGATGCCATAGGCCATGGCCACGATGGCGAAACCGAAGGCCAGGGCGATGCCCAGCTGGCCCACATGGTCGAACCCGCCCAGCACGGCCGCGCCGCACCCGAACAGAACCAGCACCAATGTGCCCACAAACTCGGCCGCGAACCTCTTCACCATGGCAACCTCCCCGTTGCTACGGCCCCGCTTGTCGCGGAGTCAGGGGGGACGGTGCGCCGAGTCCGATGAGATGAACAGGACGGGTAATTACCGATTCAGCGCGGGGGAAGGCGCCATTGGATCAAGGCGAACGCGACCATGAACCCGGTCATGACCGCGAACATGACAAGGGAGGCGGAGGAGGGCGCCAGACTGTCCAGTTCTCCGGCGGGGAAATTCGGCGCAGCCCTGAGATAGAAGACGAGAAACACCGCCTGGTCGGCTTCAAAGCTCTGCCATTGCCAATACAGGGCCAGGCAGAAAAGCGCGGCCGCGACGGACCATAGGAGCGCGGTCGGCCGCTCCGACACGAAAGACATCAGTCGCGAAGCCATTTCAGCCACTTCCTCTCCATCGCGGTCTCCAGATCGATCCCCGCCCGGTCGCAATAGATCAGCAGCATGCCCAGCACATCCGCCGCCTCATCGCCCAGCTTGCCGGCGTCGGCAGTTCCGCGCGCCCGGCCGCTCATGCGCAGATGCTCGGCGGTCAGCTCGCCCAGCTCCTCCTGCACCTTCAGCAGCGCCCAGTCGGCGGAGCGCTCGATCCCGTGTTCGGCGGCGTAGATGTCCGAGATGCGCAGGACGTCGGCCTGCAGGGTCTTCAGGTGCATCAGACCGCGACCGGCGCCTTGATATGCGGCCACGGCTCGGTCGGGGCGGGCAGGGGCTCGCGGCTCAGCTGCAGCTCGGCCTGTTCGACGTGGTTCAGATACAGGTGGGCGTCGCCGAAGGTGTGCACGAACTCGCCGGGCTTCAGGCCGCACACCTGCGCTACCATCATGGTCAGCAGGGCGTAGGAGGCGATGTTGAACGGCACGCCCAGGAAGACGTCGGCGCTGCGCTGGTAAAGCTGGCAGCTCAGCTTGCCGTCGGCGACGAAGAACTGGAACAGGCAGTGGCAGGGCGGCAGCGCCATGTCGTCGACATCGGCCGGGTTCCAGGCCGAGACGATGTGGCGGCGGCTGTTGGGATTGGTCTTCAAACCTTCGACCAGCTTGGTGATCTGGTCGATCACCCGCCCGTCCGGCGCGGCCCATGACCGCCACTGCTTGCCGTAGACGGGGCCCAGCTCACCCTCGGCGTCGGCCCATTCGTTCCAGATGCTGACGCCGTTGTCCTTCAGCCAGCCGATATTGGTCTCGCCGCGCAGGAACCACAGAAGCTCGACGATGATCGACCGCAGGTGCAGCTTCTTGGTCGTCAGGACCGGGAAACCCTTGCTCAGATCGAACCGCATCTGCCGCCCGAACACGCCCAGCGTGCCCGTGCCCGTCCGGTCGTCGCGCTGCGCCCCGTTGTCGAGGATGTCGCGCAGCAGGTTCAGGTATTGCCACTCGGGATGGTCGGACGCGACGGCGCCGGAGCGGGCGTGGACGTCTGCGAGAAGGACCTGGGCGTTCATCCGTCCAGAGTGGCGCTGATTCGGTCGTCATGGCAGGCGTGACGTGGGCTTGCTCACAGAAACGTGCCGCCTGTGGGCCGATCAGTCCCGCATCCGGTCCCGCCGCGCCTGCGCCAGCTGCGCGCGGTTCTTCACGGCCCAGTCGCGCTTGACCGTGATCGGCTTGCCGGAGCCGACGCCGACGGGCTTGCGTCGTTTCACCCCGGGCTGGATCAGCCCGTACCGCCGCCGCGAATAGGCCCGGGCGCAATCCATGCAGTGGCGATAGGTGCGCGCCGCATACGACGCGTGCCAGTTGCGGCCCTCCTGGAGCACGGTCTCGCATTCCCGGCAGCGATGCATTGGCCGTCAGCCCCGGAATCCGTCCTGATCCAGAAACGCCTGCTCGACCGGCGTCGTCTCCCGGCCCAGCGCCCGGTTCCTGTGCGGAAACCGGCCGAAGGTGGCGATGACCTTGTGATGGTGCTCGGCCCAACGGTCGTCGGCGGGACGCTCCATGCCCTGGAACAGCGCCACCTGACGGTCCTGCAAGGCCAGGTCCTCGGCGTGCTGCAGCGGCAGGTAGAAGAAGCGGCGCAGGTCGTTCTCTACCAGCCGATCCTGCCCCTCATCGAGCGCCATCACGGCGAAATGCCGCGCCAGCGGATCTGTGGCGAAGGCGTGCCCCGTGCCCCGGAACACATTCCTCGGAAACTGGTCCAGCAGGATCAGCAGGGCCAGCGAACCTTCCGGCGTTTCAGCCCAGTGATCCAACTCGCGCCGGGCCGCCATGAAATGCGCCGTCTCGAACCGCTGCCGGAACAGGGCGTCGAAGGCGTCGTCCTTGGCGAACCACTTTTTTGGCCCCGCCTCTTTCCAGAAGCCGACGACGTCCGATGGCGCTATCTGTGTGCTCATGACCGATCAAATAGCGACGCCGCTGCCCGTGTTCCATGACCGCGACTGCGATCTCTCGATCGTCCGCGGCAAGCGGGTCGCCATCATCGGCTATGGCAGCCAGGGCCGCACCCATGCGATGAACCTGCGCGATTCCGGCGTCGCGGATATCGTCGTGGGGCTGAAAGCCGGCTCGCCCACCCGCGCGAAGGCCGAGGCCGACGGTTTCCCGGTCATGACCGCCGCAGAAGCCGCAGCGAACGCCGACGTGGTCGCCGTCATGGTTTCGGACGAGGCCCACCGCGATCTGTGGGCGAACGAATTGGCTCCGGCGATGAAGCCGGGCGCCGCCCTGATCTTCGCCCACGGCCTGTCGGTGCGGTTCGGACTGGTGCAGCCGCGCGCCGATCTCGACGTCATCCTCGCTTCGCCCAAGGGCATCGGGCCGCGCATCCGCGATCTCTATGTCGAAGGGCGGGGGGTCTTCGCCCTGTTCGGCGTGCACCAGGACGCCACCGGCGGCGCCCACGCCCTCGGCCTGTCCTACGCCGCCGCGCTCGGGTGCGGCCGCAAGGGCATTCTCGAAACCACCTTCGCCGCCGAATGCGAGAGCGATCTGTTCGGCGAACAGGTGGTCCTGTGCGGCGGGGTCGGCGAACTGATCGACGCGGCGTTCATGAAGCTGGTCAACGCCGGCTATCCGCCCGAGGTCGCGTGGTTCGAATGCTTCTACGAGGTCAAGCTGGTCACGGACCTGATGTTCGAACGCGGCATCGCCGGTGCGTTCGGCAAGATCTCCAACACAGCCGAGTACGGCGCCTATCTGACCGGCCCCCGCATCATCGGCGAGCCGTCGCGGGCCGCCATGGACGAGGTTCTGTCGGAAGTCCGCTCGGGTTCGTTCGTGAAACGGTTGATGGCCGACTACGACGCCGGCTCGCCCGACCTGCTGGCCCGCCGCAAGGCCTTGGGCGAACGCACGATCGAGGCCGTGGGGGCGCATCTGAACGCGGTGGCGGCTGAGGCGGAGGATTGAGGCGGGGAACCTCGGGGCCCCGAAGGGCTGTCTCTTCTTTCCGGGGAAAGATGGTCGGAGTGAGAGGATTCGAACCTCCGACCCCTGCGTCCCGCGGATGCGCCGGACCTGCTGGGGAATGGTGTAATGGTAACACTCCGGTTTTTGGTACCGTCATTCTAGGTTCGAGTCCTAGTTCCCCAGCCATCCGCCCCTTCCTGACATCGCGGGACGCCTACGTCCAAAACTGACGCAGGCGCGTGCCACGCTTCCCTACATTGGCGGGGCGGGGATCACGGTGAACGGTGGATCAAATGAGACTCATGAGACTCATGAGACTGTTTTTTTTGAGAGGCCGCTAGTGTCCGGCGGCGGCCTCGAGCGGCAGGCGGATGCGCACGCCCACGCCGGCCTCGGGCGCGGTTTCGATGTTCATCGATCCACCGAGGTGTTCCACCAGACCCTGAACCAGCGACAGACCTTCGCCCGGGATCAGCACCTCGGCGCCGACGCCCGAATCGCGGACGACCAGGCTGACTCCGCCCACAGCGCGCGAGAAGGCAACGGCGATGGAGCCGCGGCGTTCGCCGGGAAAGGCGTGGCGGCAGGCGTTGGAAATCAGCTCATGGGTGATGATGGCCAGCGGCAACAGATGGCTGTCGGGCAGCAAGGCCGCCTGCCCGCGCACGTCGATCCGCACGGGCCGGCCCTCGCAGGCCCGGCTCCAGAAGGTCGCGACGTCGTCCAGGTAGCCGGCGAAATCCAGCGGGCCCTCGGCCGTCATCCGCCGGCTGATCAGCTCCATCGCCGCCGTGACATCGCTAAGCCAGGCGAGGTGGCGCACGCTTTCCGGATCAACGACGCTGCGCAGGCGGATGCCGACGATCGTCTGCAGCAGTTGGTAGCCGCCCAGTAGTCGTCGCTGAAGCTCGACGAGGCGGTTCTCGGCTGTCGCGGCCATTTCGCCCCCGGGCGTTAAAAACACAGGCGTTTTTCTAGCTGAACTGAAACAGTTAGCCAATGGGCGCCTAGCCACCGAGCGCGATGGTCAAGCCGACCATGGCGCCGCCCAGCAGCACCATCGAGAGCCCCGTCCACAGAGGCTCGCGGCTGGTGATCCGCCCGAAGGCGTAGCCCGTCAGGAACAGCAGACCCATGGCGATGAGATTGGAAACCCGCATCGCCGGCTCGACCCTCTCCATGACCATGAAGGGAATTGTGACCGGGAAGGTCGAGAGAAAGACCAGCAGAAATACGCCGGCGGCGCCTCTCAGATCGTCGAGGGTGAGGGGCAGGCGTGCGGGCGGTTCCGGCAGGGCGGCCAGCCTTATGCGGATCGATTCGAGGTCAGTCGGTTCGAGACTGTCCGCCAGCACCGGGGGCAGGGCCTCCGCGATGAGCCGCCGGGCTTGCATGGGGTCAGTCGCCCTGCGCACGGCCCGGAAGGTCGACAGGCCTCGGTTGTTCGCGGCGCCGCTGAACATCAGATAGAGAACCGCGTCGATGATCGCCCAGGCCAGGTTGCAGCCCAGCGCGCCGATCAGCATCGCCCGCACATCGTCCCGCCCTGCGTCGACCACGCTGAGCGACCCGGTGAACGTCAGCACCATGATCAGCCCGAACAGGACCTCCGACACCCGGTCGATCGGCTCAAGCACCCGGCGGGACTGAAGGGTAAGGACAGACATCCGCAACCTCCTGCAAGCCGCGCCACTGTGCCTTGCGGCGTTGAGCCGGGCTATCGGGCCCTCGCCCGAGGGCAAGTCCGTCGGCCATTCCCGTCTGCCTGTGCTGGCAACCTTTGAAAAAACGCAGGATTTTCACTGCGAATGCGAACCAATTAGCCAATGGCGCGTTCGATTGTCCGCTAACCGACACAATGGTGTACTGGGGTCGGTTCGCGTGGGGGTGTTGCGTGTCGAATCCGCCGGACCTTCGGGTCATGATTGTAGAAGACCAGGCCCTGCTCGCGATGGAGCTGGAGCTTGTGCTGGCCGAATCCGGCTGTGACGTCGTCGGCTGCGCCATGGACAAGGCCGGGGCCTTCGCGATCGCCGAACGCGAGCGTCCGGACCTGGCCCTGATCGACGTCAACCTGCTGGATGGCCTGACGGGGCCCCAGATCGCCCAGCGCGTGGTCAGCGAGTTCGGCTGCGCCGTCGTCTTCCTGACCGCCAATCCTGAACAGATCCCCGAAGGTTTCGCAGGCGCTCTCGGGGCGGTTTCCAAGCCGTTCGACGAAGCGACCATCCAGGCGGTGATCGTGTTCGCTCGCCAGTTCATCCAGCAGCGCACCCTCGGAGAGGCGCCGCGCCGGTTCCGGCTCGCGCCATGGCTGACCACGCCGCCCGCGGACATCGCGCCGCACTGACCCGGAAGCCTGTGCGGTGCGGCCGTTCTCAGTCGATGTTGAGTCGGGCGAAGATCATGCCCCCGTCGGGATCGCCGCCGTATGATGGCTCCAGCCCGTCCGGGACGCTGTTGAGGCTGTACAGGGCGCCCAGGCCGAAGCGGACGTGTTCCGCCACCTGCCAGTCTCGCACCGCTGCCGTCTCAAGCGAGGCCGCCGGACAGATCCAGTCCCGGTGTCTGCGGCGGATCGCCCTCGGGGGCCATGTCTAGCTGCATCAGGGTGACGTCCAGCCAGCGCTCGAACTTCCACCCGATCTGGCGGTAGACGCCCGCCTCGCGGAACCCCAGTGACCGGTGCAGGGCGATCGACGCGGCGCTGGTGTCGCTGTCGCTGATCGCGCCGATCACGTGCCGCAGTCCCATGGCCCGCGCCCGCTCCACCAACGCCATCAGCAGCGCCCGGCCCACGCCATGTCCGCGCGCGGCCTCCTCGACATAGATCGAACCCTCGACCCCGTAGCGATAGGCGGGCCTTGGCCTGAAAGGGGAGGCGTAGGCGTATCCGGCGAACCCGCCGTCGATCTCGGCAACCAGCCAAGGGAGGCCATGGCGTTTCACGGCCGCGAAACGGCCCGTCATCTCTTCAAGCGTGGGCGGGCTGATCTCGAACGTCGCCGTGCCGCCCTGCACCTCGCGACCGTACAGCGCGGTGATGGCCGGCAGATCGCTTTCGTCAGCGTCGCGGAGGAGGGGAGCCATGGCCGGTCGAGCGGGATCAGGCCCGCTCCCATCCCTTTTCGATGGCCCAGACCGCGAAGGCGTAGTCGTGGGCAACCTCCTTCAGATAGTCGAATCGGCCCGACGAACCGGCGTGACCGGCCTCCATGTTGATCTTGAGCAGGATCGGTCTGCCCGACGTCGTCGCCGGCCGCAGCTTCGCCACCCACTTTTCGGGCTCCCAGTAGGTCACGCGCGGGTCCGACAGGCCGCCGGTGGCCAGAACGGCGGGGTAGGGGAGCGGCCCGACCTGGTCGTAGGGGCTGTAGCTCATCATGTAGTCGTAGGCCTCGGGGTCCTCGATCGGATTGCCCCATTCGGGCCATTCGGGCGGCGTCAGCGGCAGGCTGGTGTCGCTCATGGTGTTGATCACGTCGACGAAAGGCACGCCGCCGATGACGCCCGCCCACAGGTCGGGCCGCATGTTGTTGATCGCGCCCATCAGCATGCCGCCGGCCGAGCGGCCTTCGGCGACGATGTGACCCGCCCTGGCGTAGTTGCGCGAGATCAGGTGCTCGGCGGCGGCGATGAAGTCGGTGAACGTGTTCTTCTTGGTCATCCGCCGGGCGGTCAGGAACCAGTTCCAGCCCTTGTCGGAACCGCCCCGGATATGGGCGATGGCGTAGATCCAGCCCCGGTCGACCAGCGACAGCCGGTTGGTCGAGAAACTCGCCGGGATCGGATTGCCGTAGGACCCATAGCCGTACAGCAGCAGCGGCGCAGAGCCGTCCACCGGCGTCGACTTGCGGCGCAACACCGTCACCGGAACCAGTTCGCCATCTGGGGCAGGGGCGTTCAGCCGCTCGACCACATAGTCAGCCGGATCATGGCCCGACGGCACCTCCTGAACCTTGCGCAGGGTCCGCTCGCGGGTCGCCAGATCATAGTCGTAGGTCGAGGTCGGCGTGGACGGTGAGTTGTAGCCATAGCGCATGGTGGTGGTGTCGAACTCCGACGCCCCGGCCAGCGACAGGGAGTAGGCGGGCTCGTCCACCGCGATCTCGTGTTCCGCGCCCGCACGGTCGCGGATGACGATCTTCGTGTTGGCGTCGGCCCGCTCCTGACGGCCGATATAGTCCTTCACCAGCGCCACGCCCTCGATGAAGCGGCCCGGCGTGTGGGCGACCAGATCCGTCCAACTGCTCCTGCCGGGCGACGCGGTCGGCGCCTCGACGATCTTGAAGTCGATCGAGTCGTCGGCGTTTGTGCGGATGACCCAGCGGTCGCCCCAGTGGTCGGGCTCGTACAGCCGGCCGACGTGGCGCGGCTCCAGAACGACCGGCGTCGCGGTCGGCGTCGCGGCCGGGATCACGCGAGCCTCCGAGGTCTCCTGATTGGCGATGGAGATCAGGATGAAGGCGTCGTCGGCTGTGCGGCCGACGCTGATGAACATGCCGTCGTCCGTTTCCTCATAGACGAGGCTGGCGTCGCCGCCGCGGACGGGCCGGCGGAAGATCTTGTCCGGCCGGCCGTTGTCGTCGCGGTTGGTCCAGAAAATCCACTGGCTGTCGGGCGAGAAGGTGAAGTCGCCGGTCGCCGAGCCGATGAGATCGGGCAGAACCTCGCCGCTCGCCAGATCCTTGATGTAGATTTGATGCACCTCCGACCCTTGCGCGTCCTCCGCATAGGCGAACAGGGCGTGGTCGGGGCTGTGATCGGCGGCCGAGACCTCGGAATAGGCCTTGCCCGCGGCGAGAGCATTGGCGTCGAGCAGCATCTGCGCATCGCCGCCCGACCGGGGCTTGCGCATGTAGCGGGGGTGCTGGTCGCCTGTGCGATATTCGATGAAATATTCCCAGGCGCCGTCAGGCGAGGGGACCGAGCTGTCGGCCTCCTTGATCCGCCCCTTCATCTCCTCGAACATCGCCGCCTGCAGCGGCAGGGTCGAAGCCATCATTGCCTCACGATAGCCGTTCTCGGCCAGCAGATGTTCCTTTACGTCCGCCTTGATCAGGGTCGGGTCGCGCAGAACCGCCTGCCAGTTGTCGTCCTTCATCCACTGATAGTCGTCGGTGCGGACCCGCCCCAGCTGTTCGATCGTCACGGGAATTTTCTTCGCGACGGGCGGGACGAGACGGTTCTGCGGCATCGGGGCTCCGGGCGTGCGGGCTGAAACGGGAAGGGCGCTCGCGGCCAGTGCGGCGGCGGACGTGGCGAGCAGATCGCGGCGGTTCATGGATAGCCCCCTGATTTGAACGCGGACCTTGTGCGCGCGGGCGACCCGCCGTCAAATGAACAAATGCCGCTGGCCCGATAGGGACGATGTTCGATCTTCAGACGCCGCCAGAACCCGTTCAGGAGCCGCCGCCCGCGGCAGGGCTTTCGCTTCCATCCTGGGATCTGACGGTCGGACTGATCAGCGCCACCATTCAGATCGACCAGATGAACGGCGACGGCACCCGGCGTGTCGGAACCGCCTTCCTGATCGACGCGCCGCGCGCGAACGGCGAGCCGCGCACCGTGATGGTGACGGCCCATCATGTTGTCTCGGGCATGAGCGCGCCGGAGGCCCGGATCGGCTGGCGCGTCGAGGTCCCAGGCGGGGGCTGGCGCTTCGCCCCGGAACCCTTGCGCATCCGCGACGAGGCGGGCGAGCCCATCTGGGTCAAACATCCAGATCGGGACATAGCTGTGATGGAGGTGTCGGCGCCGCCCGTGTTTGCCCGCGCGGCTATCCCAATGGCGTGGCTCSCCGACCAGAACACGCTGGACGCGTGGCAGGTCGGGCCGGGCGATGAACTGTTCACCCTGGGTTTCCCGCGGGGCTATGCGTCGAACACGGCGGGCTTTCCGATCCTGAGAGTGGGCCGGGTCGGATCTTGGCCATTGACACCAATCGATAGCTTTCCGGTCTTCCTGCTTGATTTCCCGGTATTTCCCGGAAATTCCGGTGGGCCGGTTTTCTGGACGCCGGCGGCTCGCAAGCTGCCGGGAACAGCCCAGCCCGACCATCCATTCATCGCCGGCGTCCTGACGTCCGAGGTCCGCCCGGGCAATGAACCGCTCGGGATCGGCCTGGTCGCGCACGCCAACTACGTGCGTGAGGCCATAGCGTTGCTGGATGCGACAGAACGGGTCGCGGAGGGGCCGTAGGCCAGCTTCGTCGCCGTGGGCGTAATGCGCATAAGATATATTATGCGAAATAAGATGCCAGCTCAAACGGAGCCTAGTCTTCCCGCAGCTCCAGCGCCGTGTACGGAGACTGGCCGCGCTCTATGCGGATCAGATCCAGCACGGCGACAATCTGGCGCGAGCGCCAGTGGCTCATGAAGAAAAACACAGGTCCCGTAGTTATCGCCACCGCGGTCTGGATCGCCCAGTCGGAGTGATCGCGCACAAGGGTGATCAGCGACCCGCCCGCCACCTCGGCCACGATCGCGACGATGGACAGCGGCACGGTCAGATACGCAATGACGACGGCCCGCAGCATCTGGTCCTGCCGCCGCGCATTCAGGCTGGCCAAAGCGGACAACGCGTCGAAATCGCGGTCGGTCACGCCGTCCAGGAGTTCGAACGCCTGATGAGTCGAGCGATTCTGACGGAACCCGGTGACGAAATCGTTGCCCATATAGCCCCAGGCGCCGGGCGTGACGAAGGACGAAGGCAGCAGGCTCCAGGTCGGGAAATAGGTCTTCAGACGCTTCCAGAGCGGCCAGACCCCGGACGTCACCTGGCCTTCAGCCGCGCCGCCAGACTCGATGTGTCCCATCGCGATCCCCCCAAGGATTGCACTTCAGAATAAAAATGATCGACCAGCGCCGTCAGCTCAAGCCGGGCGCCGTTGCTCCGCGCCTCGTCCAGCACGAGGCCCAGATCCTTGCGCATCCAGTCGACGGCGAAACCGAAGTCGAACCGGCCCTCGGCCATCGTCTTCCAGCGGTTGTCCATCTGCCAAGACTGGGCCGCGCCCTTGGAGACGGCGTCGTAGACCGCGTCGGTGTCGAGCCCGGCGACCTCGGCGAAATGAACAGCCTCAGCCAAGCCCTGAACGACGCCGGCGATGGCGATCTGATTGACCATCTTGGTCAACTGGCCCGCGCCGGACGGCCCCATATGTTTGACGGCCTTCGAATAGGCCATGAGCACCGCCTGTACCGTCTCCAGCGCCAGTGCGTCGCCTCCGGCCATGACGCTGAGCTGACCGTTCTCGGCCCCGGCCTGACCGCCCGAGACCGGTGCGTCGATGAAGGCGCGGCCCTGCCCCGCCGCCAGTTCCGACATCTCGCGCGCGACCATTGCCGACGTCGTGGTGTGGTCAACTATGATCGCGCCGGCGTTCAGATGCGGCAGCGCCTCGCTCACAACCTGACGCACATCGTCGTCGTTGCCGACGCAAAGGACCAGAAGATCCGCCTTGTCCGCGGCTTCGGCGACGGTTGCGGCGAACCGGCCCCCGTTCGCCTGCGCCCATGCCTTCGCCTTGTCAGCCGTGCGGTTGAAGCCGGCGACCTCATGTCCCGCCTGAACCAGATGGCGCGCCATCGGCCCGCCCATGACGCCGAGGCCGACGAAACCGATCTTCATTTCTCAGGCTCCGGAGCGATGCCGTATCGGCCGCGATAGTAGACGAGCGCCGCGCCGGGGGCTGTTTCGAAACTCCGTACCGAACCCACGATGGTCAGATGGTCGCCCATCACGATCCGGTCGGTGGCGACGCAGTCCAGTCGGGTCAGGGCGTTCTTCAGGCGTGGCGGCTCGGCGCTGGTGCTGTCGAACTCGTCCGACGACAGACGGCAGACGCCCCAGGCGAAACGGTCCGACATCTCGCGATCCTCGGCCGGCAGCATGTGAATGGCGAAACGATCGGCTGAGGCGAAGGCGTCATGCCGGTCAGAGGCCCGATCGAGGCACCAGAGGATCAGCGGCGGATCGAGGGACACCGAGGTGAAGGAGTTCACGGTGATTCCGAAAGGCCCCTCCTCCGTATGCGCGGTCACCACGCAGACGCCGGTCGCGAAACCGCCGAGTGCGCGCCGGTAGGCGGGAATGTCGGATGCGGGATCGGAGGACTTGCTCACACCTCGACGACTAGGCGACGGCCCGCGCCGGAGCAAGCCCGGGTGCGGGTCCGGGCGGTATGGGAAACGCGGTCTTAACCTTGCCGCCCCCATCGTGGGGCCGAATTCGACTGTCGAGGCCGCGTCCCATGTCCATGAGCGATCGTCCGATCCTCATCAAGAAGGTCAAGAAG
Organism: Brevundimonas sp. Root1423; assembly: GCF_001426805.1. Lineage (NCBI taxonomy): Bacteria > Pseudomonadati > Pseudomonadota > Alphaproteobacteria > Caulobacterales > Caulobacteraceae > Brevundimonas > Brevundimonas sp. Root1423. Next base: position 426,658 of record NZ_LMFL01000001.1, read on the forward strand.
GTCGTCGGCGGCGGCCATCACGGCGGCGCGTGGAAGGTGGCCTATGCCGACTTCGTTACGGCGATGATGGCCTTCTTCCTGCTCATGTGGCTGATCAACACGACCGACCCGGAGCAGAAGCGCGGCATCGCCGAATATTTCGCACCGGCCAGCGTCTCGCAGACCACCTCAGGCTCGGGCGGCATTCTGGGCGGGACGTCGTTGGGCGACGACGGAGCCAAGGGCGCCGGGTCGCAATCGGTCATCAGTGAACTGGCGCCGGAAGCGCCGCAGGATGCGCCGCCCGAGGCCGGGCAGAGCCAGAACCTGGCCGCCGCCAGCGAGGAAGCCCTCCGCGAGGAGATTGCCCGGCGCGAGGCCGCCGAATTCTCGTCCGCCGCCGAATCGTTGCGTCAGGCCATGCAGTCGATGCCTGAGCTGTCCGAACTGTCGAAACAGCTGATCATCGACCAGACGCCCGAAGGGCTGCGGATCCAGCTGGTCGATCAGGAAGGGCGATCGATGTTCGATCAGAACTCGGCCCGCCCCAATCCCCGGGCCCAGTTGCTGCTGCGGACGATCTCCCGGGTCATCACCCAGCTTCCGAACCGGATTTCCGTCACCGGCCATACTTCGGCCGCGCCGGGATCGAGCCGTGCGACGGGCCCGAACGACTGGACCCTCTCCTCGGCGCGCGCCAATGCCTCGCGGCTGATCCTGCAGGCGGCCGGCGTCGATCCGGATCGGGTCTATCAGGTCTCGGGCAAGGCGGGCTCCGATCCGCTGTACCCGGACGATCCGACCCTGGCCGGCAACCGCCGGATCGCCATCGTGCTGCTGCGCGAGGCCCCGGTTCTGCCCACGGACACCAGCCTGTGACCGCGCGCCCCGCACAGGCGTGTGGGGTAAACGGGCTTGCCCCTGACCGCGACGCGGGCGCAAATCAGGGCATGAAACCCGGGCTGCCCCACTCTCGGCAAATTCAGGTGCGGATGTAACGCCGTGACCTTCGTTCCCCAGCGCCAGCTTCGATTCTACATGACCTCGGTGGCCCCCTGCCCCTATTTGCCTGGGCAGACCGAGCGGAAGGTGTTCGCGAATCTGCCGTTCAGCGAGGGTGCGCACGTCAATGACGAGCTGACCCAGGCCGGTTTCCGCCGTAGCCAGAACATCGCCTACCGCCCCGCCTGCGAGGCCTGCGACGCCTGCGTCTCGGTGCGGCTGCCGGTGCCGGAATTCAGCTTCTCGAAGTCGCAGCGGCGGGTGCTGAAGCGGAATGCCGACCTGTCGCGCGATCTGGTCGAGGCCGAGGCAACGACCGAACAGTTTGACCTGCTACGCCGCTACCTGAACGGCCGTCATCCGGGCGGCGGGATGAGCGCCATGAGTTGGCTCGACTATGTCGCCATGGTCGAGGACACGGCCGTCCGCACCCATCTGATCGAATACCGCCTGCCTTCGTCTGACGGAGGCCCCGGCGACCTCGTGGGGGTCTGCCTGACCGACCTGCTCGGGGACGGGCTGTCGATGGTCTACAGCTTCTTCGAACCGGAGATGGAGACCCGCAGCCTCGGCCGGTTCGCCATTCTGGACCATGTCCGGCAGGCGGCGGCGGTAAGCCTGCCCTTCGTCTATCTGGGCTACTGGGTCCGGGGCTCGCGGAAAATGGACTACAAGGCCGAGTTCCAGCCGATGGAACAGCTGACCCGGCTGGGCTGGGAGCGGATGGTCCCTACGACTTCCTGAGACGCACCGGCGCTTTCGGCGAACGGACGATCACGCCCTTGGCCTCCAGATCCAGCTGCACGCATTTCGCCCACCAGCCCGCCGTGCTGCCGCCCGGGAACAGGTCCTGAGGCAGGAGCGGCGTCAACCTCGCCCTGATCTCGGCCGGCGTCGCGCCGGGCTCGGCGGAAGGCAGAACCTGCAGATAGGCGTCGCGCATCGCCTCGTATTTGTCAGCGTTCACCGGCGTCTGGCGGCCGGGGCTGACCGCGTTCTCCACCATCATGGTTCGCTTGGACACGGGCTGCCTCCTGCGGTCAGGTGCTGGGAACCGAGACACCGGTCCAGGGCGACGGCTCCGCAGGGTAGATCTCGCCGTTCCACGGCCCGGGGTCTCGCCCTCCCCCGAACTTCACAAGGGCGTCGATCCGTTTCTGGATAGGCGGGTGGCTGGCGAACAGGCCTTCGAGGCCGACGCCGTCAGGCTGGTTGTCGAGGAACAACTGCTGCAGTTCGTCCGGGCCCTTGACCGACGATCGCCCCTCGACCTTGCGCAGGGCCGAGATCATCGCATCGGGGTTCTTGGTCAGCTCGACCGCGCCCGCATCGGCGACATACTCCCGGGTCCGCGACAGCATCATCCGGATGACGATGGCCAGGGCGTAGCCGACGACGGCGAAGGCGATGCCGATCAGCACCAGCGGGGCGGCGTTCTTGTTGTCGTCGCGCCGGCTGCCGCCGCTCGAATACATCAGGCCCCGGAAGACCAGTTCTGCGATGACGCTGATGATCCCCGCGAAGATCGACGCGATCACCATGGTGCGCACGTCCTTGTTGATGACGTGGGTTAGCTCGTGGGCCAGCACGGCCTCCAGCTCGTCGCGAGTCAGGGTGTTCACAAGGCCGCGGGTGACGGTGACGCTGTACTGGCCCTCGTGCAGCCCGGTGGCGAAGGCGTTGAGGCTGTCGTTGTCGATCACGCGCAGGGTCGGCGTGCGCAGGCCGCGCGAGATGGCGAGGTTTTCCAGCAGGTTGTAGAGATCAGGCTCGAACTTCCTCTCAACCTTTCGGGCGCCCGTCATCAGGTCGATCATGGTCTGGCTGCCGAAGTAGGAGATGGCGAACCAGACGGCGGCGATGCCGAGGGCCATGGGGATGGTGCCGCCCAGCCAGGACGCGGCCAGCGCCATGTCGTCGCCCAGACCCCGGCCCGTTCCCGGCAGGAAGCCGATGCCCATCAGGATCAGCTGCACCCCGTAGATGATGCAGACCATCAGGACGGGGAAGCCGGCCAGCAGCAGGAGCGAACGGGTATTGTTCGCCCAGATGTGGGTCTGGAGCCCGACGGCGCCCATCAATGCGGTCCCTTACGCCGTGAAGCTGACCTTGGGCGGGGCCGCGGTCATCGTGGCGCGCTCGCCCTCGCCCACGTCGAAGAAGGGCTTGTCGGAGCCGAAGCCGACCATGCCGGCGAACAGGACGGTCGGGAACTGACGGCGGACCGCGTTGAACTCGCCGACGGCATTGTTGAAGAAGCGGCGGGCAGCGGCCAGCTTGTTCTCGATGTCAGACAGCTCGCGCTGCAGCTCGAGATAGTTGGTGTTGGCCTTGAGGTCCGGATAGGCCTCGGCGACGGCGAACAGGCGACCCAGCGAGGCTGTCAGCATGTTCTCGGCCTGGACCTTGTCGTTGATCGAGGTGGCGCCGGCGGCGGCGGCGCGGGCGGCGGTGACCGCGTCCAAGGTGCCGCGCTCATGCGTGGCGTAGCCCTTCACGGTCTCGACCAGATTGGGAATCAGGTCCTGACGCTGCTTCAGTTGGACATCAATGTCGGCGAACGACTGGTCGGCGCGCTGGTCGAGGGCGACCAGCTTGTTGTAGGCGCCGACGATGACGAACAGCACCACGGCGACGATGACGGCAATGACGATCAGGGTGGTCAGCATTGGGGGTTCTCCGGCCTCTGGGTCGAGTATCGCGCGGGTCCCGTCGCCCGGATAGTGAAATCGCCGCAACCCGCAGAGGGATCTGGACCCGCCCGTCCGGCCGGAACCAATTGATGCGGCCGGGCGCCCGCGGTAATCTGGAGACGATCAAGGGAATACCTATGTTTGCTCCGCTTCTGGCCTTCGCCCTCGCCGCCGTCCAGGCCGCGCCCGCTCCGCCCGCGGACACTCTGGAAAGCTATGAGAGCGCCATGCGCTGCGCGGGCGTGATGGGGGCGAAGTCGGCCCTGTTCGCCTTCAACCGCGAGGAGGAGGCCAAGGCCCGGGTGGACCGGAACGGGCGCGGCTTCGTCACCGTAGCCACCCGTCTCGCCCAGCCGCTCGGCCTGACCCGGGAACAGCTGGCCGCGGCCTTCACCGCCAGCACCGAGCGAGCCCTTGGTCCCATTACCCGGAGCCGCGCCCAGCCGGAGACCGACGCCGCCGTGGCCCAACTGAACGCGGAACATGACGCCTGCATCCTGCTGGCGCGAAGCTGGGTAGCCGAGGCTAGCGGAACTTCCTCAGCCCCCTAGGGCCCTGACGCCCGGCCCCGGCGCGCTTGCCCAGCCAGTCCTTCCAGTCGGGCCAGTTGCGGCGACGGGCGCCGCCATCGACCCATTCGGGGCCGTGGGCGCTGTCGAAGACGGTGACGTCGGCGAGGCCGCCCTGTTTGTAGTTCTGCAGCTTCACCCCCTTGCCGCGGCCCATTTCGGGCAGTTCGGCGATGGGGAAGATCAGGGCCTTGATGTTGTCGCCGATGGCCGCGACGTGATCACCCGTGACGCGCAGGGCGGCGCGCATGTCGCCGTTCAGCACCTGTTTGCCGCCGCGCTTCTGGGCCAGCAGTTCGTCCTCGGGGGCGATGAATCCGTAACCGGCCTTGGACGCGATCAGCAGTTTGCCGCCCGGCTGGTGCATCAGCAGGTTCACGATCTCGGCCTTTTCGTCGAGGTCGATCATCAGACGCAGCGGCTCGCCGTGGCCGCGGCCCGAGGCCAGTTTGTCGGCGCCGACGGTGAAGATGCGGCCGTCGGAGGCGGCGACCAGCAGTTTGTCGGTCGTCCAGCCGGCGACGAGGAACGCCAGGCTGTCGCCCTCCTTGAACTTCAGCTCCGACGGGTCCTCGACCTTGCCCTTGGCGGCGCGGATCCAGCCGCGCTCGGACAGGATGACGGTGATGGCCTCGCGCGGGATGAAGGCTTCGACCGAGGCGTAGACGGAGCTGTCGACGGCCTCGGCGATTGTGGTCCTGCGCGGCGAAACCAGCGCCTTGCGCACGGCCTCCAGATCCTTGCCGACCTGTTTCCATTGTTTGGCGGGCGAGGACGACAGCGACTGCAGCGCCGCAAGTTCGTCAGCCAGCGCCTTGTATTCATTCTCGATCGTCATTTCCTCAATCCGCGCCAGCTGGCGCAGACGGGTGTCGAGGATGAAGTCGGCCTGGAGTTCACTGAGACCGAAACGGGCGATCAGAACGGCCTTGGGCTGCTCCTCCTCGCGAACGATGCGGATGACCTCGTCGAGGTTGAGGAAGACGATCCGCAGGCCTTCCAGCAGGTGCAGCCGCTTCTCGACCCGCTCGATCCGCCAGTGGGCGCGCCGAACCAGAACGTCGCGGCGGTGATCGAGGAAGGCCTGCAGACAGGCCTTCAGACCCATGACGCGCGGGGTGCCGGTGGCGTCCAGCACGTTCATGTTGATCGGGAAGCGGATCTCCAGATCGGAGAGCTTGAACAGGCTCTCCATCAGGACTTCGGGCTCGACGGTGCGGGACTTGGGCTCGATGACCAGCCGGATGTCCTCGGCCGACTCGTCGCGCACGTCGCCGAGTAGCGGCGCCTTCTTGTGCTCGATCAGGTCGGCGAGGTCGGCGATCAGCTTCGACTTCTGAACCTGGTAAGGCATCTCGGTAACGATGATGCGCCAGACGCCGCGGCCGAGGTCTTCAGTCTCCCAGCGGGCGCGCAGGCGAACGCCGCCGCGGCCCGTCTCATAGGCGTCGAGGATGGAGGCGTGACCCTCGACGGCGACGCCGCCGGTCGGGAAGTCGGGACCCGGGACGATGGTCGCCAGCTCTTCGGTCGTGGCGTCCGGGCGGTCCAGCAGGACGTGGCAGGCGTCGATCAGCTCGCCGACATTGTGTGGCGGGATCGAGGTGGCCATGCCGACGGCGATGCCCGACGAGCCGTTGGCCAGCAGGTTGGGGAAGCCGGCGGGCAGGACGATCGGCTCTTCGTCCTGATCGTCATAGGTGGCCTTGAAGTCCACCGAGTCCTGATCGATGCCCTCCATCAGCAGGACTGCGGCGGGCGTCAGCTTGCACTCGGTGTAGCGCATGGCCGCGGCGTTATCGCCGTCGATGTTGCCGAAGTTTCCCTGACCGTCGACCAGCGGATAGCGCTGGGAGAAGTCCTGGGCCAGGCGGACCAGGGCGTCATAGATCGAGGCGTCGCCGTGCGGGTGATAGCCGCCCATGACCTCGCCGACGACCTTGGCGCATTTGCGCGCCGCCGCCTGCGGGTTCAGNGGAGGCATGCTGATCGCCCTCGTCGTCGCGGGTCGACCAGCGGATAGCGCTGGGAGAAGTCCTGGGCCAGGCGGACCAGGGCGTCATAGATCGAGGCGTCGCCGTGCGGGTGATAGCCGCCCATGACCTCGCCGACGACCTTGGCGCATTTGCGCGCCGCCGCCTGCGGGTTCAGCCGCATCTGGTGCATGGCGTACATAATGCGCCGGTGCACCGGCTTGAAGCCGTCGCGCACGTCCGGCAGGGCGCGGTTGGTGATGGTGGACAGCGCATAGGCCAGATAGCGGCGCGACAGCGCCTCGCTCATCGGCTCGTCTACGATGCGTCCGCCTTCCGGCGGCGGGGTNCGGTTGGTGATGGTGGACAGCGCATAGGCCAGATAGCGGCGCGACAGCGCCTCGCTCATCGGCTCGTCTACGATGCGTCCGCCTTCCGGCGGCGGGGTATGAACGGTCATGGGGTCCGAATCGGCAATCTGAACGGTCGAGTCTAGCGCCTAAAGCCGTCCGGCCTCGCGCAGCTTGTCGATCATCCACACCCGCGCGGCCGGGATCGGCCGGTTCTGGGGATGGAAGACGAACTGTTCGAGGAAATGCCCTGTCAGATCGAGGCCGGAGCCGACATCGCCCTCGCCCAGCCCGGCCTGCGCCCCCAGCATGAAGGGCGGCAGCTTCAGCAGCTTGTCGGCATAGGGTTCACCCGCCGCCCGGCTGACGGCGCGGCCGGTGCGGGGGCTGACCCAGATCAGGTCGTCCATGGTTCCGGTGACGGCGCACCGCGACAGGTCGAGGCCGAAGCCGAGGTCTTCCAGCAGCCCCGCCTCGAAGCGCACGAAGATGGCCGGCCAGACGTCCGGCAGGGCGAAGGCGCTCATCAATGCCTCGAAGGCCAGGAAGGCGCCGGGATGGGGTTCGCGCTCGGGCAGCGCGCCCTGCGCCACGGCGGCGGCGGCGGCGAGGCCGGTCAGGGCCAGCGGATCGTCGAACAGGGCGCTGGGTCCCTCCCCCACCGGCTCCAGCCGGGCCGAGCCAAGATGGTCGGACGTGCGGGCGCGGTATTCGGCGGCGACCCGCGCACCCGCCTGCAGGAAGGGCTTCATCTTCCGCGAGGCCCCGCCGGCGACATAGGCGGCACGGCGACCGTGCTCCTCGGTCAGCAGTTCGACGACCACCCCGGTGTCGCCGTGGGCGCGGGCAGACAGGACGAAGGCGTCGTCGGTGAAATCCATGCCCGGTGTTAGCGGTCCGGGCCGGAGTTGGCCATACGTTCCGTTTCTCGCCTACTTCGCGGCGGCCCTGATCCGCGCCGTCATGTCTCGCGCCAAGGCGTTGGGGATCGGGAAGGTCAGGGCATAGAGGGCGATACGCCACTTGCCGTCGTCGCCTCGCACGAGCACGCCCGTGCCGCGGCTCGTGCCATAGGACTGGCTGTCCAGCGCCTCGTCGAACCAGACCACGCATCGGCAATCCAGCGGGGCCATCGTCAGGGAGCGGGAACGCGGCGCGTAGGTCCAGCCCCGGCCGCGCGCGAAGTACGGCTCGGCGTAGGCGCGAAATTCGGCGATCGACCAGTGTTCGGTCACGTCGGTGCCGATGTAGGTGGCGTCGGGCGTGAACAGGTCGAAATAGGTGGAGCCGTCGGCGGCCGAGGCGGCCCGGTGCAAGGCGTCGAGGGTCGCGGCGGCGGCGGTTTCCTCGGGCGTGTCGGCGGCGTCGCCCGGCGCGTCGACCACAGGGGTCGCGGCCTCGAAGGCCTTGATCTCCGTCGTCATGCCGTCAGCCAGGTCGTTGGGGATGGGGTAGCTGAGAGCGTAGCGCAGCACGCGCCAGTCATCGCCTTCGCGAACCAGCATCCCCTCGCCCCGCGCCGTGCCGTAGGTCGCACTGTCCAGCACCTCGTCGAACCATGCGACGCAGGCGCAGGGATCCGGAGCGAGGGTGACGTGGCGCTCGCGCGCCGAATAGGTCCAGCCTTCTCCGCGCGCGAAGACCGGGGCTGCGAAGGCGAGGAAGGCCTCGCGATTCCAGCGTTCCGAAGTCTCGTTGCCGACCCAGACCACATCAGGCGCCAGCCGGTCAGCCCAGCCGGCGGAGTCGGCGCGGGCGGCGGCGGCGTGCATGGCGTCCAGCGCAGCGGCGGCGTCCTGTTCGGGACCGGTCTGGAGTGCAATGGCGAGTGTGAGGGCGATCAGGGACATGAAGGCACCCTATCCCGGCTTTTCACACGCCGCCACGGACGGAGTTGGGCGGTCAGTCCTCGCCGCTTTCCGGAACCGGATAGGTCGAGGGCTTCAGCACCTTCGCCAGCGCCAGAAGATTGCGGGCGGCGTTGCGGCCGACGCGGTCGGAATAGTCGTGGCCCTGTTTGGTGTCGACGTAATCCGGTCCCGGCCCCGGTCCGAGGTGCCAGTAGGTCCAGCTCTGCGCCGGGATGGTGAACCCCATGTCGATCAGGCCCTGACAAACGGTGGCGACGATGTGGTGCGCGCCGTCCTCGTTGCCGGTGATGACCACGCCAGCGACCTTGCCGAAGGCGACGGGGCGACCGGCCTTGTCGAACTCGGCGAACATCGCGTCCATCCGCTCGAGCGCGCGCAGGCAGACACTCGACATCTGGCCCAGCCAGGTGGGGGTGGCGAAGACGACGATGTTCGCCGCCATGATCTTGCTGTGCACCCCGGGCCAGTCGTCGCCCTTGCCCTCGTCCGTCTTCACCCCGGGCTTCAGGTTCAGATCGACCAGCCTGATCATCTCGACCTCGGCGCCGCCCTTCTCCAGCTCGGCGAGGACGACCTTCGCCAGCGCCTCCGTGCTCGACGTTTCCGGCGAGGGCTTGAGGGTGCAGTTGAGGATTAGGGCTTTCATGGGTCTCGCTCGCGGCTGGTCCTGACCAACCCCGGTGCGCGACTGACGTTCCGGATTTTCATTTAACCAGACGGTTGACAACAAGCGCAGGCGGGTTCATTTAACCTGACAGTTAGATACGAAGCAGACCCATGCAGACCGACCCCCTCAGCGCCAAATTCGCCGCCCTGGCCGACCCGACCCGTCGGGCGATCCTGGCGCGGCTCTGCGAGGGCGAGGCCAGTGTCAACGACCTGGCCGAGCCGTTCGACATGAGCCTTCCGGCCGTGTCGAAGCATCTGAAGGTGCTGGAGAAGGCCGGATTGATCAGCCGCGGCCGCGAGGCCCAGTGGCGGCCGGCCCGCCTCGAACCGATGGGAATGAAGGGCATCGCCGAGTGGCTGGAACACTACCGCCGCTACTGGGACGCCAGCTTCGACCGCCTCGACGCCTACCTCAAGAAAATCCAGAAAGGGGACCCGAATGGCCCAGGACACTGACAACAACCCCTGCGACACCGACGGCGTGGCCCACCAGCACGCCCTGACCCTGCGTCGCGTGCTCGACGCCACGCCCGAGCGGATCTGGAAGGCGTGGATGACGCCCGAACTGCTGCAGCAGTGGTTCGCGCCGCGTCCCTGGACCCTGTCGGACGTGAACCTCGATCCCCGCCCCGGCGGCGCGTTCAACTTCGTCATGCACGGCCCGGACGGCGAACGGTTCCCCAACAGCGGCATCTTCCTCCACGTCGAGCCGAACCGCCGGTGGATCACGACCGACGCCCTGACGCCGGACTGGGAGCCGGCCGGCCAGCCGTTCATGGTGGCCACGGTCGAGCTGACGCCCCTGCCCGACGGCAAGACCGAATATGTCGCCACGGCGCGTCACTGGAACGCCGAGACGATGAAGCAGCACGAGGCCATGGGTTTCCATGAAGGCTGGGGGACCTGCGCCGACCAGCTGGCCGAACTGCTCAAGACCCAATGACCTCCCCGGCCTTCGCCCGGACCCGATGACGAGCCCGCCCGATGACCTTCACCGATACGACCGCGACCCGCCCGACCCTGCAGATGCAGCGCTTCTTCGACGCGCCGCGCCCGCTGGTCTGGAGAGCCTGGACGAACCCGGAGGTCATGGTGCTGTGGCTGGGTCCGGTCGAATGGCCGGCGGTCAGCGCCACCCAGGACCTGCGGGTCGGCGGGACGTGGCGCGCCTGCCTGCGCTCGCCCGAGACCGGCCAGGATCTTTGGCAGGGCGGGATCTATCGCGAGATCGTGCCGAACGAGCGGCTGGTCTTCACCTTCAAATGGGACGAGTCCCACGAGGACGGCCCGCCGGTCGACACCCTCGTGACCGTCCAGCTCAGCGACGCGCCGGGCGGCGGCACCCTTATGGATTTCACCCACGAGGGACTGAAGTCTGAAGCCAGCCTGACCGGTCACAAACACGGATGGACCAGCACCTTCGAGAGGCTGGAGGCCTTCCTCGCCCACGACCGGGACCAGTAACGGCGCCTGCGGCGTCGCGCGTTTTTCCTATCTGATAACGGAGAACGACCATGAAGATCGTGACCAGCCTCAGCTTCCGCGGCCAGTGCCGCGACGCCTTCGAATTCTACGCCGGCGTCCTCGGCGGCAAGATCACCGCCGCCATGCCCTATGGCGACGGCCCGCCCGACATGCCGATCGGTCCCCAGTACAGGGACTGGCTGATGCACTGCTGGATGGATGTCGGCGATCAGTCGATCATGGGCGCCGACATGGACGTCGACTGGGCCCCCAACGTCGACAAACCCAAGAACGGCTTCGACGTCACACTGCACACCAATGACGCGGCGGAGGCCCGGCGCTGGTACGACGCCCTCGTCGAGGGCGGCAAGCCGACCATGCCGTTCGGCGAGACCTTCTGGTCTCCGGGCTACGGCGGCCTGATCGACAAATTCGGCGTGCCGTGGATGGTCAACACCATTCCTTCGGAAGGCTGGACGCCAAAGGGCCAATGAAGGCCTCGCCGATGGTCTGGACCGGACGGGTGCTGAGCGGGCTGTTCGTCCTTTTCATGCTCGCCGCCTCGATCGCGCCGAAATTCCTGATGTCCGGCATGGTCGCCGAACAGAATCTGGAGCCGCTCGGCTGGCCGGCGAAATACCTGCTGCTCATCGCGGCGATCGAGCTGGGTTGCGTCGTTCTCTACATCATTCCGCGCACCAGCCTGCTGGGCGCCATCCTGATGACGGGTCTGCTGGGCGGGGCCATCGCCACCAATCTGAGGGTGGAGATGCCGATGTTCAGCCACGTCCTGTTCGGTATCTATCTCGGGCTGTTCATGTGGGGCGGCTTGTGGCTGCGGGATGACCGGCTGCGCAGCCTGTTCCCGGTCCGACGGAGCGCGGCGTGAGCATCGCCGCCTCCATCCCGGACCATCTGACCCGCCTGGACATTGTCCGCGAGTTCGACGCGCCGCGTGCGCTGGTGTGGAAGATGTGGACCGACCCGGCCCATGTCGCGGTCTGGTTCGGGCCCGAGCATTTCACCATGCCCGAGGTCCGGATGGATGTGCGGCCCGGCGGGGCCATCCACATGGTGATGCGGGCGCCGGACGGGAGCGACCACCCGTTCGACGGCCGTTTCATCGAACTGGACGAGCCCGAGCGGCTGGTGATGCGGACGTGGATCAAGCTGGCGGACGGCTCGACCTGGTTCGAGGTCGAGCACACCGCACGGTTCGAGGACATCGACGGCCGCACCCGGCTGCGGTTCCAGGCCGAGGTCGTTCAGGCCCGCGAGGACGCTATCGGCCCGTTGAGCGGCATGGAGGCAGGCTGGAGCCAGAGCCTGGACAAGCTGGCGGCCCATGTTCGCGCCGTGACGGAAGGAGATGTGTAATGCGTAGAGTCAGAGCCGCCACCTTCATCAGCCTGGACGGCGTCATGCAGGCGCCGGGCGGACCCACCGAGGATCCCACCGGCGGCTTCCGCTTCGGCGGCTGGGTCGCACCCTTCTGGGACGACACCGTCGGCAGCCTGATGGGCGAGGCTATGGGCGAGGATTACGACCTGCTGCTGGGCCGCAGGACCTACGAGATCTTCGCCGCCTACTGGCCATTCATGGACGACGAGATCGGGCGCAAGTTCAACGCCGTCGAAAAATACGTCGTGGCCGGCCCGGACACGCCCATGACCTGGGCGGGCAGTCACCGGCTGGAGGGCGACGTGGCCAACGCCGTTCGCAAACTGAAGCAGACCGAAGGCCGCGACCTGCTGATCCAGGGCTCCAGCGAGATGGTCCACGCCCTCCTAGCCGCCGACCTGATCGACGAACTGACGGTGCTGACCTTCCCGCTCGTACTGGGCAAGGGCAAGCGGTTGTTTGACGACCGCTCGCAGCCGCACGCCTGGACGATGAAGAAGACGCACCCGTCGCAAACCGGCGTGGTGATCACCCGCTATGAGCGCGGCGGGGAGGTGCCGACCGGCTCGTTTGGCGGTGACGACCCCAGCGAGGCGGAGCTTGCCCGACGCGCGCGCTGGGCCCGCGAGGCGCACGAAGCGCCGGCTGAATGGTCATGACCGGAGACGAAGTCGCGATCCGCGCCCTGATCGATCGCTGGGCGAAGGCGGTCCACGCGGGCGATATGGAAGGCGTGCTGGCGGACCACGCCGGGGACATCGTGATGTTCGACGTGCCTCCGCCCAACGAGGTCCGGGGCAAGGCGGCCTATCGCGATACCTGGCCGCCCTTCTTCGAGTATCAGAAGCGCGCCGTGTTCGAGATCGTCACGCTGGACGTGACTGCCGGAAGCGATGTCGCCTTCGCGCACGCCCTGCTTCCGCTGCGGGACCGAGGAAGGGTTTCGCCGCGACCCCGACAACCGGCTGCGGCTCACCATCGGCTTGCGCAAGGAGGACGGCCGCTGGACCGTCGCCCATGAACACCACTCATTCCCGTTGGCGGTCGACTGAGCGTCAGCGCGCCATGCCGGTCGGAACCTCACGGCCCAGCGCCTCGGCCATGCCCTGCTGGGACAGCAGGAAGACGGCGTCGCGCGAGTGGTAGTTGTTCGACAGTACGATCACCGTGACGTCCTCGTCCGGCTGGTAGGTCATCAGGTTGCGGAAGCCTGACCAGCTGCCGGTGTGGAAAATCTGGCGGTCCAGGAACGGCGGCGAGACGCGCTGGCCGATGCTGTTGACGAAGACCCCGAAGCCCCAGTCGCGGCGGTGGCGTCCGCGTTCCGGCGGCGTGTTCTCCGGCGCGTGGTCGGCGATCATCATGGCGTAGCTGCGCGGCGTCAGCAGGTGACCGCGATGCAGGGCCCGCTCCCAGACCAGCAGATCGTCCAGCGTGGAATACAGGGCGCCGGCGGCGAAGATGATGCTGACGTTGGCATCGGGCTGGGGCGTCGGTCCGCCGCCCCCGAGGTTGGCGTAGCCCATCACCACGTCGGACATGCCGTCGTCATAGCCGCTGTCGTTCATGCCCAGAGGCTGGAAGAAAGCCTTCTGCAGATAGTCGTGCAGCGGCATGCCCGAGGCCTTCTCGACCACGGCGCCCAGCAGATTGTAGCCGGCGTTATTGTATCGAACCTTCGTCCCCGGCGGGAACTGGAGGCCGTATTGTCTTGAATCTTCAGTGAGTTCTTCAGGCGTCGCAGGGGTAACGCGGCGCGTGCCCCAGCCGGGACGGGCCATCAGGTCGGGCACGCCCGAGCTGTGCGACAACAGGTGATGCAGGAGGATAGGCTCCCATGCCGGCGGGCAGGGCTGGATCCATTTGCACAGGGGATCATAGGTCGACAGCACGCCCTCGTCCTGCAGCCTCAGGATGGCGGCGGCCGTGAACTGTTTGCTGATCGAGGCCAGGCGGAAGCGCGAGTTCAGCTGCAGCGGCGCGCCCTGGCTGCGGTCGGCGAAGCCGTGGACCTGACGGAACAGGACCTCGTCGCCGCGGGCAACAAGTACGCCGCCGGTGAACTGGCCCGAGCCGCCCCAGCGGTCCAGCTGCGCCTTCAGCGCCGGCAGGGTCTCGACCACTTCGACGGGCGGACGCGGCGGAAGGGGCTGGGCGTCAGGCGCGGCTGCCGGGGCCTGGGCCGTGGTCCAGGCGAACAGACCGGCGCCGACGATCAGCAGGCCTGCCAGAAAAGCAATTACAAGCCGGGGATGACCGCCAGCGCTTCGGGGTACGTTGAACACAGTGGCTTAAACGTCGAAATCCAGCCCGAACTGGGCGTAGAGGGCGCGGGAATCCTGCCATTTCGGGTCGACCTTGACCGTCAGGAACAGGTGGACGGGGCGGTCGAGCAGCTCGATCAGCTCCTCGCGCGACTTCTGGCCGATCCATTTCAGGGTCTGGCCGCCCTTGCCCAGAACGATGGGCCGCTGGCTCTCGCGCTCGACATAGATGGTCTGTTCGATCCGCGCCGAGCCGTCGGCCTTGTCCTCGAACGAGGTGGTCTCGACCGCGGCCGAATAGGGCAGTTCCTCGTGGACGCGCAGATAGACTTTCTCGCGGGTGATTTCGGCCGCCAGGACGCGCATGGGCACGTCGGCGGACTGGTCTTCCGGATAGAGCCAGGGCCCCTTGGGCATGGCGCGGGCCAGACGCTGTTTCAGGTCGTCGACGCCATCTCCGCTGAGCGCCGAGATCATATAGACCTCGGAATAGACGCCGGTTTCGAACATGGCGTGCGACAGGGCCAGCAGGGTGTCGCGGCGCATGCCGTCGATCTTGTTCAGGGCCAGAATGACCTGGGTGTTGGTCGCCTTCAGGTTGGCGATGATGGTCTCGGTGTCCTCGGCCGAGCGGCGGTCGGCGGCCTGGCCTTCCTTGCCCTCGGAAGCGATGTGCGAGGCGGCGTCGATAAGGTGGACGACCACGTCGGCGTCAGAGGCGCCGCCCCAGGCCGAGGCGACCATGGCGCGGTCCAGACGGCGGCGCGGCGTGAAGATGCCCGGGGTGTCGACCAGCACGATCTGGGCGTCGCCCTCGATGGCGATGCCGCGCACGGGAAAGCGCGTGGTCTGGACCTTCTGGGTGACGATCGAGACCTTTCGGTCAAATCACGCCTTCACGCTGCAGCAGGCCGACAGCGGCCGCTTTCTCCGCGTCCTGACGCGAACGGCCCTGCGCGGTCAAGGGCGGATAACCGGCCACGCTTACCTCGACGGTGAATATCGGGGCGTGATCCGAGCCCTTGCGTTCGACGATACGGTAGACGGGCAAAGGCTTTGCGTGGGCCAGCGCCCACTCCTGAAGGGCTGATTTCGGATTGGTCAGGGATTTGCGCGGCGGGGCCGCCAGTTCATCCGCCCACGTCCTGTCGAACACCGCGCGGGCCGCCTCGATGCCGCCGTCGAACCAGGCGGCGGCCAGGATGGCCTCCATCGCGTCCCCCAGAACACCCTCGCGGCGGCGGCCGCCCTGTTTTGCCTCGCCGGGCGACAGACGCATGGCGTCGCCGACCCCGATGGCCTCAGCCACGCGGGCGCAGGCGGCCTTGTCGACAAGGGCGTGCAGGCGCGAGGACATGTCGCCCTCGTTGGCGTCGGGGTAGTTCCGCATGAGGTGGTCGGCGACCAGCAGGCCCAGCACCCGGTCGCCCAGGAACTCGAGCCGCTGGTTGTCGGCGAACAGGCGGCCGCGGGCGTCGCGCTCGGCCCCCTCCCCCACGCTGGCGTGAGTCAGGGCGAGATCCAGCAGGGCCGGCTCCCGGAAGTCATGGCCGAGGCGGCGCACAAGCGCCCGAACAGCCTCAGCCCGTCGGTCCGCCATCAGTCGAGAACGGTGAAGAACCGGCTCGGACGGATCTTCTGGAACCAGCTGACCGGATTCCACAGCGAGGCGCCGGGCGACCAGGAGAACAGGATGATCTCGGCCTTGCCGATCAGGTTTTCCGCCGGAACGAGGCCGACGCCCTGAGACTGCTCGACGCGGCTATCGATCGAGTTGTCGCGGTTGTCGCCCATCATGAAGTAGTGGCCGGCAGGAACCTCGAACACGGGGGTGTCGTCCAGATCATTGCCGGGGCCGAAGTCCTGGATGGTGATCGTCTTGCCCTCGGGCAGGGTCTCGCGCATCCGCACGATGGGCATGCCGTACATGTTGGTCACGTCGGCGCCGCTGACCACGACGTCGCGCACGGGCTGGCCGTTGATCTGCAGCACGTTGTTGATCATCTGGATCCGGTCGCCCGGAAGGCCGATCAGGCGTTTGATGTAGTCGGTCTTGTTGTCGCGCGGCAGTTTGAACACGACGACGTCGCCGCGTTTCGGGGCCTGGGCCATGATCCGGCCGTCGAAGATCGGCGGGCTGAACGGGATCGAGTGTTTTGAATAGCCGTAGCTCCACTTGGACACGACGATGTAGTCGCCCTCGTAAAGGTTCGGCTCCATCGAGGCCGACGGGATCGTGAACGGCTGGAACAGGACCACGCGCAGGACGAAGGCGATCAGCAGGGCGAAGAAGATCGTCTTGATGAACTCGAAGCTCTCGCCGCTGGAGCCGCCCGACTTCTTCTTGCCGCCCTTGCCGCGGGCGTAGACCGGCGTCGAGTCGACGTCCTCGAACGGCGCATCGCCCGCGTTGCTCCAGACCGGCTTGTGGGCGGCCGCGGCGGCTACGGTCGCGCCGGCGGCTGCTGCGGCGACAGGCGCGGCATGGCTGTCATGGACATGGTCGTTGTGACCGTGGGCGTGGTCGTCATGAGCATGCGCATCGTGGCCGTGCGCGTGGTCGTCGTGACCATGCGCCGCGTGCGCGTGGTCGTCGTGGCCATGGTCTGCAGCCGCTGCATGGTCGTCAGGGCCATGCCCGTGAGCATCAGCGACCGGATGGGCGGCGTGATCGTCGTGCCCATGCGCGTCATGCCCGTGTGCATCCGGCGCGGCGGGAGCGTGATCGTCGTGACCCGCATGGCCGTGGTCGTCGTGCGGCTTGTGCTCGTCGCTCATCTCGGTTTGTTCCCCAGCCGCTGTTCCGCGGTCTTTGCGGCGAAATCGGTATAACGTGATTAAGCCATCGGCAAGGCTTCGATCACCACGAAGGCGAGTGCGTACGGGTGCTCGTCGCTGAGCGTCAGATGTATCCGCGGTTCATGACCGGGCGGTGTCAGCCTCGCCAGGTGTTCGGCGGCGTGGCCGGTCAGGGCCAGGGTCGGCTGGCCCGAGCGCTGGTTCACCACCCCCATGTCGCGCCAGTAGACATCGGCCCGCATGCCGGTGCCCAGGGCCTTGGCGCAGGCCTCCTTGGCCGCGAACCGCTTGGCGTAGCTCCAGGCCGCATCGGGCTTGCGGTCGGACCGGGCCTGCTCAAGCTCGGTGAAGCAGCGCTGTTTGAACCGGTCGCCGAAGCGGTCGAGCGAGCGCTGGATGCGGCGGATGTCGCACAGGTCCGCGCCGACGCCGACGATCACGTCGCAGCGTCCATGGCGGCGCGCATGCGGTGGATGGCCGGGGTCAGTCCCACGAAGACGGCCTCCCCGATCAGGAAGTGGCCGATGTTCAGCTCGCGGATCTCGGAGATGGCCAGCATGTCGGCGGCGGTGACGTAGTCGAGTCCGTGGCCCGCATGGACCTCGAGGCCAAGATCAAAGGCCCGCGTGGCCGCGGTCTGGAGCCGTTCGAACTCCACGGCGCGGTCGTCCCCGGACAGGTGGCAGTAGCGGCCGGTATGGAACTCGACCACCTGGGCGCCGACGGCGTGGGCGGCCTCGACCTGTTCCAGCCCGGGTTCGATGAACAGGGACACGCGGATGCCGGCGTCGACCAGGGCCTTCACGACGGGCTGGATGCGGGCTTCATGCCCGGCGACGGCCAGACCGCCCTCGGTGGTCACCTCCTCGCGGCGTTCCGGCACCAGACAGGCCGCGTGGGGGCGGTGGCGCAGGGCGATGGCCAGCATCTCCTGTGTGACGGCCATTTCGAGGTTCAACGGCCGCCCCGCGCTGGCGCACAGGTCGCTGAGGGCGGCGATGTCGGCGTCGGTGATGTGCCGACGATCCTCGCGCAGATGGGCCGTAATGCCGTCAGCGCCGGCGGCCAGGGCCTCGCGGGCGGCGCGCACAGGATCGGGATGGACGCCGCCGCGGGCGTTCCGCACGGTAGCGACGTGGTCGATATTGACGCCCAGCCTGACGGGATGCGCCATCGTCCGCCCCTACTTCGTGAGCCGGCGGCTGCCGGGATCCTCAACCGGCAGGGCGGCGAGTTCGGGCGGCAGGGCGTCGGCCGGATAGGCGGGCACGTCCAGCGTGGCCAGGGCGACCAGCGGCACGCCGACGTCAGCGCGACCGCCCGAGCGATCGACGATACAGGCCGCCGCGACGACGTCTCCGCCGGCCGCCTTGATCGCCGCGATGCATTCGCGGGAGCTCAGGCCCGTGGTGACGATGTCCTCGACCATGACGACCTTCTGGCCGGGCTCGACATGGAAGCCGCGGCGCAGTTTGAACTCGCCACCCTCGCGCTCGACATACATCGACGGGACCTTGAGCCAGCGGGCGGTCTCATAGCCGGGGATGATGCCGCCGACGGCGGGCGAGATCGCAACATCAACGGGGCCGACCGCCGCCGTGATCTTCTCCGCCAGCGCCTTGCACAGTCGGGCGCAGCGTTCGGCGTCCATGAAGACAAGGTTCTTCTGCAGGAAGACAGGGCTGTGCAGTCCCGAGGACAGCACGAAATGGCCTTCGCGCAGGGCGCCGGCGCCGCGGAATTCGTCGAGTACGTCGTCTGAGGTCATGGCGGCTGTCATAACGAGCGCCACCGTAGCCGCAAGGCCCTAGCCCCGCGCCCGTTCGACCGTATCCACCGAAGGATTGGTCCGCAGGGCCGCCATGATGGCGGTGGCGTGTTTGGCGTCCTCGACCTCCATGTCGATGTCGACATCGAAGAAATCCTGCTGCCGGTGGCTCATGACCAGGTTCAGGATGTTGCCGCCGGCCTCGCCGATGATGGTGGCGACCTGGCCGAGGACGCCGGGCGCGTTCTTGATCGTGGCGCGGATACGGGCGGAGGCGACGGCCCCCTGCTCGGCCTGCGGAGTCCATTGCAGGTCCTGCCAGACAGAATCGTCGTCCGAGAAGTCAGCCAGCTTCTGGCAGTCGATGGTGTGGACGGTAAGGCCGGCCTCGGGCTCAAGGATTCCGACGATGCGGTCGCCGGGCACGGGCGAGCAGCAGTGACCGAAATGGACGCTGACGCCCGGGGTCAGGCCGCCGCCGCGCACGAAGAGACGCGCCTGTTCGTCGCCGATGCGTTTGCGGTCGGGCCCCGCCTTCAGTCGCCCCTTGAGCGCGGGGAAGAGGGTCTCGCCGACCTTGGCGGCCGACAGACGGCCGCGGCCGATGGCCTCGAACAGGTCCTCTTCCGATGCGACCGACAGGGTTTCCAGCATCGCCTTCAGCGAAACCTCGGCCAGCGCCTTGCCGGCGCGCGACAGGGTCTGTTCGAGGGTGGCGCGGCCCAGTTTCTGGAACTCGCCCCGCTCGGACGTGCGGATATGCCGGCGGATGGCCGAGCGGGCGCGGCCGGTGACGGTGAGCGAGCGCCAGTCGACGGGAATTTCGCGCTTGGAGCCGCGCACGATCTCGATCACATCGCCGTTCTGCAGCTGCGTTCGCATCGGCTTCAGTTCGCCGTTGATCTTGGCGCCCACGGCCGTGTCGCCGACCTCGGTGTGGACGGCGTAGGCGAAGTCCAGCGGCATGCCGCCGCGCGGCAAGGTGATCAGCGAGCCCTTGGGCGTGAAGACGAAGACCTGCTCAAGGTACATCTCCAGCTTGGCGTGCTCGACCCAGTCCTCGCCGCCCTCGCCGTGCTCGATCACCTGAACCAGATGGCGCAGGTTCTGAAGCGGGTCGCGACCGCCGTCCTTCTCCATGGCCTCCTGGTCGAAGCCGTAGGACTTGTTCTTGTAGGCCCAGTGCGCCGCCACTCCGTCCTCGGCTACGCGGTCCATGGCCTCGGTGCGGATCTGCATTTCGATGCGCAGGCCGGACGGACCGACCACAGTCGTGTGCAAGGAACGGTAATTGTTCGACTTTGGCGTCGAGATGAAATCCTTGAACCGCTCGGGCACCACGGGCCAGGCGCGGTGAATGACGCCCAGGGCGCGGTAGCAGTCGTCCTCGGCCTCGACCAGCACGCGGAAGCCGTAGATGTCCGACAGGGATGAGAAGCCGACCGACTTGCGCTGCAGTTTGCGCCAGATCGAATAGGGCGTCTTCTGGCGGCCGAAGACCTGGGCCTTAACGCCCGCTTCCGACAGCACCCGCTCGACCTCGCGCGACACGCCGTCGATGGCGCGACCGTGCTCCAGCTTCAGCGCCTCCAGCCGGCGCTCGATGGCGGTGCGGGCGGTCGGGTTCAGATGTTCGAAGGCCAGCTCTTCCAGCTCGGAGGCGATCGAATGGATGCCGATCGAACGACCTAGCGGGGCGTAGACTTCCAGCGTCTCGCGGCTGATGCGCTCGCGCTTCTCGGGTTTGACGTGCTTCAGCGTCCGCATGTTGTGCAGACGATCGGCCAGCTTCACCAGCAGGACGCGGACGTCCTTGGAGATGGCGAGAATGAATTTCCGCAGGTTCTCGGCCTGCCGCGTATGTTCGGCCTGAAGCTCCAGTCGCGACAGCTTGGTCACGCCCTCGACCAGGGAGGCCACCTCCTCGCCGAAGCGTTCGGCGATGTCGTCGCGGGTGGCCGAGGTGTCCTCGACCACGTCGTGCAGCAGGGCGGTGACGATGGTGGCGGTGTCCAGCCGATAGTCGGTCAGGATGCCGGCGACCTGGATCGGATGGGCGAAATACGGATCGCCCGAGGCCCGCAGCTGCGAGCCGTGCATCTTCATCGCATAGACATAGGCGCGGTTCAGCAGCGCCTCGTCCGCGGTCGGATCATAGGCGCGGACGGCCTCGACCAGTTCGAACTGGCGCAGGACCTTGGAACGCGGGTGATCCGTCGGGTCCACGTGAGGACGCGGACCGCCGGGATCATTGATATTGGCGGGTTCGGGCGTCGGCGCGGGCTGCCGCGCCGGCAGGATGGTGATACCGTTGGCGGGTTCCGCCGTCAGTACCGCTCCTCCTGGCCACCGTCGCGGTCGCTTTGCAGCGCACGGATCAGCTCGGCCTCGGCCATGTTCATGTGCTGGGGTTCAGCCAGCAGGCCGACGATTTCAAGCCCGACCGACATCTTCGCCGACTTGCCCAGCAGGGTCAGCATCCGGCCCGAGCCCGTGCCCAGGTCGACCGGCGCCTCGCCGGCCCTTGCCGCCAGGTAGATCCGCGCNCAGTACCGCTCCTCCTGGCCACCGTCGCGGTCGCTTTGCAGCGCACGGATCAGCTCGGCCTCGGCCATGTTCATGTGCTGGGGTTCAGCCAGCAGGCCGACGATTTCAGCCTCGTCCTCGGCTTCGGTGCGCTCGTCAACGCGTTGCAGCGCAACGATGACGGTCTCGCGCAGCTCGTCCGGCACGACGGTCGAGTCGGCCAGTTCGCGCAGGGCCACGACCGGGTTCTTGTCGTTGTCGCGGTCGAGAGTCAGGGGCGCCCCGTTGGCGATGGCCCGGGCGCGGTTGCCCGCGAGCAGAACCAGGCCGAACCGGTTCGGCACCTTCTCGATGCAGTCTTCGACAGTGACGCGAGCCATGAATATCCTCGGGCGNCCGGGCGCGGTTGCCCGCGAGCAGAACCAGGCCGAACCGGTTCGGCACCTTCTCGATGCAGTCTTCGACAGTGACGCGAGCCATGAATATCCTCGGGCGCGGGGGGAGAACCGCACAAACTATAGGGTCAGCCTCAATTGTGCAACGCCGCATGGGCGAGAATGAGGCGTCAGCGCCGGAGCCACGCCCGGTTCAAAATCAGCTCGGTCGTGACCGTATCGCCCGGGCGCGGTCCCGCGGGGTCGCTCAGGTCGAGACGCGCATGCCGAAACGCCCGGATTGCCGTGCGGGCGTTGATCCGGCCGGTCGGCGTCTCCCGAAGCATCCTGCAGTCGTCGAGCGCGCCGGACTCACCGACAACGCAGGTGATGGTCATGAACGCCCGGCCAGTCCATGAACCCATGGGAGTCGGTGTTTCCATCCGACTGTCGGGCGCAAATTTTACCAAAGGATCCTTGTCCAGCCAGTCGCGCGGCGTGGCCTCCGGTGCGTTTTGAGCCGCGATCAGCGTAAGGCCGGCGAGTATTGCAAACATCTATGCTCTTCCACTTGCGACGGGATTGGCGTCAACGCCAATCCCGGCACGGATAGCGCTGTGTGTCGCGGTTTGCTGGGTGATCGGGTGCCGCCAGGTCGGCGCGATCTCCGCCAATGGGCCCATTACGAAACGCCGGGCGTGCGCGCGTGGATGGGGAAGGATCAGGCCTGAAAGTTCGCCCGTCAAACGGCCATAGGCGATCAGGTCAAGATCGAGCGTCCTCGGGGCATTGACGGCGCCCCGCTGCCGACCGAACGCCTCCTCGATCCGCCCAAGCGCCGCCATGAGTTCGTGGGGCTCGTGCTCGGTGCGGACGATGACCACGCCGTTGAGGAAGGGCGGATCGGCCGGGTCGGGCCAGGCCGCCGAGGTCCACCATGACGAGCGGGCGACGATGTCGATCCCCTCGGACCGGAACCGGGCCAGGGCGGCCTCCAGCGCCTCGCGGCAGTCGGTCCAGGCCCCCTTGTCATTGCAGCCGAGGGCGACGATGACAGCCGAGTCCAGATCAGGCGCGCCGTCTATTTCGACGGAGGCGTGGACGTCTATTTCGCCGGAGTCCTTTTCCATGACGCCTTATCCGACCGAGCGCATCGCCCTGTTTATCGACGGTGCCAATCTTTATTCCGCGGCCAAGGCGCTGAACGCCGATCTCGATTTCAGGAAGCTGGTCGAGATGTATCGCAGCCAGGCCGTTCTGGTTCGGGCCTACTATTACACGGCGGTGATCGAGGGCGAAGAGTTCTCGCCCATCAAGCCGCTCGTGGACTGGCTGGACTACAACGGTTTCACCGTGGTGACCAAGCCGGTGAAGCGGTTCACGGACGCACAGGGCCACACCCGGACCAAGGGGAATATGGACATCGAGATCGCCGTCGACATGCTGGAGTTCGCGCCGCACATCGACCATGCGGTGCTGTTCTCGGGCGACGGTGACTTCCGTCGGCTGGTGCAGGCGGTGCAGGCGAAGGGGGTGCGGGTCACCGTGGTCTCGACGACGAAGAGCCAGCCGCCGCAGATCGCCGACGAGCTGAGGCGACAGGCGGACGCCTTCGTGGAGTTGCAGGAGCTGCTGCCCGAGATCGGCCGGCCGCGCACGGCGGCGTCGCAGCCGACCAGCCGGGTGTTCGAGACGGATCACCGCGAATGAGCCTGAACCCCGAGCCGCCCCGCGACTGTCCCCTGTGCCCGCGACTGGTCGAATACCGGCGCGAGAACCAGCGCCAGAACCCCGACTGGTTCAACGGACCCGCGCCGTCGTTCGGCGACCCGAATGCGCGTCTGCTGGTAGCCGGGCTGGCTCCGGGGCGCACCGGAGCGAACCGGACAGGCCGGCCGTTCACCGGGGATGGCGCGGGCTGGATCCTTTATGAGACGCTGATCAGGACCGGTTTCGCCACCGGCGTGTACGAGGCCCGGCCCGACGACACGCTGCAGCTGGTCGACTGCATGGTCACCAATGCGGTGCGCTGCGCTCCGCCCGGCAACAAGCCCCTGCCCGTGGAGGAGGCGACCTGCCGCCCCTTCCTGACCGCGCGTCTGGCCGCCCTGCCCCGGCTCAAGGTCATCGTCACGCTCGGCGACGTATCGCGCCGCAATGTGCTTAAGGCGATGGGCCTGAAGGGAACGGCGGCGCCGCCCGGGCACGGCGTTGAGGCGGACTTGGGCGGCTATGTGATCCTGAACAGCTACCACTGCTCCCGGCTGAACACGAACACAGGGCGGCTGACGCCGGCGATGTTCGAGGCGGTGTTCCGGCGCGCGCGCGAGCTCATCGAAGCCTGATCGAACCTTGCTCTGCTGCAGGGACTGTGGCGTCCGGGTAACGCGAATCATCGACTGTCGGGTGTAGCCTCAATCTCCAGGAACAGTGCCGCGTAGCTTGCGTTGATCGAACAGCTTTGGAGGCTGTGATGCGTAGGTCGAACGGGGCGTTCACGCCCCAGGAACGTAAGACGGCGATGTGGGCCCTGCTGATGGCGGCCCTGCTCGCGGCGATGGGGCTGATGATCCAGCAATATAGTCAGCCGTCGGTCGGCCCCGGCGGGATCGACGCCTATATGACGGCCTCGACGCCGGGGGTGCTGGACGCCCAGCCGGTGATGGACGCGCCCGCGCCCATCGTCTGAGCTAGCCCCGGTCCTTCATCAGCCGGGCCTTGTCGCGCTGCCAGTCGCGCTGGGCCGTGGCCTCGCGCTTGTCGTGCAGCTTCTTGCCCTTGGCCAGGGCGATCTCGATCTTCGCCTTGCCCGCCTCGTTCAGGTACAGCTTGACCGGGATGATGGTCTGGCCGTCGCGCTGGACGGCGCCGATCAGCTTGTCGATCTGCTTGCGGTGCAGCAGCAGCTTCCGGTGCCGGCGCGGCTCGTGGTTGAAGCGGTTGGCCTG
>NZ_LMFL01000002.1:0-184482 GCF_001426805.1 Brevundimonas sp. Root1423
CAACTCCCGCCCGATCAGGAAGCGGTGTGAACAGGCGGCTGAGCTGGTCCGCCGTCATGCCCGGACCCGTGTCCGCGATCTCGATCAGAACGGCGTGGCCAAGATGAAGGCCCAGATGGCCGACGGCGTGGCCAAGATGAAGGCCCAGATGGCCGACAGCGGTGTCGACGACCGCATGATTGCGCGCCAGGAAGCCATCATCTCCTCGATGACCAAGGCCGAGCGCAAGAAGCCCGATCTGCTGAACGCCAGCCGCAAGAAGCGCGTCGCCGCCGGCGCCGGCGTCGAGGTCCAGGACATCAACCGCCTGCTCAAACAGCACCGCCAGATGGCCGACATGGTCAAGTCCATGTCGCGCGGCGGCGGCAAGGGCATGAAGCAGATGGCCGCCATGATGAAACAGCACCGCCAGATGGCCGACATGGTSAAGTCCATGTCGCGCGGCGGCGGCAAGGGCATGAARCAGATGGCCGCCATGATGGGCGGTCTCGGCGGYGGCGGCCTCGGCGGCGGCCCCGACATGGCGCGACTGAAGGCGATGGGGGGCGGCCGCATGCCCGAACCCTCAGCCGACGAACTGAAAGCCCTTCAGGACCGCATCGCGGGTCTGGGCGGCGGACAACTTCCGGGGGGCCTTCCGGGCCTGCCGGGCTTCCCTCCCAAGAAATAGAACGACCAARGAAAGAGACTGAAAATGCTKAAGATTCGTCTGGCCCGCGGYGGCGCCAAGAAGCGCCCCTACTACTACATYGTCGTCGCCGACAGCCACTCGCCSCGCGACGGCAAATTCATCGAGCGCGTCGGCACCTACAACCCGATGCTGCCGCGCGACGGCGAGCAGAAGCGCGTCACCCTGAAGACCGACCGGATCTCGGAATGGCTCGCCAAGGGCGCCCAGCCGACCGACCGCGTGGCCCGCTTCCTGAGCCAGGACGAAGCCYTGGCCGGCAAGGTCAARTGGACCCAGTCGAACAACCCGAACAAGGCGCAGCCGGGCAAGAAGGCCCAGGAACGCGCCGCCGAGCGCGCCCAGCGYGAAGCCGACCGYGCGGAAGCAGAAGCTGCAGCCAAGGTGGAAGCCGCYGARGCCGCCGTCCGCGCCAAGGAAGARGCCAAGGCCGCCGCTGAAGCCGCCAAGAACGCTCCGGCCCCCGAGCCCGAAGCSGCTGCTGAAGAGGCTCCGGCCGCTGAAGTGACGGAAGAAGCCCCGGCTGAAGCCGCCGCGGAAGAGGCTCCGGCCGAAGCCGCTGCTGAAGAAGCCCCGGCCGCTGAAGCGACCGAGGAAGAGAAGACCGAGGCCTGATCCGGTGATCCTTCTCCCCTCCGGGGGAGAAGGTGGCCGCCGGAGGCGGTCGGATGAGGGGCTGTTGGACGTGGAGCAGGACGATGGGGCCGGGATCGGANGCGCGCCGACGGCACGCCCGGCCTGACCCTGATGCGCGCCGACGGCACGCCCGGCCTGACCCTGACCTCGGCCCGGCCCGAGAAGACCGCCGTGGTCGGCCGCGCSAAGGAGATCGCCACCAAGGAACAGGCCGACGCGATGCGCGGGCTGAAGCTCTACATCCACCGCGACCGTCTGCCCGAGCCGGACGAGGACGAATTCTACCTGGCCGACCTGGTCGGGCTGGAAGCGCGCGATCCCGAGGGCGTGGTGCTGGGCTCCATTCGCGCGGTGCAGAATTTCGGCGCCGACGACATGCTGGAGATCGCACCGGCGGCGGGCGGGCCGACCTGGTACCTGCCGTTCACGAAAGAAGCCGTGCCCGCGCTGCACATCGCCGACGGCTGGCTGCTGGCCGTCCGGCCGACCGAGATCGGCGAGCGCGAGCCCGACTGAACCGGCGCCGTTCCGGCGCGTTACGCCGTCTCATTCAAAGGGAAGGCGCAACGCATGAGTATCTTCAGTTCCATCTGGAACCGCATCCGGGGTCGCCGCGACGAGGTCACCCCCACCTCGGCGCCGGCTCCGCAGACAACGCCCGGCACCTTCGCCCCGACCGCGGCCGCGCCGGTCGACGTCGAGGCGGTGCTCGCCTCCATGGCCGAACTCAAGGGTGAGGGAGCCGGCAACTGGCGCACCTCGATCGTCGACCTGCTCAAGCTGCTCGGGCTGGAGTCGAATCTGGAGGCCCGCAAGGAGCTGGCCGAGGAACTGGGCGTCAACGCCGGCCCGCACGGCAGCGCCGAACAGAACATCGCCCTGTCGAAGGCCGTCTGGCGCAAGATGGCCGAGAACGGCGGCCTGGTGCCGGATTCGCTCAGGGACTGAGACGGGGCGCGCGGCCGGACGACCCGGCCGCGCCGCACCGTCTAGCTGTTGTCCTCGGTCGGAGCCCCCGGCCCGTTCTTCTGGATCGAATCGATGGCGTTCCGGGCCGAGGCCTTGGACGAATAGCCCTCGCTCGAGAAGATGGTCTCTGCGTTGTATTTGAAGCGGACGCGGAACTCGCCCGCCTTGTCCTTGTAGATCTCGAACTTGTGGGCCACGGCGAAATCTCCTGTCAGGGGAAACGCCACGCTGTCACGACCGCGATCGGCGGAAAACCGCGAAACGCCCGGTTCGTGACACAGGCGCGTGATCGGAGCCGGAAGGCCCGGCCGGGCGTTTCGCCGCCATGCCCTCCAGCGTCATCCGCCGTTTCAGCTACGACGAACCGCCCCGCCGCCTGCGCGTGACCTTCACCAGCGGCGACGTCTACGACTATTTCGACGTGCCGCCGGAGGTGGAGGCGGCGTTCCGCGCCGCCTTCTCGAAAGGCCGGTTCTTCGCCTCGGACATCCGCGACCGCTACCCGTTCGAGCGGGTGTCGATCGCGATACCCTGAGCCCTTGCAGGCGGTGTGGCGGACCGAGTCATGCTGACCGTCCGGCAAAGACCGCCGTCGTCCCCGGCTGCATGAACTGCAACGCCTGAACCGCCATCCGCGCCGAAAGCGCCGATCCGGCAAGGGTTCAGCCAGCGGCTTCCTCGTCGGCCGCCATGCCCATCATGTGGAAGCCGGCGTCGACGTGGATGACCTCGCCCGTGGTCGAGAAGCCGAGGTCCGAGCACAGCCACAGGGCGGCGCCGGCGACGCCCTCCATCGAGGTGTCCTCCTTCATCGCCGACATGGCCCGGCCCTGGCTGATCATGCCGCGGCCGCCCGAAAGGGCGGAGAAGCCGAGGTCCGAGCACAGCCACAGGGCGGCGCCGGCGACGCCCTCCATCGAGGTGTCCTCCTTCATCGCCGACATGGCCCGGCCCTGGCTGATCATGCCGCGGCCGCCCGAGATGCCGGCCAGCGACAGGGTGCGCATGGCCCCCGCCGAGATGGCGTTGCAGCGGATGCCCTTCGGGCCCAGGTCCCGGGCGATGTAGCGGGTCGCCGCCTCCAGCGCCGCCTTGGCCACGCCCATGGTGTTGTAGTTGGGGATGGCCCGCTCGGAGCCGAGATAGGTCATGGTCACCAGCGAACCGCCGTTGGGCATCAGCTTCGACGCCCGCTTCGCCACATCGACGAAGCTGAAGGCCGAGATGTTCATGGCCAGCAGGAAGCTGTCGCGGCTGGTGTTGTCTACGAAGCTGCCCTTGAGTTCGTCCTTGTTGGCGAAGGCCACCGAATGGATGACGAAGTCGATCGTGCCGAAGGCCTTTTCCAGCTCGGCGAAGGCGGCGTCCATCGAGGCGTCGTCGGTGACGTCGGCCTGGATCAGCAGTTTGGCGCCGACGCTTTCGGCCAGCGGCCGCACGCGGCGCTCGAGGCCCTCGCCCAGATAGGTGAAGGCCAGTTCGGCGCCCTGGGCCGCCAGCTGGGAGGCGATGCCCCAGGCGATGGAGTTGGCGTTCGCGACCCCCATGATCAGGCCCTTCTTGCCCTTCATGAGTTCGCCGGTCGGCATGTTCCAGCCTTCGGAAGCGGCCATGGGATGCATCTCCATCTTGCGTCGGCCGCTCGTGTCGGGGCCGTTCGGTGTGGCCGGAGGGGTAGCAGCGGCGGCGGCGCGGGGGAAGCCGCGATGGTGCGCGGGGCCGCCCGCGTTCCCCCGGTCGCCAATCGACGTTATGGTTGTGCCGCTTCGGCAGGAGGACGGCATGAAGGTCGATCGTCTGAAGGGGGTGGTGGCGACCACCGGCGCCCGCATCGTCGCGGAGGTCGCGCCGCCAGGCGCGGACCGGGCCGGACCGATCGAGGTCAACGCGGCCGCCGCGGTCGATCTTCTGAAGGCGCGGGTCGACGCCACCGTCCCCGGCCAGCTGGAAACCCCCGAACGGCAGGCCCTGCGCACCCTGCAGCTTCAGGAAGGCGGCCGGAAAGCCTCGCTGTCCGAGCTGGAGCGGACCATCGGCAGCGACGATCTGGTCGACCTCAACTATCTGCTGCGCGGGCTGGACGCGGCGCGGCCGGTGGGGCGGATCACCATCCTCGACGGCGGCGGGCGGGCGCTGGGCGACGCCACCGGCTTCCTGATCACCCCGAACCTGTTGCTGACCAACCAGCATGTCCTGCCCGACATGGCCGCGGCCGCTGCCTCGCGGGTCGATTTCGACTGCGAGCTGGATCGGCTGGGGTTTCCGCGCCCGACCACCACCTTCGCCTTCGATCCCGGCCGGTTTTTCGTCGTCGACCCCGCCCTGGACATGGCCCTGGTCGCGGTCCGCGCCCGGCCGCTGAAGGGCGACGCCCGGCTGTCGGACTTCGGCTGGCTGAGGCTCAGCCCCGAGGTGGGCAAGATCAACGTCGGCGAGGCCATCACCATCATCCAGCACCCCAACGGCCGGACCAAACAGGTGGCCCTGCGCGAGAACCGGCTGCTGGACATCACCGCCGACCACCTGACGTATGAATCCGACACCGCGCCGGGATCGTCGGGGGCGCCGGTGTTCAACGATTCCTGGCAGGTGGTCGCCCTGCACCATTCGGGCGTGCCGCGGAAGGACGCCCAGGGCCGCTGGCTGCTGCAGAACGGCAGGCCGGCGACCGACGACGACGACGACGCCGACATCGACTGGATCGCCAACGAGGGCGTCCGCGCCAGCCGCATCGCGACCACGGCCCTGGCGATGGCGCCCGCCGGCGCCCTGCGGGACGAGCTGGAGGCCTGCTGTCAGGGCCGCGTCGAAACTCCGGTCCCGGCCACGGAGCGGTCGACAGGCCCGATCCTTGTCGTGGGCGGCGCGCCCGTCGGCCCGTCGGCCGCCGCGCCGGCGGGGGCCGCGGTCCTGACCGTGCCCCTGACCCTCGCCATCAGCCTGGGCCAGACGTCCGGGCCAGCCCTCGCCGCCGGCGCGGGCGTCGGCGCGATCGAGAAGGTGGTCGAGCCCTGGCACGACCCGAACTATCCCGGACGCACCGGCTACGATCCCCGCTTCCTCGGCCTCTCCGTCCCCCTGCCGACGCTGCGGGACCCCTCCGTGGCGGCGCGGATGCACGACGGCGGGGTGGTCGTGCCCTACCAGAATTTCTCGCTGGTCATGCACAGGGCGCGGCGCGTGTGCCTGTTCACGGCCTCCAACGTCGATGGCTCCCCCGCCGCCAAGGAGCCGGATCCGACCCGGTCCTACAACCGCGACGCCCTGGGCGGCCTGGCCGAGAACGATTTCGAGCGCTGGTTCCTCGATCCCCGCCTGCCGGCCGACGCCCAGCTGCCGGACCGCTTCTTCGACAAGGACCGCAAGGCCTTCGACAAGGGCCATCTGGTGCGGCGCGAAGAGGTCTGCTGGGGCGCGGACTACGCCCAGGTGCGCCGCGCCAACGGCGACACCTATCACGTCACCAACTGCACGCCCCAGGTGGCGGGGTTCAACCGCTCGAACCGCCGGGGCGTCTGGGGCCTGCTGGAAAACCTGATCGAGGCCCAGGGCCGGGTCGAGCGCTATTCGCTGTTCGCCGGGCCGCTGCTGGCGGCGGACGATCCGGTCTTCGTCGGCGTGGATGACGACGGGCCGATCCAGGTGAGGATCCCGCGCGCCTACTGGAAGGTGGTGGTCGCGCGCGGGCAGGCCGGGCTGGAGGCCTTCGGCTTCCTGCTGGAACAGGACCTGACCCAGGTCGCGTTCGAATTCGCGGTCGATCCGGTGTGGCGCGCCCGCATGATCCCGCTGAATACGCTGCAGGACCGGATCGGACTGATCCGGTTCCCCCGGGCAGTGATGCGGGCCGACAGGGGCGCCTGAGGCGTCAGCCCGCCGCCCCCTCGCGCCGGCGCGTCAGCCGCCGCAGCAGCGGGGCCGCCGTCACGCCGTGGACCAGGATCGAGACCAGGATGATGAAGCCGACGACGGCCCACAGCCGCTCGCTGTCGCCGAACTCGCCGTGGTTCAGCGCATAGGCGACATAATAGACCGAGCCGACGCCGCGGATGCCGAGGAAGGACAGCAGCAGCCGCTCGCGCATCGGCTGGCGCGATCCGATCATGGCGATCATGCCGGCGACGGGCCGGACCACGAAGACCACCGCCAGCCCGACCAGGGCGTCGATCCATGTCAGGGACGCCAGCAGGCCGTTGGCCAGGGCGCCGCCGAACAGGACCAGCAGCAGCATCATCAGCAGCCGTTCGATCTGGTCCGAGAAGTCGTGCATCTCCTGATGAAAATCGTGGTCCCTTTCCCGCGCGCGCAGGGTCAGGGCGCAGATGAAGACGGCGAGAAAGCCGTAGCCGTGCGCCAGCTCGGCCGCCGCATAGGCCAGCAGGGTCGCCGCCAGGGCCACCAGACCGTCGCCGAACCGGGCGGCCTCCTTGCTGCGTCGAAAGACGAGACGGCCGAACACCAGGCCGCACAGGACGCCGACCCCGGCGCCCGCGAGCAGTTTCCAGCCGACCTTGACCGTGAACCAGTCGGTCAGCGCCCCGCTCGTGGCGAGACCTCCGGCCGCCGCCAGTATGGCCAGATGCACGAACGGGAAGGCCAAGGCGTCATTCAGCCCCGCCTCCGAGGTCAGGCCGAAGCGCACCTCGTCCTCGTCTCCCGACTGCGGCGGCCCGACCTGGACGTCGGCGGCCAGCACCGGATCGGTCGGGGCCATGGCGGCTCCCAGCAGCAGGGCCATGGCCAGGCTGAAACCCAGTCCGGCCAGGCCCAGCCAGGCCACGGCGACGATGGTCAGGGGCATGGCGATGGCCAGCAGCCGCCAGGTCGAGGCCCACCGCCGCCATCCCAGCGGCCGGTCGATTTTCAGCCCCGCGCCCATCAGGCTGATGATGACGACCAGCTCGGTCAGCCGCTCGGTGGCCGTGTCCCAGGTGCGCGGGTCGGGGTTGAACGACAGCAGGCCGGTACTGAAGATCACCACGCCCAAGACCACGCACAGGATGGCGAGGGTGAGCGGCAGGGGCTTGAGCCCGACCGGCGCCCAGGACACCAGCAGGATCGCGGCCCCGAGGCCCAGCAGGAACAGGATATAGGGGTCGAGGGTCAGGCCGGGCTCCCAAGGGTCAGGTTCTGGGGGTTTCATAACCGGAAAACCCGGTCAGAATGCAGGGAACGCCCACCGGAGTCTTCGGATGCGCCTCTTGATCCTTCTGTCCGCCCTCGTCGCGTGCGGTCTTGCGGCGCCGGAAGCCGCCATGGCCCAGGCCGGTCCGCCGCCGTTGCGGGTCAAGGTGCTGCTGGCCTCTTCCCCGCATCTCGACGCTGCGGCGCGGGCCCGGCACGACGCCATGCTGCAGAGCCTGTCGGCGGGCGGGCCGTCCGGCGGCTGGTTCGAAATTCTGCCGACGGGGCTGGACCTCGCCGAGTTCGAGCACTGCACCATCTCGGCCCAGGACACCCGCACCTGCGCCAGTCGCCAGTTGGCCGAACAAGGGGCGACGGGCGCCACGATCGTCGTCCTCGCCGGCGGCGAGGGGGAGCGCGCAAGCTGGATCTGCGTGGGGACGGGCGCACGACCGACCTCGCCCGAACGGCAGGCCATTCGCTTCGACCTGAACGCCGGCCTCGACACCGCATCTCCGAAGCGGATGGAGACCCGCGCGGCGGCGGCCGGCTGCATCACCAGCGCGGGCGCCGAGAGCGGCTGGTAGAGCCGCCGGTCAGACCTTGCTGAGGATCAGCGTCCCGTTGGTGCCGCCGAAGCCGAAGCTGTTGGACATGACGTGCTTGAGTTCGCCGTCGTGCCGCTTGCGCAGGATCGGCATGCCCTCGAACTCGGGGTCGAGGGTCTCGATGTGGGCGCTTTCGGCGGCGAAGCCGTGCTTCATCATCAGCAGGCAGTAGATCGCCTCCTGCGCCCCGGCGGCGCCGAGCGAATGGCCGGTCAGCGACTTGGTCGAGGAGATCATCGGCAGGTCGTCGCCGAAGACGTTGCGCACCGCGCCCATCTCCTTGGAATCGCCCACCGGGGTCGAGGTGCCGTGCGGGTTGAGGTAGTCGATCTTCGGATTGCCGGCCATGTCGAGCGCGATCTTCATGCAGCGCTCGGCGCCCTCGCCCGAGGGGGCGACCATGTCGTAGCCATCCGAATTGGCGCCGTAGCCGGTGACCTCGGCGTAGATGGTCGCGCCGCGCGCCTTCGCTCGCTCATACTCTTCCAGCACCACGATGCCGGCCCCGCCGGCGATGACGAAGCCGTCGCGGGCGACGTCATAGGCGCGGCTGGCGACCGACGGCGTTTCGTTGAAGTTGGACGACATGGCGCCCATGGCGTCGAACATGTTGGACATCGACCAGTCGATGTCCTCGCAGCCGCCGGCGAAGACCACGTCCTGCTTGCCCCAGGCGATCTGTTCCGCGGCCGCGCCGATGCAGTGGGCGCTGGTCGCGCAGGCCGAGGAGATCGAATAGTTGATCCCCTTGAGCTGGAACCAGGTGGCCAGAACGGCCGAGGGACCCGAGGCCATGGCCTTGGGCACGGCGAACGGCCCGATACGCTTGGGCGAGGTCTTCTCGACCGTGGTGGCGGCGGCCTGGAGGATGATCTGGGTCGAGGGGCCGCCCTCGCCGACGATGACGCCGATGCGGTCGGACTGGATCTCGTCCGCGGTCATGCCCGAGTCCTTCAGCGCCTCCTCGAAGGCGATATGGCCCCAGGCCGTGCCGTTGGCGAGGAAGCGGGCGGCGCGGCGATCAACGTGCGGGGCCCAGTCCTCGGCCGTCACGCCCAGCGCCGGCGGGGCCCAGACCTGCGAGCGGAAGCCGTATTTGATGTGGTCCGGAGCGGCGACGACGCCGGAGCGCGCGTCGCGCAGCGAGGCCGCGACCTCATCCTGACCCGTGCCGATGGAGGAGACGATACCCAGGCCGGTGACGACGACACGCCGCATGTTTGTTTCCCTTGTCAGTCTTCAGTCGCCGCGTTCGCCGCGGTCTTCAGTGGAAGCGGATCAGCCGCCGGCCGGTTCAACCGCGCCGCCGAAAAGCCCGACGCGCATGTCCTGGCAGGTGTAGATCACCTCCCCGTCCGCCTCGAGCACGCCGTCGGCGATGCCCATGACCAGCCGGCGATTGATCACCCGCTTCAGGTCGATCTTGTACACCACCTTCTTGATGTCGGGGGTGACCTGACCGGTGAATTTGACGTCGCCGACACCCAGGGCGCGGCCCTTGCCGGGTCCGCCGATCCAGCCGAGGTAGAAGCCGACCAGCTGCCACATGGCGTCGAGCCCCAGACAGCCGGGCATGACGGGATCGCCGATGAAGTGGCACTGGAAGAACCAGAGGTCCGGATGGATATCCAGCTCGGCCTCGACATAGCCCTTGCCGTGCGCGCCACCGTCGCCGTTGATCGTCGTGATCCGGTCGAACATCAGCATCGGCGGGGCCGGCAGCTTCGCATTGCCGGGACCGAACAGGTCGCCCCGGCCCGCGGCCAGCAGGGCCTCGTAATCGAACGACGACGGATGTTGTGACTGGCTCAACGGCGGCCTCCGGCAGGTGTTGCCGTCGGGTTACACGACGCGGGCGGCCGGCTCAACATACGTTGTCGCGCGCCGCTTCGGAGGAACGAGCCGTCTAGCGGCCCCGCCCGGCCGGCCGCGATGCGCTGCACAGGGCCCGCTCCTGGGCGCCGAACACCGCCATCTGGCGGACCCAGCCGCGCAGGCGGCGCACGCGAACCTCGCACCAGCCGTCCTCGCATTCGTCCATCGAGGCCAGGGCGTGGGGGCTGAGGCGGGCCCGCACGGGCGCCGTGTCCGACCGGCCGGCGCGGATCGGCACCTCGGCATCCGACGCGTTGAGCACGCTGCGACGGCTGGATACCACGCTGCGGTGGACCCAGGCGACCGCGCCCTCGGGATCGCAGATCTTGCGCCATTCCGTGGTCTCGGCGACGACCTGCACCGGCAGGCCCGAGGCGCGATATTCCCACAGGATGCGGTAGTCCAGGCCCGGTCCGGAGCGGGCCCGGACCTCGGAGGACTTCAGCGACAGCCAGCGCGGCACCGGCTGGCCGCTGGGCGTCGGCCGGCCGTCCGGCATGGTCTGGCCTGCGCCGCCGACCATGGCGGCGCCGAGAACCGCCGCGAGGACAGCCAGCCTTTGGAGGCGGGAGCGAGCTTTGCTAGACACCGTCTGCATCCGTGAAATCGAAGGCTTCGAATGTCCGCGCCCCGGCTTAAGGTCGTATTAACCAGACGCCTTCCGGACGCGGTGGAGACCCGCGCCCGCGAACTGTTCGACGCCGAACTGAACCTCACCGACCGGCCGATGGACCGCGCGGCGCTGGAGGCGGCCGTCCGGCGCGCCGACGTGCTGGTCCCCACCATCACCGACGTGATCGACGCCGACCTGATTTCGAAGGCCGGCGACCAGCTGAAGATGATCGCGAACTTCGGCGCGGGCGTGGACCATGTCGACATCGACGCCGCCGTGGCGCGCGGGATCATCGTCACCAACACCCCGGGCGTCCTGACCGAGGACACGGCCGACCTGGCCATGGCCCTGATCCTCGCGGTCAGCCGGCGCATCGTCGAGGGCGCCGAGGTGGTGGCGGCGGGCGGCTTCGAGGGCTGGACCCCGACCTGGATGTGCGGGCGCAAACTGTGGGGCAAGCGGCTCGGCATCGTCGGCATGGGCCGGATCGGTCAGGCCCTGGCCCGCCGCGCAAAGGCGTTCGGGCTGCAGGTCCACTATCACAACCGCAAACCCGTCCCCGCCCTGATCGCCGAGGAGTTGGGGGCGACATACTGGGACGATCTGGACCAGATGCTGGCGCGGATGGACCTGATCTCGCTGAATTGCCCAGCGACGAAGGACACCCATCATCTGCTGTCGGCCGACCGGCTGGCCCGGCTTCAACCCCACGCCATCCTGATCAACACCGCCCGCGGCGAGCTGATCGACGAGGCGGCCCTCGCCGACGCCGTCGCGCGCCGCGCGATCGCCGGCGTCGGGCTGGACGTCTATGAGCACGAGCCGGCCATCCATCCGGGCCTGCTGAATCACGCCAATGTCGTGCTGCTGCCCCACCTCGGATCCGCGACCCTCGAGGCGCGTCAGGACATGGGCGACCGGGTCATCGCCAACATCCTGACCTTCCGCAACGGCCACCGTCCGGCCGACCGCGTCATTCCGGCCATG
The DNA here is from genome assembly GCF_001426805.1 of Brevundimonas sp. Root1423. Lineage (NCBI taxonomy): Bacteria > Pseudomonadati > Pseudomonadota > Alphaproteobacteria > Caulobacterales > Caulobacteraceae > Brevundimonas > Brevundimonas sp. Root1423. Next base: position 11,501 of record NZ_LMFL01000002.1, read on the forward strand.
CTGTGATTCCCGAAGCTTGACGGCAGGGCGAACCTTGGGTTGATAGACCGCGGGGAAGTATCGGGGGCGCATGATGATAATGGGCAGTTCCGCGGCGACGCGGCTGGCGCTTTCGCGCCGCGGACTTCTGGCCGGGGCCGGCGGCCTGGCGCTGACGACGGCGGCGGCGCCCGCGGCCGCCCGGCAGGCGCGGCCGCACGCCCTGGCCGACTTCTTCACGCCCTCGGCGACCCGCGGGGTCGCCCTGTCGCCCAACGGCGAACGCATCGCCATCATCCGCGAGCTGCGCGAGGGCGGCGAGCGGCGCACCGTGCTCGACCTGGTCGAGGCGGCCGATCCGGCCCGGCCGGCGATCCGCTCGCCGCTGGGCGACGTCGAGTGCGAAACCATGGAATGGGCCAACAACGACCGGGTGCTGGTCGGGATCAAGCTGACCACCCGGACCGGGCGCGACAACCGGTCGGCCAGTTCGTTCATCTCCGCCGCCGGCGTCGAGGTGGTGTCGCGCCGGATGCTGTCGATCGACCCCGCGACGGGCGGGGCCGTGGCCCTGTTCGGCGACGACCGTCAGCGGATGCGCCGGGCGCGCGAGCTCGGCGTGGTGGTCGACCTGCTGCCCGACGATCCGGACCATGTGCTGATGGCCTCGAGCACCAGCCTCGGCGTGATCGCCCTGTACCGGGTCGATGTCCGCACCGGCTCCGCCGAGGAGGTCGAGCGCGGCGACAACGACACCTTCCACTGGGAGACCCAGGACGGCGTGCCGGTGATCCGGTACGACATCAACCTCAGCGGCACGGTGATCACCCTGCACGGCCGGGCGCCGGGAGAGCGGGACTGGCGGATGCTGCGCCGCGTCCGCGTCGAGGAGGCGCCGGACTTCGCATGGATCACCCAGACCGACCGGCCCGGAGTGGTGCTGGTTTCGGCGCGGCAGGAGGGGGAGGACGTCGAATCGATCCGCGAACTCGATCTGCGGACCTTCGAATTCGGCGCCCCGCTGGCGTCCCGGCCGGGCGCCGACGTGTCCGGCGCGGTGCTGGACGACCGGGGCCGCTATCTCGGCGCCGCCTTCTGGAAGGATCGGCTCGAATACGACTTCGCCGTACCCGAGCTGGCCGCCCACCACCGGGCCATGAACCGGTTCTTCAACAATGAATGCAACGTCGAACTGGTCGATGCGGATGTCGCCCTCAACCGGTTCGTCACCTATGTGACGGGCCCGCGCGAACCCGGCGCCTGGTACCTCTACGACCGCGGCGCGCGCAGCTACGTCAACCTGGCGCAGCGCACGGCGCTGACCGCGGAGCGCCTCGGCCCGGCCGAGGCGGTGACCGTCGCGACCCGCGACGGGGCGAGCATCACCGCCTATCTGACGGCCCCGCCCGGCGCGGCGCCCGGACCGCTGGTGGTTCTGGCCCACGGCGGGCCGGAACTGCGCGACACCCTGGGCTGGGACCGGCAGGGGCAAGTCCTGGCCGCCCAGGGCTGGTGGGTGCTGCAGCCCAATTTCCGCGGCTCCGGGGGCTACGGCTTGGGCTTCGCCAGCCAGGGCTGGGGCCGCTGGGGCGAGCGGATGCAGGAGGACGTCGAGGACGCCATCGCCCAGGTGGTGGCGGTCAAAGGGCTGGACGCCGACCGGGTGGCCATCATGGGCTCCAGCTACGGCGGCTATGCGGCCCTGATGGGGGCCGTGCGGCGCCCTGAGCTCTACAAGGCGGCGATCGGGATCGCCGGCGTCTTCGACCTGCCGGATATGCTGGAACACGTCGCGCGGCGCGACGATTCGCCGGGCAAGGAGGCCTATGAGTTCTGGACCAAGCGGATCGGCCAGCCGCAGGCCGACGCCGCGCGCCTGGCCCAGGCCTCGCCGCGCCGCCGGGCCGGCGAGGTCGCCTGCCCCGTGCTGCTCGTCCACGGCGTCGACGACGCCACCGTGCCGGTGTTCCAGTCGCGGCGAATGAAGGACGCCCTGCAGGCCGCCGGCAAGTCCGTCGACTATCGCGAGATCCCCGACGTCGGCCATGGCGGCTGGGAGGAGGAGGTCGAGCAGGAGATGATGGAGCGCTGCATCGCCCTGTTGCGCCGGGTCTTCGCCTGAAGCGGCGGCGGCGTCAGCCGCACACCGGACAGGCGGGGTCGGCGGCGATCCGCACCGTGCGCGCGGTTCCGGCCAGGCCGTCATAGACCAGCAACCGCCCGGCCAGGGCCTCGCCCGCGCCGGCGACGATCTTGATCGCCTCCAGCGCCGCCATCGCCCCGACCACCCCGGCCACGGCCCCGACCACGCCGACGCGGGCGCAGGTCTCGGCGTCGGGCGGAGCGGCGGGGACGAGACAGCAGTAGCAGGGCCGGCCGGAGAAGACCGCGACCTGGCCGCTCCAGCGCCCGAGGGCTCCCGAAACCAGCGGGATCCGGGCCGCCATGCAGGCGGCGTTGACGGCGAAGCGCGCGTCGAAGTCGTCGGTCCCGTCGATGACCGCGTCGCAGCCGGCGACCAGCCGGGCCGCATTCCCCGGGGTCAGGCGTTCGGCGACCGGTTCGATGCCGACATGGGGGTTGAGGGCGGCCAGGGCCGCCGCCCCGGCCCCGACCTTGGTCCGCCCCAGGTCGGCCGTATCGAACTGGACCTGGCGTTGCAGGTTGGACAGGGCGACGACGTCGTCGTCGATCAGCCGCAGGGTCCCGACGCCGGCCGCGGCCAGATACAGGGCGGCCGGCCCGCCGACCCCGCCCATGCCGACGACGGCGACGCGGGCGGCCTTCAGCCGCTGCTGGCCCGGCCCGCCCACCTCGGACAGGACCAGGTGGCGGGCATAGCGTTCGATTTCATCGTCGGAAAAGCTCACCGCTCTCCGTTAGGCCGTGATCGGCCGGACGTCACGCGGGTTGGCGTCACGAGCTCGGCGTCACGCCGCCGTGCGATACTCGAGCATCGCCTGGGCCTCGCGCGCGGTGAGGCTCGACAGGCAGGGCAGGCCCAGCCTGTCGAGGAGGGCCTCAGGCTCGCCGCACAACGCCATGGGGTCGGTCAGGGCTCGCGACGTGATAGGCGTGTCGATGAGTATCCGCAGGCCCGAGTGGCGGGGGTCGACCAGCAGACGACGCATCAGCCGGTCGACATCGCTCCGCCCGCCCTCGATCGCCTGCAGGATATGGCCCTGATGGAACATCACGCAGCTGGTGATGTGGTCCCGCCGGTTGTTGCGGTCCGCATGGCCCAGAATCTGGGCGATGGACAGGGTTGATACGCCCGTCGCGCCGACCGCTTCGCTGGCATAAATGACGCGATGGAGCACGGAGCCTCCGGTTCATGGCAAATTATGGGGTATAGTTTGTCAATGTAACAGGTTACATTGGTGATATTATGGCCGGGCGCGGCCATTGTATTTTCGACGTTTCCCGCTTGTCGCGCCGCATTTCGGTCGCCATCTGAAGTGGATGGCTGACAACACATCCCCCTTCCCCGACTGGCACGGCACCACCATCCTGGCGGTGCGCAAGGACGGTCGCACCGTGATCGCGGGCGACGGCCAGGTCTCCATGGGCCCGACCATCGTCAAGGGCGCGGCGCGCAAGGTCCGCGTCCTCGCCGATGGAAAGGTGCTGGCCGGCTTTGCCGGGGCGACGGCCGACGCCTTCACCCTGATCGAGCGGCTGGAAGCCAAGCTGGAGCAATATCCCGACCAGCTGGCCCGCGCCTGCGTCGACCTGGCCAAGGACTGGCGCACCGACCGCTATCTGCGCCGGCTCGAGGCGATGCTGCTGGTGGCGGACAAGACCTCCATCTTCACCGTCACCGGCGTGGGCGACGTGCTGGAGCCCGAGCACGGGGTGGCCGCTGTCGGATCGGGCGGCAATTTCGCCCTGTCCGCGGCCCGCGCCCTGATCGATCATACCGAACTGGATGCGGAACAGATCGCGCGGCGGGCCATGGCGATCGCGGCGGACATCTGCGTCTACACCAACGGCAATCTGACCGTCGAGACGCTGGACTGAGCCTGTCGGGAAATTAACGGGACAGGGCTTCGGTTCTGGCCGCCAATGCGGGGGGAGGATGTCTCATGCGCGCTTTCGTCTTCACCGCGGCCGTGCTGGCCGTCACGCCCGCCCTCGCCCAGACGCCTGACGCGGCGCCGATCGTCGCCGCGGAGCGGGCCTTCGCGGCCGACGCGCCCTCGATGGGGATCGCCGGCAGTTTCAACAAATGGTCCGTCCCCGACGCCATTCTGATCGCCGGCGGAACCGTGCAGCGGATCGGCGAGGTCTATCCCGACGGACCCCGGCCCGCGGACGAACCCCTGCTGGAGTGGTGGCCGAATTTCGCCGGGATCGCCCGGTCGGGGGATATGGGCTTCACCACCGGCGGCGTGGCCGTGAACGGCCGGCGGACCGGGCACTATTTCACCATCTGGAAGAAGCAGCCGGACGGGTCGTGGAAGTGGGTCTACGACGGCGGATCGGGGGCCAGCGCCGCCGAGGTCCCGGGACCGGACAGCGAGCCGGTGATCCTGCCGCCCGGCCCGGAGCTGCTGCAGGTGGTCGAATCGCTGGACCGCCCGCCGCCGCCCCTGCCGCCCGACCGGGCGATGACGGCGGTCAGGGCGCGGGAGGCCGAGCTGGCCCGGGCCGCCGCGACCGACCAGAAGGCCGCCCATCTGGCGGCCATGGCTGACAATGGACGGCTTTATGTCGCGCCCCGGCCGCCCGCGATCGGCCGGGAGGCCTTCGCCGAGGCGCTGTCCGACTGGCCCGCCACGTTCCGGTTCGGCCCGACCGAAGGCGGCGGACAGTCGCAGTACGGCGACCTGGTCTGGACCTACGGCCCCGCCGCCTGGGCGCGGGACGGCCAGGACCGGACCGGCCACTATGTGCGGCTGTGGCAGCGCCAGGAGGGCGGATGGAAGATCGTCCTGGCCCAGCTGATCCCGGCCCCGCCGCCGCCGTCTTCGCCGCCGCCCCCTCCCGCCGGAGGTTGAGCCGCCCTATCTGCCTTTCATGACCGACCTCTCTCCCCGCGAAATCGTCTCCGAACTCGACCGCTTCATCGTCGGTCAGGACGCCGCCAAGCGCGCCGTCGCCGTGGCCCTGCGCAACCGCTGGCGGCGCAAGCGCGTACCCGACGAGCTGCGCGACGAGGTGACGCCCAAGAACATCCTGATGATCGGCCCCACCGGCGTCGGCAAGACCGAGATCGCCCGGCGTCTGGCCCGGCTGGCGGGCTCGCCCTCCCTCAAGGTCGAGGCGACCAAATTCACCGAGGTCGGCTATGTCGGTCGCGACGTCGACCAGATCATGCGCGACCTCGTCGAGGCCGCCCTGGTCATGGTCCGCGACAAGCGGCGTACGGGCGTCAAGGCCAAGGCCGAAGGCGCGGCGGAGGAGCGCATCCTCGACGCCCTCGTCGGTCCCGGATCGCAGCCGGCCACGCGCGAGAGCTTCCGCAAGAAACTCCGGGCCGGCGAACTGGACGACAAGGAGATCGAGGTCACCCTGGCCGACACGGCCTCGCCGCTCCAGGGGCTCGACCTGCCCGGCGGCGGCAATGTCGGCATGATCAATCTGTCGGAAATGCTGGGCAAGCTGGGCGGCGGCCGGACGAAGACGGCCAAGCTCGTCGTGCGCGACGCCGTCGCGCCCCTGGTCGCCGAGGAGAGCGACAGGCTGCTGGACCAGGAAAGCCTGATCACGGAGGCCCTGCTTCTGGCCGAGAACGAGGGCATCGTCTTCATCGACGAGATCGACAAGGTGGCCGGCCGGTCCGACCGCTCGGGCGGCGACGTGTCGCGCGAGGGCGTGCAGCGCGACCTGCTGCCGCTGATCGAGGGCACCACCGTCTCGACCAAGTACGGGCCGGTGAAGTCGGACCATGTGCTGTTCATCGCCTCGGGCGCCTTCCACGTCGCCAAGCCGTCGGACCTGCTGCCCGAGCTTCAGGGCCGGCTGCCGATCCGCGTCGAATTGAAGGCCCTGACCCGCGACGACTTCGTCCGCATCCTGACCGAGCCCGAGGCCAATCTGATCCGCCAGAACCAGGCTTTGCTGGCCACCGAGAACGTGACCCTGACCTTCACCCCCGACGCGGTCGAGGCCATGGCGGACGCGGCCGTGGCGGCCAACGGGGCGGTCGAGAACATCGGCGCGCGGCGTCTGGTGACGGTGATCGAGCGGGTGCTGGAGGAAACCAGCTTCAGGGCGTCCGACCTGGCCGGCCAGACCGTGGCCTTCGACGGGCCGAAGGTGCGCGACCTCGTCGGCGACCTGGCCCGCGACGCCGACCTGAGCCGGTTCATCCTCTAGGCGCGGCAACCCTGGGGGGCTCCGGACCGTATCTCCGCGCGACGATCACGCGAAGGACGCTCCATGACCCCGATCCGCACGGCCCTTGTCGCCGCCGCCGCCCTCTGCTCGATCCCGGCGCCCGTCGCCGCCCAGGCGCGCGTCGTGAACCTCGACCAGTTCGACGGCCGCTGGTTCGAGATCGCGCGCAGTCCCAACGACGTGCAGAAGGACTGCCGCCGCGCCCAGATCGATTTCAACCCGCAGGCCCGGGCCAGCCGCTACGGCGTCGTCGTCACCTGCACGCGTCGGGCCGACGGCGCCGTGGAGACCCTGCGCGCCAACGCCCGCGTCACCGATCCCGGGACCAACGCCCGCTTCCGCTTCACCCTGACCGGCCTGCTCGGCGTCGGCGGTCTGGCCGGGCAGAATTACTGGGTCCAGGACCACGCGCCCGACTACAGCTGGGCCATCCTGGCCCTGCCGAACAAGTCCGACTGGTGGGTCTGGCATCGCAGCCAGAGCCCGTCCGAAGCCGAACGGGCGCGTCTGGTCGCCCGCGCCCGGGCCCTTGGCCTCGACACGGCGAACGTGGTCCACACCGGCCGCTGAACCGGCGCACCTCTCGCTTGAAATCGGAACACAAGCGGAACATAAGTCGGGCATGCCCGCCGCCGCCGTGTCCATCGAACTGGTCTTCAGCCGCCCTGAAACGACCCTGTCGGTGACGCGGGGCGCCGCGCGGCTGATGATCGACCTCGGCTATGCGCCCTTGCTGGAGGTGGGCCTGCCCAACGGTCGCCGCGCCGACGTCATGGCCCTCGGACCGCGCGGCGACATCGTCATCTGCGAGGTCAAGTCCGGGCTCGACGACTATCGCGTCGACCGCAAATGGGGCGAGTACGGCCCGTTCTGCGACGCCTTCTATTTCGCCGTCGCGCCCGAGTTTCCGTCGGACATCCTGCCTGACCATCCGGGCCTGATCGTCGCCGACGGCTTCGGCGGGGCGGTGGTGCGCGACGCCCCCCTGGCACCGCTGGCGCCGGCGCGCCGCAAGGCCCTGACCATCGCCTTCGCCCGGCTGGGCGCGATGCGGACCCTGCGCGACTATGCGGGGGGCTGAGCCTTTTCGACCACCGGCCCGCTCTCGCCCGTCGACATGATGGCCGCGGAGGACGCCGCGCAACCGCTCAGCCGGGTTTCGCCGATCCGCACCATGGCGGTCAGCGGATAGGTGCGATCGCTCATGCCGTCGGAACATTCGGTGGCGACGAGGGTGATGTCGAGACCCGTTCCGGCAACGGTCTGCGTCTCCCAGGTCGCCGTGGTGCCCTGAACGACGGGCTTCGGCTGCGGGGCCCTCTGCTCCGGAGGCTCGGGGGTCGTATAGACCACTTCTGTCCCGGTCAGTTCGATGCTCCAGAAGGGCTCGGTGCCCAGCGCCCGAACGGGCTTCCCGAGGTCCACGCCCGCCAGCATCGGCGCCGGCTCGACGGCCGGCGTCGCCGGCGCCGGTTCCTCACCCTGCGAACAGGCCGACAGGACAAGGGCGGATACGGCGGCGAGGGCGATCAGACGCATGGGGGGTCTCCGGATATGGCGGACACCAAGCGCGGGCGGCGCTCGCGGGTCAAGTCCGCGGACTACAGCCAGCCCTTCCGCTTGAACCAGGCCAGCGGCAGCATGACCGACACGACCATGGCGGCGAGGGCGGCCGGATAGCCCCAGGGCTTGGACAACTCCGGCATGAAATCGAAATTCATGCCGTAGATCGAGGCGATCAGGGTCGGCGGCAGCAGGGCGACCGCAGCCACCGAGAAGATCTTGATGATCGACGACTGCTCGATGTTGATAAGGCCCAGCGCCGCCGACAACTGGAAATTGATCGAGGCCGCGACCGTGTGATTGTGCGCCGACAGGCTTTCGGCGTCGCGGGCGAGGGAGCGCAGATGGGCGCGACCTTCGTCCGTGGCCATCCGTTCGTCTATGCCGACGAAGGCGAAGATGCGGGCCAGCCCGGCCAGGCTCTGCTCGATGCGGGCGTTCGTCATCTGGGCCCGGCCCAGCTTGGTGATCAGCTTTTCGAAGCCGACGGTCCTGCCGCCCGAGAAGACGTGGCCGGCGATGCCCTCGACCCGAACCACCGTGCCGGACAGGATGTCCGAAACCCGGTCGATCACGGTCTCCATCAGATGCAGGAAGATATCGGGTCCCGTGGCGCACAGCCGCGGCTCGCGCGCCAGTTTTTCAGCCATCAGGGCGAAGGGCTTGGGGTCGACGTAGCGGATGGTCACCAGCGGCCCGTCGGTGACCACGAAGGTGACGGGCTCGACGCCCGGAATCTCCTCGTCCCCGTGGATGATGATGTCGGCGGTGGCGTAGGTGGCCCCGTTCTCGCGATAGACGCGGCTGGACGCCTCCAGCTCGGCCATCTCCTCGCGGGTGGGAATGGACAGGCCCAGCGCCTTTTCCACGGCGGCGTCTTCCTCGCGGCTGGGCTTGACCATGTCGATCCAGACGGCGTCGGGCGGCAGCACCCAGCTCGCCGGATCGACGGGCGGCTCACAGGCGGACCGCCCCGCGCACCAGACGCGGATCATGCCGGACGACGGGCGAGAAGGTTCAGGTCAGGGCTGGCCCGAAGGGGCGTCGGCCGAAGCCATGAGCACGCCCTCGACGGTCTGCGCCGGGGCTTTGTAGATGAAGCCGTAGGTCGGATAGACGGAGGTGCCCAGATCATGAATCGGGTTGTACCAGACCTTGACCGCGCTCCAATCACCCGACGGCGAAACGTCGACGACGGTGACGTTTTCCTCGACGCGGCCGCGGCTGCCGCCCCAGTTGGCGTGGGTCACGCGGATGACGCGGTCGGTCAGAATGTCGGAGACGACGGCCACATGGCCCCGGCTCATCCGGCCGCTGGGCTGGAAGGCCAGAACGGCGCCGGTCTCGGGCCGGCCGCCGGTGCGGAACTTGCCCTGGGCCTGGCGCCACCAGGTGAGGGCGTCGCCGAAGATGTTGATGCCCGAAAACATACGGGCGAAGGTCACGCACTGCCAGTATGGCTCATCGGCCTTCGCAACGGGCGCATAGCCCAGCGCAGAAAATCCGAGGGTCGCTGCAACCGCAGCGGCTGTGAGCCGTTTCATCATGCTGGCGTGTGTCCCCGACGTCCGATGACCAAGCCTTAGACGATAGTTTTCGAGGGTTGAAGAACCCTTTCAGGCGAATCCGTGTGCGGTTTTGTCGCACTTTGGCGCGTCCGGCGCTTGTCGACCAACCCCCTCAAAGCCTTGCGGGCCGGGCGTTCGACGAGGTGATAGGTCGCCATGGCCGCGACCGGGATGGCCGCGACGATCGCCAGCCACACAATGATGTGAAACCGCTTGTCGTCCGCCCCGGTCACCCGCGCGGCGACATTGGTCATGACCAGCAGCACGGGCGCGCAGACCATGTATATCGAATAGCTGATCTCGCCGAGATACACCCCGGCCTTCGAGCCCATCGGGCCCGCGCGGGCGTTGTCCAGCGAGCCGAGGCCGAGAATCAGCCCCCCCGCCAGCAGCACGGTGACCGGGTCCCACAGCCCCAGCGAGGCGCTGGCCAGGATGGCGGCCCCGCTGATCAGGGCGACCGGACCCGCATAGGGGATCGGGGCGCGGCGATGGACGAGGTAGAGGGCGCAGCCGAGGGCGAAACAGGGCACGATCCTCAGCGCCCCCCAGCGGAAGGTCGCTTCGGTCAGGGAAAAGCCCGCGAACGGCTGGAAGGCGGCGTAGATCGCCAGCGCCAGCGCGACGGCGCCCAGAACGGCCAGCACCGGCCGCTCGCGCATCCGCCAGGCCACGAAGGCGTAGGCGGGGAAGGTCAGATAGGCGAACCACTCCGCCGAGATCGACCAGGACGGATGGTTGAAGGCCGAGGTCGGGGCCAGGCCCCAGGCGTGGGTCATGGTCAGATGGGCCGGCAGGGCGCGCCAGTCGGTCAGGCTGCCGTCGATGCTCAGGCCCGCCGCCGTGCCCGCGATCCCCAGGGCGACCATGCCGAACAGGGTGACCAGATGCAGCGGATAGACCCGCGCGATCCGCGCCCACAGGAAGCCGCCGTATGAATAGTGCTTTCGCCCGGCCGCCTCGAGATAGACGTGGCTGAGGATGAAGCCCGACAGGACGAAGAAGACCTCGACGCCCAGATACCCCTTCGTCACGGCCACCGGGACCCAGCTCACGTCCAGATGCGGCCACGCCGTATAGAGCACCACCCAGAGGGCGGCGAGGAAGCGCAGGCCCGTGAGGGCACGCAGGTCAGGCGGGATCTGGACAGGCGTCATGGCCCGCCAGACTGCCAGAGCAGCGTTTGAAAACGATTAAGCCCCGGCGAGACGCCTCAGGCCGCGCATTCCGCCGGCTTCGCCTCGCCCGGCGCGTACATCTCGCAGGACCGGTCGATCTCGCCCTGGATCATGGCGCAGGGATTGGCGGCGTTGCAGGGCGGATGGGTCGCGGGGCTGACAGCGATGCAGCGCTGGACCAGCCGGGCGGAGACCTCGGCGCCGACCTCGGCCAGACAGGAGCCCGGCTCGCCGGTCGCGGCGGTCTGGACCGGGACCTCTTCCTGCGGCGGCGCGTCGGCGGGCATTTCGGGCGGGGCTGCGTCGACGGCGGCGGGTTCAGCCTCCGGCGTCGCGGCGGGTTGCTGGCAGCCGCCGATCAGAAGGGCGAGGGTCGCAAGGGCGAGAACGGTCCGGCGCATCAGGCAATCCGATCAGTCGCGAGAGGGGGCAGCATAGGCACGCTTCGCCCCCGCGTGAAAGGCCGGGCTCAGCGGCCCAGGGCGGCTCGCTGCATGGCGAACAGGTCGGCGCAACCGCCTTCGGCCAGCTGGAAAAGCCGGTCGAACTCCGCGCGCGAGAAGCCGCGCTTCTCGCCCGTGGCCTGGATCTCGACGATCGCGCCCGCGCCGGTCAGGACGAAGTTGGAATCCGCCTCGGCCGTCGAATCCTCCTCATAATCAAGGTCCAGCACCGGCAGGTCGTTGCAGACGCCGCACGAGACGGCGGCGACCTGGTCGAGGATGGGATCGGTCTTCAGCACGCCCTCGGCGCGCAGATAGTCGAAGGCCGAGGCCATGGCGACCCAGGCCCCGGTGATGGCCGCGGTGCGCGTGCCGCCGTCGGCCTGGATGACGTCGCAGTCCAGCACCACCTGCCGCTCGCCCAGCAGTTTCAGGTCGACCACGGCGCGCAGCGAGCGGCCGATCAGCCGCTGGATCTCCTGCGTCCGGCCGGTCTGCTTGCCGCTGGCGGCCTCGCGCCGGCCGCGCGTGTGGGTGGCGCGGGGCAGCATGCCGTATTCCGCCGTGACCCAGCCCGCGCCCTTGCCGCGCATCCAGCCGGGGACGTTCTCCTCGACCGAGGCCGTCACCAGAACCTTCGTATGGCCGAAGGTGACCAGGCAGGAACCCTCGGCGTAGCGGTTCACGCCGGTCTCCAGCGTGACGGCGCGGAGCTGTTCGGGCGTGCGTTCGGACGGGCGCATGACGGTATTCCTTGGAAGCGGGAGCGGGGGTGCTTATCCTGAAACCGTGACCCTGTCCCCCGCCAAGACATGAAGCCGACCCTGCTGACATCGACGGCGATGGAGACCGGCAGCCTGACCGGTCTGGACCAACGCGCCCGCGACATCTTCCGCCGCATCGTCGAGACCTATCTGGAGACCGGCGACCCGGTCGGATCGCGCACCCTGTCGATGACCGGGGTGGCCCTGTCGCCGGCCTCGATCCGCAACACCATGCAGGATCTGACCCTGGCGGGCCTGCTGGGCGCGCCCCACACCTCGGCGGGCCGCATCCCGACCCACGCCGGCCTGCGCCTGTTCGTCGACGGCCTGCTGGAGATCGGCGACATCGGCGCGGACGAGCGCCGCGAGATCGACGCCCGCCTCGCCGGTCGCGGGCGCAGTTTCGAGGAGGCGCTGAACGAGGCCTCCAGCCTGCTGTCCGGCCTCGCCGGGGGCGCCAGCATCGTCGCCAGCCCGATCCGCGAGGCCGGGGTCAAGCACGTCGAATTCGTCGCCCTGGGCCACGATCAGGCCCTGGCCGTGCTGGTCGGGGACGACGGCTCGGTCGAGAACCGGCTGATGCCGCTCAAGGCCGGCGTCACGCCCTCGACCCTGACCGAGGCCTCCAACTTCCTCAACGCCCGCCTCAAGGGCCGTCCCCTGCACGAGGCGCGCACCGAGATGCGCACCGAACTGGACGCCGCCCGCCGCGAGCTGAACGCCGCGGCCGCCCGTCTGGTCGAGGACGGCATGGCCGCCTGGTCCGGCGGGGCCGAGCGCGAACGGTCCCTGATCGTGCGCGGCCGGGCCAATCTGCTGCACGACCGCGAGACCGCCGAGGATCTGGAAAAGGTCCGCATCCTGTTCGACGATCTGGAGCAGAAGGAACAGCTGATCGGCCTGCTGGACGGAGTGTCCACGGCCCAGGGGGTGAGAATCTTCATCGGCGCGGAAACGCGGCTGTTTTCACTTTCGGGTTCCGCCGTGATCGCGGCGCCCTATATGACGGGCCGACAGCGGGTCCTGGGCGCCATCGGCGTGATCGGACCCGCGCGACTGAACTATGCCCGCATCATACCGTTGGTGGACTACACCGCCCGGGTGCTGGGGCGAATGCTGGACGGACAAGAGACTTGAGCGACACACACGACGACTTCCCCCACTCCGAGGAGCTGGCCGCCGACATCGCGGAGGCCGAGGCTGACGCCGAAGCGGGTCTGGATGACGGCCTCGGCCCCATCGACGCCCTGATCGCCGAGCGCGACCAGTGGAAGGACCGCGCCCTGCGCGCCGTCGCCGAGGCCGAGAACACCAGGAAGCGCGCCGAGACCCAGTCCAACGACGCCCGCGCCTACGCCATCCAGCGCTTCGCCCGCGACCTGCTGGGCGTGGCCGACAATCTGGAGCGCGCCCTTGCGGCCGCGCCCAGGGACGCCGACGCCGGCGAGGCCGGTCTGGTCACGGGGCTGGAGCTGACCCAGAAGTCCCTGCTGCAGGCGTTCGAGGCCAACAACCTCAAGCGCGTCGCCCCGGAGCCGGGCGAGGCCTTCGATCCCCACCTGCATCAGGCCATGATGGAACAGCCCTCCGACAGTGTTCAGGGCGGCCAGGTGATCCAGACGCTTCAGGCCGGCTATGCCCTGTTCGGCCGCACCGTGCGCCCGGCCATGGTGGTGGTCGCGGCCAAGGGCTCCGGCGCCGCGGCCGGAAACGCCGCCTATGTCGCGGCCGGCGCGACCGGCGGCAATTTCGACGGCAAGGCCTAGGTCTTCAGCCGCGCCTCGAACAGGGCCAGCAGCTTGCTCCACCCGTCCGCGGCATCCGCGGCGCGATAGCTGTCGCGATAGTCGGCGTGGAAGCCGTGCGGCGCGGCCGGATAGACGTCGATCCGGCTGTCCGTCTGGCCCGCCCGCTGCAGGGCCGATCGCATGGCCTCGACGCTGTCCAGCGGAATGCCCCGATCCGCCTCGCCGTAGAGGCCCAGCACGGGCGCCTTCAGGTCGTCGGCCAGGTCGACGGGCCAGGGCCGGCCGCCGGCCGCCTGCTCCGGCGTCGCATTGGCCGCGGGCGCCAGGCGGCCGTACCACGCCACCCCGGCGTCGATGGCGGCGAAGCGCGCCGCCGCCTGCCACACCACCTTGCCGCCCCAGCACCAGCCGGTGATGCCGACCTTGTCGGCATTGGCCCAGAGCTGCGAACTGGCCCAGTCCAGGGTGGCGGCGATGTCGCCCATGACCTGTTCATAGCTGGCGGCCGCCACGATCTGCTGGATGCGCGCCATGTCCGACAGCGGCGCCGGGTCCTCGGTCCGCACGAAGAAGGCGGGCGCGATGGCGGCGTAGCCCGCCCGGGCCAGCCGGCGGCAGACGTCGCGGATGTATTCGTGGACGCCGAAGATCTCCGACACCACCACCACCACCGGATACGGCCCGTCGCCGGTCGGCCGGGCGATATAGGCCGGCAGGGCGAAACCGTCGGGCGCCGGATAGGTGGTCTGCTCGATGGTCAGGTTGTCGTCGCTGGTGGTGATCGGCGCCGCCTGACGCGCCAGGGCGGCGGGGGCGTAGCCGGCGAAGGCCAGGCCCCCCACGACGCCGGTGGCCAGCGCCCGGCGGCTGAAGCGGAAATCGTCGGCCTCGGGGCCCTCGGGGCGGATCAGGTTCGTCATCGGAGGCCTCCGGCTTCGGGGAGCGAACCTTGGCCCGGAGCCCGCGGGGCGTCCATTCACGATTGCTGTGAAGCTGGAGCGGCGCGACGCAGGGTCAGGTTCAGGCGGCCGCCGCCCGGCGCCAGGCTGGACGAGCCGGCGATCACCCGGTCGATCCCGTGGCGCGCCAGCCGCGCCGGGCCGGTCAGGGCGCAGACGTCTCCTGACGCCAGCCGGATCGTTGTCGTCGGCCCGCCGCCCGCCGGCCCGATCCGGAACACAGCCGTGTCGCCCAGCGACACCGACAGCACCGGCGCGGTGCGGTCGGCCTCGTCGCGGTCCTGATGCAGGCCCATCTTGGCGCCGTCGCGGTACAGGTTGACCAGACAGGCGTCCGGCGGCCGGACCTCGCCCGTCAGATCGCGCCACAGGTCCAGCAGAAGCGGGGGAATCGGCGGCCAGGCCGCGCCCGTCACCGGATGCGTCGGCTGGTATCGGTATCCGGCCCGGTCCGACACCCAGCCCAGCGGCCCCAGACTGGTCATCTGCACCGAGAAGGGGCGGCCGCCCGGCGTCACCGGCCGGTAAAAGGGCGCCTGCGCCTCCCCCGCCAGCAC
Source organism: Brevundimonas sp. Root1423 (assembly GCF_001426805.1). Taxonomy (NCBI): domain Bacteria; kingdom Pseudomonadati; phylum Pseudomonadota; class Alphaproteobacteria; order Caulobacterales; family Caulobacteraceae; genus Brevundimonas; species Brevundimonas sp. Root1423. The sequence continues at coordinate 26,602 of NZ_LMFL01000002.1, forward strand.
CTCCGCCAGCAAGCCGGCCTGCTCCGACGCGGAAAGGGCTCCCGGCCAGAACCGGAAGCCCTCCATTCCCGTATCGATCTCAGGGCGCGCGGACATACGCTCTGTCTAGCCCAAAGCGCCCGCGCTCAAGTAGCGCGAAGCGCGATAGCGCCCCAAAAAACCGGGCCTCAAGCAGCCCGAAGGGCGACAGGCCCAACCAGAACGCCGGTCAGCGCGTGTAGTAATAGTCCGCGATCTCGCAGACGTTGACGTTGTTGCGGATCAGGTTCTGGCCGTTGGTGAACTCGGCCTTGAAATCGAACAGGCAGGCGCCGGTGCCGTCGTCGATGTTCATCACGATCGAAGCGTTATTGGCCAGGACGTCGTCGCCCAGGATGTCCTCTTCCCAATCGCTGCGGCTCGTGTTGGACGCGAAGAAGCGCAGCATGGTCCAGCCGGTGTTGTTGTGGATGCGAACGCGGCGGTTGCGACCGTCGCGCGACTGGATCGGCGCAGAGGCGGTGGCGGGCGTGACAGCGACGGCCCGTTCGGGCGTCGTGGACGTCGCGGCGGCGGCGGCGGCGGTGGACGCCAGGGCCGCAACGATCAGGGCGGCGCGAGCGACGGTCTTGTGCAGTTTCATTTCGGTTTCTCCCCGGTTACCAGCCCCCCTCAGGCCGATGCATCACTATTAACCACACCAACGTTCGACGAAAACCTCAATTCTGGCGGGGCGGGTGAATCTTCGCCCCGATGCGTTTGGGGCTTGCAGGCCGGGGGGTGTTTCCCATATCGGCCACAACCGTCCTAAAACCCCGCATCGCGTGGGGCTTTGTGGCCGTAACCGTACCAATCGACCCAAGACCCTGACACCGGGGGCGGTCACGCGCGGCGCTTCGCTTTAAAAGGCCGCCGCATCGCCCGCCGAAATGGAGTGAAAGACCACCAATGGCCAAGATCATCGGCATCGACCTGGGCACGACGAACTCGTGCGTCGCCGTCATGGACGGCAAGAATCCCAAGGTCATCGAAAACGCCGAGGGCAACCGCACCACGCCCTCCGTCATCGCCATCCAGGAGGGCGGCGAGACCCTGGTGGGTCAGCCCGCGCGCCGTCAGGCCGTGACCAACCCGACCAACACCTTCTTCGCCATCAAGCGCCTGATCGGCCGCTCGTTCGACGACCCCGTGGTCGCCAAGGACAAGAAGATGGTCCCCTACGAGATCGTCAAGGGACCGACCGGCGACGCCTGGGTGCGCGCCAACGGCAAGGACTATTCGCCCCAGCAGATCTCGGCCTTCACCCTCGGCAAGATGAAGGAGGCCGCTGAGGCCTACCTCGGCGAGACCGTGACCCAGGCCGTCATCACCGTTCCGGCCTATTTCAACGACGCCCAGCGTCAGGCGACCAAGGACGCCGGCAAGATCGCCGGCCTCGAGGTCCTGCGCATCATCAACGAGCCGACCGCCGCCGCCCTGGCCTATGGCCTGGACAAGAACGACGGCCAGAAGATCGCCGTCTATGACCTCGGCGGCGGCACCTTCGACGTCTCGATCCTCGAGATCGGCGACGGCGTCTTCGAGGTGAAGTCGACCAACGGCGACACCTTCCTGGGCGGCGAGGACTTCGACCTGCGCCTGGTCGACTACCTGGCCGACGAGTTCAAGAAGGAGCAGGGCGTCGACCTGCGCTCCGACAAACTGGCCCTGCAGCGCCTCAAGGAAGAGGCCGAGAAGGCCAAGAAGGAGCTCAGCTCCACGACCCAGTACGAGGTCAATCTCCCGTTCATCACCATGAACGCCTCGGGCCCGCTGCACCTCAACATCAAGCTGTCGCGCGCCAAGCTGGAAGCCCTCGTCGAGGACCTGGTCCAGCGCACCATCGAGCCCTGCGCCAAGGCGCTGAAGGACGCGGGCCTCAAGGCCTCGGACATCGACGAAGTGGTGCTGGTCGGCGGCATGACCCGCATGCCCAAGGTGCAGGAGGCCGTGAAGGCCTTCTTCGGCAAGGAGCCGCACAAGGGCGTCAACCCCGATGAAGTCGTGGCCCTGGGCGCCGCCGTCCAGGCCGGCGTTCTGCAGGGCGACGTCAAGGACGTGCTGCTGCTGGACGTGACCCCGCTGACCCTGGGCATCGAGACCCTGGGCGGCGTCTTCACTCCGCTGATCGAACGCAACACCACCATCCCGACCAAGAAGAGCCAGGTGTTCTCGACCGCCGACGACAACCAGTCGGCCGTGACCATCCGGGTCTTCCAGGGCGAGCGGCCGATGGCGTCCGACAACAAGGTGCTGGGCCAGTTCGACCTGATGGGCATTCCGCCGGCGCCGCGCGGCATGCCGCAGATCGAGGTCGCCTTCGACATCCGCATCCAGGCCAACGGCGGCCTCTCGGACGCCGACATCGACAAGATGGTCAAGGAAGCCGAGGCCAACGCCGCCGCCGACAAGGCGAAGAAGGAAATGGTCGAGGCGGTCAACGCCGCCGACAGCCTGATCCACTCGACCGAAAAGGCCATGGCCGAACACGGCGACAAGGTCGGGGCCGAAGAGAAGGCCGCGATCGAAACCGCCCTGGCCGAGCTGAAGACGGCCAAGGAAGGCACGGATCCGGAAGACATCCGGACCAGGACCAACACCCTGGTCCAGGCCTCGATGAAACTGGGCGAGGCCATGTACGCCTCGCAACAGGGCGCCGGCGACGGCGACGCGGCCGAAGCCCCCGCCGACGACGGCGTGGTCGACGCCGAGTTCGAGGAAGTCGCGCCCGACGCCGGCGACGACGAGAAGAAGAGCGCGTAAGCCACACAGGCTCCGCAATCACCCCGGCCCCGCCTGTCTGATGACGGGCGGGGCCGTTTCATGAACTTGCATCATTTTCCCGGGCGCCCATGTCAGCCCGGTCAGCCGTTCGGTCATGCGCCCGCCAAGAGGCGCGACCGTCGGCCAGGGTAAGAGGACGAACGCCGCATGGCGACGCGTGACTATTACGAGGTTCTCGAGGTCGAACGGACCATCGACGCCGCCGGGCTGAAATCGGCCTATCGCAAGCTGGCCATGAAGCACCACCCCGACAGGAACGGCGGGTGCGAAGACTCCATGGCGCGCTTCAAGGAAATCTCCGAAGCGTATTCGGTCCTCTCGGACGACCAGAAACGCGCCGCCTACGACCGCTTCGGCCACGCCGGGGTCAACGGCGGCGGCGGATTTGGCGGCCAGGGCCAGGGCTTCACCGACGTCAACGACATCTTCTCACAGGTCTTCGGCGAGGCGTTCGGCGACGTCTTCGGCGGCCGCGCCGGCGGCGGCGCCCGCCAGCACGGCCCGCGCCGCGGCTCGGACCTGCGCTACGACCTCGAGATCACCCTGGAGCAGGCCTACAAGGGCGCCGACGTCGAGATCGCCGTTCCCACCACCGCGGCCTGCGACACCTGCGAGGGCACCGGCGCCAAGGCCGGAACAAAGCCGACCACCTGCACCACCTGTCAGGGCGCGGGCCGGGTCCGCTCCGCCAACGGCTTCTTCCAGGTCGAGCGCACCTGCCCCCGCTGCGGCGGTCACGGCCAGATGATCGCCGAGCCCTGCACCAGCTGCGCCGGCCACGGCCAGGTGCGCAGGAACCGAAAGCTCCAGCTCAAGGTCCCCGCCGGGGTCGACGACGGCTCGCGCATCCGCCTGTCGGGCGAGGGCGACGCCGGCATGCGCGGCGGCCCCCGCGGCGACCTGTATGTCTTCCTGTCGGTGACGCCGCACGAACTGTTCGAGCGCGACAATCTCGACCTGCTGGTCACCGTCCCCGTGCCCATGACCACCGCGGCCCTGGGCGGCGAGATCGACGCCCCCTGCCTGACGTCCGAAGCCTGCGACGGCCGCTGCCGCGCGCCGGTCAGCGTCCCCGCCGGCTCCCAGACCGGCAAGACCGTGCGCATCAAGGGCAAGGGCATGCCGCATCTGAACGGCAAGAACCGCGGCGACCTGGTGGTCGAGCTGTTCGTCGAGACCCCGACCGACCTGACCCCGCATCAGAAGGAACTGCTGCAGGAACTGGCCGCCTCGCTCGGCGAGAGCCAGACTCCGCGCAACTCGTCCTTCGCCGGCAAGGCCAAACGCTTCTGGGCCGACATCCTCGGCTCGGAAGCGCCGCAGTAACTCCCTTCCCCGGACCGTCACCCTCGGGCCTGGATGGGACAACCGGGCGGTGGTGTTTGGGATGACGGTCCGGGAGAAACCCTTCACAATGCGAGGAATGGTTCGAGGAACGTCATGAGCGCCATCTTCCACGCCGGCATTTCGGGGGCCCGGGGCCGCATGGGCCGGGCCGTCTCGGCCGTGCTGGACGCCCGTGACGACGTCGTGGTCGCGGCCCGCTTCGACCGTGGCGAAACGCCCGACCTGTCGCTGTGCGACGTGATCATCGACTTCTCGACTCCCGAGGCCTCGGTCGAGCTGGCCCAGGCCTGCGCCGAACGCGGCGGCCCGGCCCTGGTCATCGGCTCGACCGGCCTGACGCCCGAACAGGAAACCGACATTCACAGGGCCTCGGAACGGATCGCCATTGTCCGCAGCGGCAATTTCTCGCTGGGCGTCAACATCCTGATCGGCCTGGTCGAACATGCGGCCCAGCGGCTGGACCCGCGCGACTGGGACATCGAGGTGCTGGAGGCCCATCATCGCAAGAAGGCCGACGCCCCCTCGGGCACCGCCCTGATGCTGGGCGAGGCCGCCGCCAACGGCCGCGGCGTGGACCTGGCCGACGTCCGCACCGCCCCCTGGGACGGCATCACCGGCGCGCGGCAAGCCGGCAGGATCGGCTTCGCATCATTGCGCGGCGGGGGAATCATCGGCGAACACACCGTCCTGTTCGCCTCGGAAGACGAGACCCTGACCCTCAGCCATTCGGCCATCGACCGCTCGCTGTTCGCCCGCGGCGCCGTGGCCGCCGCCGCCTGGGTGCGAAGCCGCAAGCCCGGCCTCTACGACATGCAGGATGTGCTCGGGTTCAGGCAGGCCTGATCTGCGCAGCCCGCTCCCGGCGCAGCCGGGCGTCGTCCAGACCCATTGAGGATGGCGGGTTCATTACAAGGAACACGAAGGGCTCACAAAGGGCACGAAGCGACGGAGTTCGCACGGGCCCCTTCGTGTTCTTCGCGCCGCCTTCGTGTCCTTCGTGACGAACCGGCTCACCGATCCGCTTCGCGGAGAGGCGATCAGTGCGCGTGGCGATGGCGGCTATGGCCGCGGCCCACGAACAGCGACTTGATGAAGAAGAAGACCGCGATGACGATCGCATAGCCCAGGAAGAGGGCCAGCACGGTCATCCAGAAGGTCAGGCTGAGGAAGTTCGGCAGGACCAGGGCCCCGCCGTCCAGCATCGGCCGCACCACGCCGATCAGGATGTGGACGAAGGCCGCGCCGAGCGCCGTGGCCCACAGTCGGCTCCAGGCCGTCATCATCAGGGCCGCGATCACGGCGATCAGCAAGCCCATGATCTGGTTGACGCTGTCGAACCCGCCCTGGGCGAGGCCGAAAATGCCGGTCAGAAACGCGCCGATCGAATCGAACAGGGACTCCATACGCCGACCTCCTTCATACGGCCGAGCTTGGCCGGAAGCAGGGTTAACGCGTTTCGCGTCGAATGGCTCCGCTTAACGTCCCGTCGAGCCGAACCCGCCCGCGCCGCGCGCGGTCTCGTCGAGCGTCTCCACCTCGACCATGCTCGCCTGCTCGTGCCGCGCGATCACCATCTGGGCGATGCGCTCGCCGCGCTGGATCACGAACGGCTCCTGCCCGTGGTTGATCAGGATGACCCCGACCTCGCCGCGATAGTCGCTGTCGATGGTGCCCGGCGAGTTCAGGCAGGTGATCCCGTGCTTGAGCGCCAGACCCGAACGCGGCCTCACTTGGGCTTCAAAGCCCGGCTCCAGCGCGATCTTGAGGCCCGTGGGCACGAGGGTCCTCGCTCCTGGAGCCAGCATTACCGGCAGATTTTCGTCAATGGCTGCCCGAAGATCCATCCCCGCAGAGCCTGATGTCTCGTAGGCGGGCAACGGCAGGCCTTCGGCATGCGGCAGACGTTCGATCCGGACGGTCGTCATGAGTGATAAGTCGCATTTTATGAGGGCGAAAAGGCGGTATCTCGCCCTCCGACCCTTATCGCGTCTGCTCGCCAAGCCGATGACGGGCTCTGTGGCCCAAGCGGTCTTCCGGGGAGAAGGTCATGTCTCCAGTGGAGAACGTGTGGACAGATCAGCCGAAATGGTCGGCGATCTTCGCGGCGAGCTTCCTCGCCACCTCGGCCTTGGACTGGCGCGGCCAGTTTTCCGCCGCGCCGTCGCGGGTGAACAGGGTCACGGTGTTGCCGTCGGCGCCGAAGACGTCGTCGGACACGTCATTGCCGACGATCCAGTCGCAGCCCTTGCGCGACAGCTTGGCCCGGGCGTTGGCCTCCAGATCGGTCGTCTCCGCCGCGAAGCCGACCACCAGCTTCGGCCGTTTCTTTCCGGGGGCCGAGACGCTGGCCAGGATGTCCGGATTCTCGATCAGGGCCAGCGAGGGCGGACCGCCCGGCGCCTTCTTGATCTTGCCCGAGGCGACGCCGTCGACCCGCCAGTCGGCCACCGCGGCGCTCATCACCGCGATCTCGGCTGGCAGGGCCGCCTCCACTGCGTCCTTCATCTCCCGCGCCGTCTCGACCCACACGCGCTCCACGCCCACGGGCGCGGCAAGAGCCACGGGCCCCGACACCAGCGTCACCTGCGCGCCCAGTTGCGCCAGGGCCTCGGCGATCGCATAGCCCTGCTTGCCGCTCGACCGGTTGGTCAGGCCGCGCACGGGGTCGATCGGCTCGAAGGTCGGCCCGGCGGTCACCACCGCCCTGCGCCCCGCGAGGGGTCGTCCGTCCGGCCCCGCCAGCAGGCCCTCGATCGCTTCCATGATCGCCGCCGGCTCGGCCATCCGGCCCGGGCCGAACTCGCCGCAGGCCATCTCGCCCTCGTCCGGCCCGACCACGGCCGCGCCGTGGAAGCCGTCGAAACCCTTCAGCCGCGCCATATTTGCCTGCACCGCCGGATGCAGCCACATCCGCACATTCATCGCCGGGGCCAGCAGCACCCGCTTGTCGGTGGCCAGAAGCGTGGTCGAGGCCAGGTCGTCGGCCAGACCGTTGGCCGCCTTGGCGATCAGCCCCGCCGTGGCCGGCGCCACCACCACCAGATCGGCCCAGCGCGACAGCTCGATATGGCCCATGGCCGTTTCGTCCTCGGGCATGAACAGGGCCTGGCGCACCGGATGGCCGGTCAGGGCGGCCAGAGACATGGGCGTCACGAACTCGGCCCCCGCCGCCGTCAGCACGCTCATGACCTCGGCCCCCGCCTTCTTCAGCAGGCGCGTCAGCTCCAGCGTCTTGTAGGCGGCGATGCCGCCGCCGACGATCAGCAGGATCTTGCGTCCGGACAGGGCGGCGGTGGTCATGCCGGTCATCTAGCCATCCGGGCGCCCGGCGTCGAGGGAGGGTCGCGCAAAAACGGAACATTGCCAGAACACAGGACCTGTGGTTATGCTGAAGGTCGAGGATTTCAACCTTTGGGAGGATAGCATGATCTCCAGGCTCTGGATCGCGGGCGCAGCCGTCGCCCTGCTCGGCGCGGCGGCCTGCGGCAACGGCGGCTCGGCCGTCGAGACGCGCGACCGGCCGGCGGACGGCGGCCAGGCCGTGCTGACCGCGGCGCCGGGCGCTCCGGCCCGCCCGGCCGGTGCTGACGTCGCGGCTGAAAAGGCCAAACCCGTTCTCACCGCCAACCGCCGCGAGACGGTGGACGCCAAGGTCACCCGGCTGTTCGAGCGCAACGGGGCCGATTTCGGATCGCGCTCGCCGCAGGACTATCTGGCGAAAATCGAGGCGTTCACGGCGCGTCCGCCCGCCGGAACGGATCGGGTCGAGCGGCCTAATGGCGATGTGCTGCTGTATCAGGCCGCGACCAACACCTTCGCCGTGGTGTCGCGTGACGGCGTGCCCAAGACCATGTTCAAGCCGCGCGACGGCGCGGCCTACTGGGCCGAGCAGAAGGCGCGCGCGCCGACTTTCGGGCGGCGCCGCACGTCGGCGGAGCCATAGGGCGACGGCGGGGCCGTCGGACGGGTCAGGCCTCGTCCGGTTCCTTGCGGTCGGCCATGTCGCGGATCAGTTCCAGCGCCAGCTTCTGCTGCCGGCTGGACAGCTGGGGCGCCAGGCGGCTGATCTCGATGGTGTAGCGCGTGGCCGGGAAGTCGTGCTCGTAACCCGCTCCGCCCTCGGCCATGCCCGCGATCTGGGCGCCGGTCAGGCCTTCGAAGAAATAGCCGATGTCGACCTTGAAGAATCGCGCGATGTCCCAGAGCTTGGAAGCGGAAATGCGATTGGCGCCCTTCTCGTACTTCTGGATCTGCTGGAAGGTCAGGCCCAGGGCCCGACCGAGGTCACTCTGGTTGTAGCCGAGCGCCAGCCGCTTCTCGCACACGCGGCGACCGACATGCCGGTCCACGGGATGAGGACCATCCTCGCCCTTGCCTCTCGCCATTGTTACTCGTCCTTCGGTTGGAGCCGTCCCGCCTGAATGCGCTCGGCTTTGCCCGCTGTCATCAAAAAATGCAAAAACCCCGGCGCCGCGCCCAGCCACGGTTGCGTAACGGCTTCCAGCCCTCCCGCGACGCGAGAAAACTCGCCTGGCGGGCGAGCTGACGTGGCGTCAGCCCGGCCGGCCGCGCCGGCGCAACCCGCGCCACGGGGCCGCCAGGGCCAGGCCCGCCAGCACCGCCAGCAGGAAGGGCAGGTCGCCGAACCGCCCATAGGGCGTAATCCCCGTCGGCCGCGGCAGGCGCGCATCGATGACCCCGCTCTCGCCGGGTTCCAGCCGCTGGTCGCCGACGACCCGGCCCCAGGGGTCGATCATGGCCGAAACCCCGGTCGGGGTGGACCGGACCACCGGCAGCCCCGTCTCGATGGCGCGGTAGCTGGCCAGGTTCAGATGCTGCAGCGGCCCCGAGGTGCGCCCGAACCAGGCGTCGTTCGAGATGTTGACGATCCAGCCCGGCCGACCCGCGCCGCCCGGGGTGAAGCCGGGGTAGAGGCTCTCGTAGCAGATCAACGGCTGGGCCCGCGGCGCGCCCGGTATGTCGATCGGCGCGGGCACGGGCCCGGCGCTGAAGTCGGTCGGCATATGGGTCAGGCTGCGCACGCCCAGCGCCCCCATGAGCCCCCCCGCCGGCAGATATTCGCCGAATGGCACCAGCCGGTATTTGTCATAGGTGGCGGTGATCCGCAGGCCGTCGGCGCCCTCGTCGGTCAGCACGAACAGGCTGTTGTAATAGCGGCCGCCCTCGGGCGCCGCCGGATCGGGCACGCCCCGGCCCAGACCCATGATCAGGCTCTGCCCCGGCTGCACCGCACGCGCGATCGCCTCGGCGTCCGCCGAGCCCGGCGCGAACACCTGATTGGCCGACGCCGGCAGGGCGCCCTCGGGCCAGACGATCAGGTCGGGCGTCAGCGCGCCGGCATGGCCCGTCAGATTGACGTAGCGATCGACGATCCCCTGATAGGCCTCCGGCGTCCATTTGGATTCCTGCGGCACGTCCGCCTGGACGATGCGGATCACGGTCTCCGTCAGCTCCAGCTGCGCCTGCGACAGCCGCACGGCCCCCCCGACCATGAGGGCGGCGAGCGCCAGAAGGCCCAGGACCGCCGAACCGATGCGCGCCTTGCGCGGCCCGGCGCCCAGCAGGGGGGCGAAGGCCGCGGCGCCCGCCACGGTGACGAAGCCCAGGCCGTAGACGCCGGCGATCGCCGCGAACTGCGACGCCGCCGACCCGGCCTTCCAGCTGGCTCCGGCCGGGTTCCACGGAAAGCCGGTCAGCACATGGCCCCGCAACCATTCCAGCAGGCAGAACAGGGCGGCGAAGACCAGCACCCGCCGGACCCCGCCGGGCATGAACCGCCGGTACAGCGCCGTCGCCGTTCCCCAGAACAGGCCCAGGCCGATCGGCAGCAGACTGGCCGCGAACGGCGCCATCCACGCCTGGGCCGGATTGACCATGAAGGCCTCGGCCACCCACCAGCAGCTGATGAAGAAATAGGCGAAGCCGGCCAGCCAGCCCATCCAGAAGGCGCCGCGCGCGCCCGCCGACCGCTCGGACAGGAACATCAGCAGGGCATAGCCGAGCAGGCCCGGCAGGACGCCGAACGGCGGATGCGCCAGCGCCGCCGCCGCCCCGGCCGCCAGCGCCAGGCCGATGCGGCCGAAGCGCAGGATCAGCCGCGCGCGCGGTCCATCCTTGGGGCCGTCGTTTTCAGGCGTCGCCGCTGGGTGAGTCATCGCGCCTGTATGGGTCGGCGACGCCCAGGCTGGCAAGAATGGATCGCTCCTCGTCCTCCATCGTCTCCGCCTCGGCCTCGGCCTCGTGGTCGCGGCCCAGCAGATGCAGCACGCCGTGGACCGTGAGATGGCTGAGATGATCGGCAAGGGTCTTCCCCTGCGCCTCGGCCTCGGCCGCGCAGACGCCGAAGGCCAGCACCAGGTCGCCCAGATGTGGCGCCGCGCTTTCGGCCGCCGGAAACGACAGCACGTTCGTGGGCCGGTCCTTGTCGCGGAAGCGGGCGTTCAGATCGCGCACGGCCGCGTCGTCGGTCAGCAGCACGACGACGTCGCCCTCGACACGGCCCAGCGCCGCCGTCGCCGCCCGTTCGGCCAGGGCCCCGGCGTCCGGCAGGGCGGCGGTCCAGGCGTCGTCCTCGATCTCGACCTCGATCACGAGTCGGGGTCCTCGAGATCGGCGGCGGGGCGGCGGCTGGCGGCGTCGGCGTCGTAGGCGCGCACGATCCGCTCGACCATGGCGTGGCGCACCACGTCCTGGGCCTCGAACCGCTGCACCCCGACGCCCTTCACGTCCTCGAGGATGCGCAGGGCGTGCTTCAGGCCCGAGTCGCGCGGGTTCAGCAGGTCGACCTGCGACGGGTCGCCCGTCACCACCATGCGCGCGCCCTCGCCCAGCCGGGTCAGGACCATCTTCATCTGCAGCCGCGAGGTGTTCTGCGCCTCGTCGACGATGATGTAGGCGTGGGCCAGGGTGCGGCCTCGCATGAAGGCGATCGGGGCGGCCTCGATCTCGCCCTTGTCGCGCCGGCGGCGCACGTCGTCGGGACCGAGGATGTCGTTCAGCGCCTCCCAGATCGGAGCCAGATAGGGATCGACCTTCTCGTTCAGGTCCCCCGGCAGGAAGCCCAGCTTCTCGCCGGCCTCGACCGCCGGCCGGGTGATGACCAGCCGGTCCACCTGCCCCCGCCGCAGCAGGGAGGCGCCGTAGGCCGCCGCCAGGAAGGTCTTGCCGGTGCCCGCCGGACCGACCCCGAAGGTCAGCTCGCAGCGGCTCAGCAGGGACAGATAGTTGGCCTGGGCCGCCGTCTTGGGCGCGATCGCCCCGCGCCGTCCGACCGGCAGGGCCACGGCGTCGGGGGCCACGCTCCCCTGCCCCGCCCGCGGCTGGGTCGCCGCGGCGCCCAGCGCCGTGCGCACATCGGCCTCGGTGATCTCGGCGCCCGTCTCGGCGCGGCTGGCCAGGGTCTCGATGACCCGCTTGGCCTGCGACCGGTCGCGGGCTGAACCGTTGATCGACACCCCGCCGCCGGGCGTTTCCACCAGAACCTTGAAGCGGTCCTCGATCAGGGCCAGGTGCCGGCTGCCCGGACCGATCACGGCGTGCAGGGCCTCGTCGCCCAGCGCCAGGAACTCACTCTCACGCGCCATCCACTGCCTTTTCCATCAGCCGGCCCTTCAGGGAATTCTGCTGGCCGTATTCGATCGTGACCGGAACGATCCGGCCGATCAGATGATCCGCGTCGTCGACGTGAACCGATTGCAGCCAGGGCGAGCGGCCCACGGCCTGGGCCCCGTGCCGGCCCTTCTTCTCGAGCAGGACGTCGATCGTGCGGCCCGCCTTGTCCCTGTTGAAGGCCAGCTGCTGTTCGGCCAGCAGGGCCTGCAGGGCGTGCAGCCGCTCGCGCGCAATCCCGTCCGGAACCTGTCCCGCCATGGTCGCCGCGGGCGTCCCCGGCCGCGGCGAATACATGAAGGCGAAGGCCGAGGCGTAGCCGACGCGCCGGACCAGATCCATCGTCTCCTCGAAATCCGTCTCGGTCTCGCCCGGGAAGCCGACGATGAAATCCCCCGACATCGCCATGTCGGGCCGCGCCTCGCGGATGCGGTCGACCAGCGCGAGGTATTTCGCCCGCCCGTGCTTGCGGTTCATCAGCCGCAGGATGCGGTCCGACCCCGACTGCACCGGCAGGTGCAGCCAGGGCATCAGGGCGTCGAGCGCGCCATGGGCGGCGATCAGCTCATCGGACATGTCGTTGGGGTGGCTGGTCGTATAGCGGATACGGTCGAGGCCCGGGATGTCGGCCAGGGCGTACGCCAGCCGCGCCAGGGTCGAGGACTTTCCGTCCGGCCCCTCCCCGTCATAGGCGTTAACGTTCTGGCCCAGCAGGGTGACCTCGCGCACCCCCCGGGCCGCCAGCTCGCGCGCCTCGGCCAGCACCGCCGCGACCGGCCGCGACCATTCGGCGCCGCGGGTATAGGGCACGACGCAGAAGGTGCAGAATTTGTCGCACCCCTCCTGCACCGTCAGGAAGGCGGTCGGCCCGCTGACGCCTCGGGCCCGCGGCAGGGCGTCGAACTTGTCGACCGGGGCGAAGTCGGCCCCGATCCGCTCGCCCCGCGCCCGCGCCGTGCGGGTCAGCAGCTCGGGCAGCTGGTGATAGGCCTGAGGCCCGACCACGATGTCCACCGCCGGCTGGCGGCGCATGATCTCCTCGCCCTCGGCCTGGGCGACGCAGCCGGCCACGGCGATGGTCATGCGCGGCTGGCCCGCCGCCAGGCGGATGTCCCGCATCTCCCGCAGCTTGCCGAGCTCGGAATAGACCTTCTCGGCCGCCTTCTCGCGGATATGGCAGGTGTTGAGGATGACGAAGTCCGCGTCCCCGGCCGTGTCGGTCGTCGCATAGCCCAGCGGCCGCAGCACATCGGCCATGCGCTCGGAATCATAGACGTTCATCTGGCAGCCGTAGGTCTTGATGAACAGGCGTCTGGGCGTGGCCTGTCCGTCCGACGCCGCCGGCGGGACGAGGGTCTCGGTCATGGAACCGGTTTTAGCGCCGGCGGGGTCCGTCGTCAGCCCACGTCCGCCGGATCGACGCGCGCGGCGTGGCGCTTGAAGATCAGGCCCTCGCGCTTGCCCGCCTCGGCCCCCTCGATCGGCTTGCCGTAAAGCTCCAGCTTGTGGCCGATCAGCTCATAGCCCAGCCGTTCGGCGATCTCGCTCTTCAGCCGCTCGATCTCGGCGTCGAAGAATTCGATCACCTCGCCCGAGCGGGTGTCGATCAGATGGTCGTGGTGATCGTCGCCCGCCTCTTCATAGCGGCTGCGGCCATCGCCGAAGTCGTGCTTCTCGACCACCCCGGCCTCCTCGAACAGGCGCACGGTGCGGTAGACGGTGGCGATCGAGATATGGGGGTCGATGGCCGAGGCGCGGCGGTAAAGCTCCTCGACGTCCGGGTGGTCCTCGGCGCTCGACAGCACCCGCGCGATGACGCGGCGCTGTTCGGTCATTCGCATGCCGCGTTCGGCGCAGAGTTTTTCGATCCGGTCCATGCGCGGGAGGATAGGCGGGCGGCCCGACTTAGGGAAGCCGTGCGGCAAGGTCGAACGACAGCAGCAGGGCGTCCGCCCGCGAACCGTCGGCGCGGGCATAGTAACGCGGCCGCCGCCCGGCCTCGACGAAGCCCGCGCGGGCGTAGAGGGCGCGCGCCGCGTCATTGTCCTCGGCCACTTCGAGGAACAACCGCCTCGCCCCGCGCGCCGCCGCCTCGGCCGCGCCCCGGCCGACCAGCCCGGCGCCGACGCCGCGCCGCCGGGCGGAGGGCCGAACGGCCAGGGTCAGGATCTCGGCCTCGTCGGCGACCGTCCGCATCAGGATGAAACCGTCCGGCGTCTCGGCCAGATGCACCCCGGCCTGGCCCAGCAGGCTGTCGAAGGCCGCCGCGTCCCAGGGCGCGTCGAAGGCCCCGGCGTGCAGCGCGGCCAGGCGGGCGGCGACCTCGCTCACGACGGCCGCGCGGGGCGGGCCTGACCCGGCAGGCGGCTGGGCGGCGTCGCGTCGGGCGCGCGCAGATACAGCGGCCGGGGCGGCGACGTCGCCGGATCCGCCGCCGCCGCCAGCCGGGCGAGGGCGTCGGGCGCCGGTCCCGCCAGCGGGGTCTGGATCAGCGTGGGGAAGGCCTCCGCGAACAGGACTGCGCCCGATCCGATCAGCCGGGCGCCGGGCGCCAGACGGCCGATCCGCTCCGACGCCGCCTCCAGCGAAAGGGCCTCGGCCGGCCCGTCGGCCCCGAACCGCGTATAGACCTGGCCCCGCCGCGCGTCGATCAGGGCCGCCGCCGGTCCGGACGGAGCGGACGCCGCCAGGGCCTCCAGGCTCGACAGCCCGACCACGGACCGGCCCAGCGCCGCCCCCAGGCCTTGGGCGAAGGCGAGGCCGACGCGCAGACCCGTGAACGAGCCCGGCCCCACGGTCACCCCGATGCGGTCGAGGGCGTCGAACGCCAGCCCGGCCTGCGCCATGGCGTCGCGCGCGAACCCCGCCAGCCGTTCGGAATGCCCCTTGGCCATCGGCTCGGACCGCAGGCCGAGCGGGCGCACATCGTCGCCCTCGACCTCGAACACGCCCGCGGTGCACAGGCCCAGGGCCGTATCGACGACCAGCACCTTCATGCCGGCGCCCCCGGGGACGCGCTCAGGGCTCCCGCGCCAGCGCCTGGACGATGCGCGCCACGGCCTTGCGAACGTCGCGATCCCCGATCATCGGAAAGCCGGTCGCCACGGCTCGCCCGTCCGCCGTCGCCGTGATGAAGCGCAGCGCCGCCCAGCCGTCGTCGGCCGCGCCCTGGGCGGTCTCGACCGGCGGAAAGAAGGCGTCCACCGACGTCCCCAGCACCGTGGCGGCGCGGTGCAGGCGCGAGGCGGAGATGCGGTTCTGACCCGTCTCGTATTTCTGCACCTGCTGGAAACTGATCCCCAGTTGTTGGGCCAGGGCGCTCTGAGACAGGCCCAGGGCCGAGCGGCGCAGGCTGATGCGCGCGCCGACATAGGCGTCCACGTCGTTCCGTCCGCCGATCCTCGCCATGGCCGCTCGCCTCCCGTTCTGCACGGAAAGGTTTCATGGAAACGAAACTGGCGCAACCAAAAAGTTTCATTCACCGCTCCAGCCGCGCGACGACGGCGGAGACCGCCCGGGTGTCCGCGCGCGCGATCCGTTCCTCCGCCCCCAACCCCCCGGGGCCGCCGCGCACGATCAGGATCTCGGCGTCGGCCCGGTCATACAGCCGGACCCGCGTCTCGCCGTCCGCCATCTCGATGACGCAACCCTGGTCCCGCCGCGGCCACCGGCCCGGCTCATACTCCAGCACCACGCCCGAGGCGGCCCAGGGAGCCAGATCGTCATTGGACAGCTGCACCCTGCGGACCGGGAGCGGGGGCGAGGGCGCGGCGGTGAAGGCCCGGCCCCTGTTCGCCACGCCGGGCTCGGCCGAAGGCCGGTCCGGTTTTTCAGGCGCGGGCCTGTCCTGCACCAGGGCCAGGGCCTCGACCGTGGCCCCGAGGGCGTTCGTCAGGCGGCGCTGGACGTCGGGCCGGAACAGGCCCGGGCGTTTGCCCGCCTCGTACAGGCCCCAGCCCTGGCTGGTCATGCCGGCGCGGCGCCCCGCCTCGGCCTGGCTCAGGCCGGCCTCGCGGCGCAGCGCCGCCAGGGCGTCGCCGAGACGCCGGGCGTCGTCATCGCTTTTGAACCGGGGCATGGGGGAATGATGGCGCCGTCTTGGTGCGGAAGCGAGGACGGATTCGTTTCAGGCCGCGCTCAGGCAGCGAGCGACCGCGCCGCGAGCGTCAGCGCCCCAATAGGTCAGATCACCTGTTCGACGCGCGTCACTTCCGGGATGTAGTGTTTCATCATCTGCTCGACCCCGGTCTTCAGCGTCGCCGACGACGACGGACAGCCGGCGCAGGCGCCGCGCATGCGCAGCGTCAGGACGCCGGTCTCCTCGTCGAAGGCGTCGAACAGGATGTCGCCCCCGTCCTGGGCCACCGCCGGACGGACCCGGCTGTCGAGCAGCTGCTTGATCTCGGCCACAACCTCGGAGTCCTCCCCGGACGGGCCTTCCACGCCGCCGACGGCCCGCAGCAGCGGCGCGCCCGAGACGAAATGGTCCATGATGGCCGCCAGGATCGGGGCCTTCATCGTCGTCCACCCGGGCCCCTGGGCGTCCCGCGTCACCGAGACATAGTCGTAGCCGAAGAAGACGCCGGTCACGCCCTCGAGCCCGAACAGGGCCTCGGCCAGCGGCGATGCGGCCGCCTCTTCCGCGTTGACGAAGTCGGTCGGCGAATTCGCGACGTCCCGGCCGGGAAGGAATTTCAGGACGTTCGGATTGGGGGTCGGTTCGGTCTGGATGAACATGGCGCTCAGATGCGCCGTGGAGACGGCCGGTTCAAGACCCGCGCTTCTCTCTCCCCCTTGTGGGGCGGGTGGCTGAGCCGAAGGCGAAGCCGGGTGGGGAGCCGCCGCACGGTCTTGCGCTGACCTGACGCACCCCACCCTGTCGGCGCTGCGCGCCGACATCCTCCCCATGAAGGGGAGGGAGAGGCTGACGACGTCACGCCAGGTCCTCGATGTCCTTCTCGGTCAGTTCGCCCGGCACGATGGTCACCGGCAGCTTGCGGCCCGTGAAGGCGGCGCCCTGTTTGACCACCGCCGAAACCAGCGGCCCGGGCCCGCGCCCGCCGTGGCCGGCGGCCAGGACCAGGATCTTGATCTCGGCGTCCTCGCCGACGACCTTGCGAATGGCGTTCTGGGGCTCGCCCCGCTCGATCAGCAGCACCGGCGTGGCGCCGGAACGCTCCGCCGCCTCGTCGGCCCATTTGTTCAGCAGGGTCTCGGCCTCGAGCCGCGTCTGACGCTCGATCTCCTCGCGCACCCCGGCCCAGTGGGCGTCCGACGCCGCCGCCGGTATCACGCGCAGCAGGGCCACCCGCCCGCCGGTCGAACGCGCCCGCCGCGCGGCATAGCGCAGGGCGGACTCGAACTCCGGGCTGTCGTCGACCACGACCAGAAACTTGCGCGGCATCGGCCCTCTCCCTCAGCCCCGGACGCTACCAGAACCCGGACGCATGCGCGAAGCGCCCGTCAGAAGGCGGAGCCCTTTGACCGCGGCCCGACAAGAAGGCTTCGTCAGCTTGCCGACGACGCTATCTCACGAATGGCGCTGTTGGCGATGGTCAGTTTGGCGAAGGTCCAGCCCGAGCCCGAGGCCTCGATCTCGTCGACCGAGGCGCGCACGCCTTCCACCGTCGCCTGACGCGGCCCGATCCAGGCGTCGACGGCCGCCTCGGCCGCCGCCTCGCTGGCTCCGACCGAGACCTTCGAGGCCTTGGCCACGGCGCGGGTCAGCAGCACCTGCTCGGCCATCAGATCCTCGATCAGGCGGCGAACCGCCAGCCGGTCGAAATGATCCGCCGACGGCACGGCGCCCGCCGCGGCGCGCAGCCGGTCGAAGTCGAAGGCCGCGCCGACCTGGTGGTACAGCATGGCCATGGCCGGCTCGGGCCAGCCGGCCTCGCGCGCCAGATCGCCGATGTCGGCGGTGGCCACCAGCGGCCGCAGCATGGCGAAGTCGCGCGCCATGGCCTCGGACGCGCCCAGGCCTATGAAGGTCTGGACCCGGCTTTCCAGCCCGGCCTGTTCGAAGCGCGACAGCACCGCGCCGCCGGCGGCGCGCAGGGCGTCCGCCGCCGGGCGATAGGCCTCGATCAGCTGGTCGACGGTGCAGCCCTTGCGCATCGCCCGGCGGGCCAGCCAGAAGGTCTGGCGGCGCAGCACGGTCGCGATCTCGCGGTACAGCACCGTCTGGGCCTCGGCGGGGATTTTCAGATCCAGGGCCGACACCGCGTCCCAGGCCTCGTCGAGGCGGAAGATCTGACGCGCGGCCTCGAAGGCGACGACCATGGCGCCCGTGTCGCACCGCGCCGACTGGCGCAGCCGCTCGGGGAAGGTCGGGCCCGCCATGTTGACGATCTCGTTCGACAATATGGTCGAGACGATTTCGCGGCGCAGCCGGTGCCGCTGCATGTCGGCCTCGTATCTGGCCAGCGGCGCCGGGAAATAGCGGACCAGGGTCCGTTTGAAGAAGGCGTCGTCCGGCGCCGTCGAACCGACGATGTCGTCGAACAGCTCCAGCTTGGAATAGGCCGTCAGCACGGCCAGCTCGGGCCGGGTCAGCGCCTGGCCCGCGGCCTTCATCTCGGCCAGTTTCGCGTCGTCGGGCAGGCCCTCGACCTTGCGGTCCAGCTTACCCTTGGACCCCAGCCACTGCATGAAACGCTGCTGGGAATCGAGGGCGGCGGGCCCTTCCGCCTCCTGCAGCGAGACGGCCAGGGTCTGGTCGTAGTTGTGCACCAGCACCTTCAGCCCGACCTCGTCGGTCATCGAGGCCAGCAGGGCGTCGCGCTCGCCGGCCTTCAGCGCGCCCGAGGCGATGGCCGCCCCGGTCAGGATCTTGATGTTGACCTCGTGGTCGGAGGAATCCACGCCCGCCGAATTGTCGATGGCGTCGGTGTTGATCCGCCCGCCGCTTCTCGCAAAGGCGATGCGGCCGGCCTGGGTCAGGCCCAGATTGGCGCCTTCGCCGATCACCTTTGCGCGCACCTCCGCGCCGTCGATGCGGATGGCGTCATTGGCCTTGTCGCCGACCTGGGCGTCGCTCTCGTGCGGCGCCTTCACATAGGTGCCGATGCCGCCGAAATAGAGCAGCTCCGCCGGGGCCTTGAGGATGGCCTTCATCAGGGCGGCCGGGTCCAGCACATCGTCCTGGATATCCAGCGCCGCCTTGATCTCGGGGCTCAGTTCAATCGACTTGGCCGAGCGCGGGAAGACCCCGCCGCCCTTCGAGATCTTCTTCTTGTCGTAGTCCTGCCAGGACGAGCGCGGGACCTTGAACATCCGGTCCCGTTCGATCCAGCTCGACGCCGGATCCGGGTTCGGATCGATGAAGATGTCGCGGTGATCGAAGGCGGCGACCAGCCTGATGGCCTTCGACAGCAGCATGCCGTTGCCGAACACGTCGCCGCTCATGTCGCCGACGCCGACGACGGTGAAGGGCTCCGTCTGGATGTCCTTGCCCATCTCGCGGAAGTGGCGCTTGACCGCCTCCCACGCGCCGCGGGCCGTGATGCCCATGACCTTGTGGTCGTAGCCCACGGACCCGCCCGAGGCGAAGGCGTCGTCCAGCCAGAAGCCGTAGTCGCGGGATATGCCGTTGGCGATGTCCGAGAAGGTCGCCGTGCCCTTGTCGGCGGCCACCACCAGATAGGGGTCGTCGCCCTCGAACCGGACGACCTGCTGCGGCGCAACCACCGCGCCGGACCGGTCGATGTTGTCGGTGATGTCGAGCAGGCCCGAGAGGAAGGTCTTGTAGGCGCGGATGGCCTCGGCCTGCTGGGCGTCGCGGTCGCCCCCGGCGCGCACGATGGCCGCCAGATGTTTGGGGAAGAAGCCGCCCTTTGAGCCGACCGGCACGATGACCGCGTTCTTGACTTGCTGCGCCTTGACCAGGCCCAGCACCTCGGTGCGGAAGTCGTCGCGGCGGTCGGACCAGCGCAGGCCGCCCCGCGCCACGGGTCCGAAGCGCAGGTGCACGCCCTCGACATGCGGCGCCCAGACGAAGATTTCGCGGAAGGGTTTGGGCAGGGGCAGGTCGGCCAGTTCGCGCGAGGCGATCTTGATCGAGATATGCGGCTTCGGGCGGCCGTCCGGGCCGGTCTGATAGTAGTTGGTCCGCTTGATCGCCTCGACCAGCAGGGCCAGGCGCCGCAGGGCGCGGTCGTGGTCCAGGCTCTTCACGTCCTGCAGCAGGGCGTTGATCTGTTCGACCCCCTTTGCGACCCCGGCCTCACGGCTGGCGGCGTCGCCGCCCTTCGCCGGGTCGAACTTCGCCTCGAACAGCGCGAGAATGGCCCGCGCCACGGCCGGATAGTCGCGCAGCGCCTCTTCCTGCACCGCCTGCGAGGGGTCGAGCCCGGTCTGTTGACGATAGCGGGCGAGGGTGCGCACCAGCGCCGCCTCGCGCCAGTCGACTCCCAGCTCCAGCACCAGACGGTTGAAGCCGTCGCTCTCGGTCAGGCCGGTCCAGACGGCGGAGAAGGCGGCCTCGAACGGGCCCTTCACATCCTCGAACTTCAGATCGCCGCCGCGCGGGTCCTCCAGCAGGAATTCGTGCACATGGATATCGGCGTCGCCCGACGGATGCAGGGCGTGGCCCCACTCTTCCAGCGTCTTCAGGCCCATGTCGGCCAGGATCGGCAGCACGTCCGACAACGGCACCGCCGAGCCGCGGCGATAGAGCTTGAAGCGGAAATTCAGCGGGCCGTCCGCCGGCGTGCGGAAGGCGCGCACGGACACGGGATCGCCCGAGCCGATCTGTCCCGACCGGTTCAGTCCGTCGACCGCCTGAAGATCGCGCACGGCTTCATCGGCGTCATAGCGGTCGCGATAGCCGGCGCCGAAGGCTTCGGCCCAGCGCGCGCTCAGGGGGCCGACGGCGACGTCGTCGACATCGGCCTGGCGCAGGGCGCTCTCGAAACGGTCGACCCAGCTGCGGCCGGCCTCGGCCACCCGGGCGTCCAGTTCGGCTTGATCCGGGCACGGATGGTCGCCGGGCGTGACCCCGATTATATAGTGAATCCGGACCAGCGGCTGATCCGACAGCTGCGGATACCAGGCCGACAAGCGGCCGCCCCAGGCGTCCGCGAGGATCTTGCCGATCCGTTCACGGACCGAAGCATCGAAACGTTCGCGCGGGATGAAGGCCAGGATGGAGACGAAGCGGTCGAACGGGTCCTTGCGGGTGAAGGTCTTGATCCGCGGCCGGTCGTGCAGGTGCAATATGCCCAGCGCGATCTCCAGCAGTTCGTTTTCGGTGACCTGGAAGAGTTCGTCGCGGGGATAGTTCTCGAGGATGTTCCGGAGCCGCTTCTCGCTATGGCTGCCCGGCGTCTTGTCCGCCCGCTTCAGGGCGTTGGCGACCTTGCGGCGGACCAGCGGCACCTGGGTCGCGGTCTTGTCATAGGCTTCGGCGGTGAACAGGCCGACGAAGCGGGTCTCGCCCGACGGCCGCCCGTCCGGCCCGAACCGCTTGACCCCGATATAGTCCATATAGGCCCGCCGATGCACCCGCGACCGGACGTTGGCCTTGGCCACGGTGACCGGCTCGGACAGGTCCAGCTGCTTCTTCATCGATTTCGTCAGCACCGCCGGCTCGTTGGCGCGGCGCAGCACCGTCCGGGCGGGATCGGCCAGCACGCCCAGGCCGGCGCCCGATTGCGACAGCGGCGCCTCGGCCTCATAGCCGCCGTCCTTGTTGCGCGGATAGTCGTAGTCGCGCGCGCCGAGGAAGACGAAATGGTCGGCCTGCAGCCACTGCAGGAACAACAGGTGTTCGGCCAGGACCTCGGCGTCCACGCCGGGGGGCGAGGTTTCCAGATGGGCGATCGAGCGCGCCATCAGGGCGTTCATCGCCGCATGGTCGGCCACGGCGCTGCGCACGTCGCCCATGGTCGTGGCGAGACCTTCGCCGAGGGCGTCGCGCCGCTCCTGGGGCAGGGGATCGATGACCACGACGATCAGCGAGACCCGCCCGCCGTCGCGCTCGACGATCGGATGGTACATCGACCGCACGGTGACCCCGGCGTCCGCCAGTTCGCCCATGACGCTGTCGACGAGGAAGGGCCGGTCCTCCTGGACGATGACCAGGCTGTCATAGCCGGTCGGCCGGCCGTCGGCGCCCGTGAGCGGCCCGAGCGTTATGCGCGCGGTGTCCCCCGCCTTGCGACCGTCCGCCGAGCGCCAGACCGAGGCCAGCAGGGCCGCCAGATCGGCGCCGCCCAGTTCGGGCGCCTCGTCGGCGGCGTAGTCGTCCCACGCCTGCAGCAGATAGGATCTGGCCTCCGGGCCCGGGGCCCCGCCGAGGGCGCTCGCAAAGCCGGCCTCCAGGTCCTCCAGGGTGATCGCCTGAGGGAGCTTGGCAGCCAGTTCGCCGGACATGGGCAGGTCTCTTGCAGGCGCGGCCTCTGCATCGGCCGCCGGAGGGAACGCCAGACTAGGCCGCTTCGCCGCAGGGGCAAGCGCGCTGTCCGACGGCCGCCTGACTAGGCCAGCCGGCGCGTCTCGGGAACCCCCAAAAACAACGACGCCGGCCCCGTTTCCGGAGCCGGCGTCGCCGACCGTCGATCCCTGGAAGGACCTAGAAGCGGACGTTCATGCCGACGCGGAGCGCGTGCAGCTCAAGGCCGTCGTTGCTGCGCGTGATGTCCGTCCCGACCGTATTGGGCGCCAGGATGAAGGGATTGGTGGCCGGAGCCGTCCCCGGTCCGGCGCGGACGACATAGTCGCCGGGCTGCAGGTTGGAATAGAGGTACTCGCCCGTCAGCGACAGGTTCGGGGCCAGTTTCCACTCGACGCCGCCGCCCAGCTGATAGCCGTCGGCGTCGTTCTCGTTGACCGTCTCGGTGAAGCTGTTGGCCGTGTTGGTGGTGCGGAAGCTGTTCTCCACCTTCGCCTTGGCCGCGCCGGCGGTCGCATAGAACAGCGCCGGGCCGACCGGGAAGCCGATGCGGGCCCGCAGGGCGGCCATCTGCTCCACCTGGCGGGTGAAGACATAGGCGGCCGGGGTGCTGCTGAACGAGGTGACCGAGTCCTCCAGGTCGACAGCGCTCAGCTCGCCGACGAGGCCGACGACGATCGGGCCGAACTGCATGTCGTAGCCGGCGCGGATCGAACCTTCGACGCCGGTCGGATCGATGTCGCAGCCGTTGCCGACGGCCTGGGCCGTGGCGGCGCCGTCGCAGGAGCCGGGGGTGAAGGCGTTGGTGGTCGTGCCGTTCAGGACGACGGTGTCGTCGAACTGGCCGTCGAGGTCGCGGTCGAACACCAGGCCCTCGCCGGCGTCCTCGTTGTTCTCGGCCACGCCGCCGTAGACGCCGATGTAGGGGCCGCTCCAGTCGGGGGCGGACTGGGCCAGGGCGGGCGCCGCGACGCCGGCCAGCAGAACCGCCAGGGACGCGGCGGAGAGAGTCTTGTACATGAGGAGGTATCCTTCGAGCTGTTCGCGGACCGTCCGCGCTTCGCCCTTCCGCCGCCGCTAACGGGGCGCTCGCGGCGCCGTTCCCCCGCCTTCGCGGTTGCAGCATCGAACCGGCCGGCCTGTTGCTCAGATGTCGCGGCGGGGATCCCGGAAAAGACAAGGCCGCCGAACTTGCGTCCGGCGGCCTGCTTGGGATCGGCGCCCGGGAGGGGGAGGGTTGGCGCCGATCTGTCCACCGCGGCTTGGGGGGAGGGGAGGGGCCGCGGCGACAGGGATGAGATAGGCGCCGGTTGTGACCAATCAAGGGCGGTGAAACGCCCTCAATCGGCCGCGCCCTGCGGCGGGTTGACGCGGTTCGGCCGGTTCCGCACGGGCCGCGGTTCGTCGTCGTCGGCATACGGTTCGCCATCGCCCGACATCAGGATGGCCATCCAGCGCGAGCCCTTGAACTCGGCCAGGATGGCCATGGCCATGACCGCCAGCGGCGTCGACAGGAACATGCCGACCACGCCCCACAGCTGCCCCCACAGGGCCAGCGACAACAGCACCACCACGGGATCGATGTTCTGGTTGTCGCCCTGCATGCGCGGCTGGATCATGTTGCCGCTGATGAACAGTATGGCCTGAAGCCCGACCAGCAGAACCGCCGCGGGCCAGTAGCTCTCGAACTGCACCAGGGCGAACAGCGGCGGAGCCAGACCCGCGACCGCCCCGCCCAGCACCGGGATGAAGCCGACGATGAAGATGACGAAGGTCCAGAACTCGGCGTTCTGCAGGCCCACCGCCCGCATCAGCAGCCAGGCGGCGGCGCAGATCATGGCCCCGGTCACGGTCTGGACCCACAGATAGCCCTCGACCCCGCCGCGCACCCTCTGGAACACTTCCAGCGCCTCGGACCGGGACTCGCGCCCGGGGAACAGGCCGACCAGCTTGCGCCGGAACCCGGACTGCGACGCCAGCAGGAAGGCCAGATAGACCATGACGAAGAACGAGCCGGACAGGACGCCCTGGGCCTGTTTGGCCGCGCCGGCCAGATAGCCACGCACGTCCAGCTGGCTCAGCAGATCGGCCGCCGTCGGCGCCGCCGTGACTCCGAACAGCCGCCCGCCGTCGATCAGGATCTGGTCGATCCGGGGCCCGATCCGGCTGGTGATGCCGGTCGCCTCGTCGAAGAAGCCCGTCGCGCCGTTCACGATGATGGCGATCGAGGCGAAGAAGCCCAGCACGACGACCAGAAGGGCCGCTGCCCCGGCCCAGCGGCCGGGAACGGGGGTGCGGTCCTCGATCGTCCGCTTCACGCCGTCGATCATGATCATCAGGAAGACGGCCATGGCCAGCGGCGTCAGTATGCCCCGCAGCCAGTAGAGCGCCGCCCCGCCCGCCACCACGGCGATCAGCACCAGCGCATTGCGCGCGACGGACGAGCTCGGCATGACGATCGGGGGTTTCATGCCCGCATCGTCGGCGGCGTCGCCCGTCCGGTCAATCTTCATCGACAAGGCGCTTGAAGCCCGCGGCCCGCCGCGACAGGGTGGCGGCTCATTCTGGAGTCCCCCATGACCGACGCCCCCGGCATTTTTCTCGGCCAATCCATGGACGGGGGGACGGCGAGCGGCGCCGGCCTGCCCGAGATCCTGCTGCTGGGCCGCGCCAACCGCCACGGCGTGGTCGCGGGCGCCACCGGCACCGGCAAGACGGTCACCCTGCAGATCATGGCCCAGGGTTTCTCGGACGCCGGCGTCCCCGTCTTCTGCGCCGATGTGAAGGGCGACCTGTCGGGAATCTGCGTCCCGGGCTCGCCGAACGAAAAACTGCTGGCGCGCGCCGCGTCAATGGGGCTGACGCTCCAGCCGAAGGCCGCGCCGGTCGTCTTCTGGGACCTCTACGGCCTCAAGGGCCACCCCATCCGCACCACCGTCAGCGAGATCGGTCCCCTGCTTCTGGCCCGGATGCTGAACCTCAACGAGGTGCAGGAAGGGGTGCTGTCGGTCCTCTTCCACGTCGCGGACACGGAAGGCCTGCTGCTGCTCGACCTCGACGACCTGCGCGCCATGCTGGCCTATGTCGGCGAGAATTCGGAGCGCATCGGCCGCGAGGTCGGCAATGTCGCCCCGGCCTCCATCGCCTCCATCCAGCGCGCCATCCTTCAGCTCGAGCAACAGGGCGGCAAGGCCTTCTTCGGCGAGCCGGCCCTGAAGCTTGAGGACATGATGCGCACCGGCCTCGACGGCCGCGGCCAGGTCAATGTGCTGGACGCCACGAAACTGATGGCCAGCCCGCGCCTCTACGCCGCCTTCCTGCTSTGGCTGCTGTCGGARCTGTTCGAACAGCTGCCCGAGGTCGGCGACCCCGASAAGCCGCGSCTCGTCTTCTTCTTCGACGAGGCCCAYCTGCTGTTCAACGACACGCCCGACGCCCTGCGCGAAAAGGTCGARCAGGTCGTGCGMCTGATCCGCTCCAAGGGCGTCGGCGTCTATTTCGTCACCCAGAACCCGGCCGACATTCCCGACAGCGTCCTGGCCCAGCTCGGCAACCGCATCCAGCATGCGCTSCGCGCCTACACCCCGGCCGAACAGCGCGGCCTCAAGGCGGCGTCGGACAGCTTCCGCGTCAATCCGGCCTTCGACACGGCCGAGGCCATCCAGGGGCTGGGCGTCGGCGAGGCCCTGGTCTCGACCCTGGATGAAAAGGGCGCCCCCCACGTCGTCGCCCGTACCATGATCCGCCCGCCCGACAGCCGGCTGGGCCCCGCCACCGACGCCGAACGCGCCGCCGTCATGGCCGCCAGTCCGGTGCGCGGCCTGTATGACGCCATGGTCGACCGCGAATCCGCCGAGGAGATCCTCTCGGTCCGTCGCGGCGAACAGGATCAGGCCGTCGCCGACGCGAAACTGGCCGAGGCCCGGGCGAAGGCCGAGGCGGCCGCCGCGAAGGAGGCCGAAAAGGCCGCCGTCGCCCGCGACAAGGTCCAGGCCCGCGAACAGGCCCGCTACGACCGCGAGGCCGCCCGCCCCCGCGCCGCGCCCCGCCGCTCGACCCGCGAGACGCCGATCGAGGCGGCGACCAAGTCTGTGTTGAGGACGGCGGGCTCGACCCTGACGCGGGAACTGCTGCGCGGCCTGCTGGGCGGGCTGAAGCGGCGGTGATCCGCTACCCCTCTCCCGATGGGAGAGGGCTTGGGCGCCCGGGAGCGAAGCGATCGGTTGCGCGAAAGGGCGAGGGTCGCCTGTGGAGGGCGGCTCGCCGCTTCCGCCGGCCAACCCTCATCCGGCCCTCCGGGCCCCCGTCTCCCAACGGGAGAAGGATCAGGTGGGACGAACCTATAGTCGGGTTGGCGGGAAAATATCCCGCCCGATCAATCGCTTCCGCTTTTCTCAAACTCTATTGTCAGCACCSCMTCCCGGCGGGCCCATAATATCTGCATCCCGTCGCGGGGGAGGGCGTCTGGCGCCAGGGCCATCAACGTGCGGCGGGGTGCGAACGAGCGGGAAACGTCCGTCGTCCCGGAATCGTCGCCCGGACCCTTGCGCGGCTTGAACCCTGCGGCTTGTGGAATAATCGGGGGCGTGGGGTCGGCGGACTGCCCGGGGGGTCGAAACCCCGGGGCCCGGGAGGCCTGGACGCCTTCCGCCCGTCGCGAGCGTATGACGGACAGGGATGAAAGCGGCGAAAAGGTCGGGGTGGGAAAACACCACAAGCCCCGCAGGCCGCCATGATGAAGCCCGCCCCCGTCGGCTTGCGTGAACCGGTCGCGCGGAGCGAAGGCGGCGACGCCGAAAACACAGTCCGGTCCCCGTAACGCGAAAGCAGGGGGCCACATATCGGTTCCGGGCTAGCCGCCCGCGCTCCGCGACCTCCCCAACCGTTTCTCCGGAAGCGGCGAAGACGCACGCCTGCGTCACAGAACCATGATGACCGCAACGCCCGCCCCCGTCATAAGCGTCGCCACACTCCGGAGTCTCCATGCGCCCCCATCGTCGTGATCTGATCGCCGGCTCTGCCGCGGCCTTCGCCTTCGCCGGCCTGGCCCGCAGCGTCGAGGCCCAGGCCGCCGCGACGGAAGAGACCTATATCAACGAGGTCATCGGCTACGGCCCGCTGATCCGCGACCCCAACCGCCTGCTCGACCTCCCGGAAGGCTTCTCCTACCAGGTCATTTCCCAGGCCGGCGACACCATGGACGACGGCCTGTTCGTCCCCGGCCAGTTCGACGGCATGGGCTGCTTCCCCCTCGACGGGCCGCGCATCGCCCTCGTCCGCAACCATGAACTGGGCAGTTCCAGCGGCCTCCACCGCAACCTCGGCCCCGGCGGTTTCCATCAGGAACGCCTGGGCCTGCTGGACCCCGCCCGGGGCTATGACACGTACAAGGACGGCCGTCCCCTGCCCGGCGGCACGACCACCCTGATCTATGACCTCGAGACCCGGCGCACGGTGCGCCAGTTCCTCTCGCTCTCGGGCACCAGCACCAACTGCTGCGGCGGCCAGACGCCCTGGGGCAGCTGGCTGACCTGCGAGGAGACCGAGGCCACGCCCGCCGACGCCGATGTCGCCAGGGCGCACGGCTATGTCTTCGAGGTGCCCGCCGACGGAACCGGCCTCGCCGACCCCGTGCCGCTCAGGGCCATGGGCCGTTTCGACCACGAGGCGGTCTGCATCGATCCCCGCACCGGGATCGTCTATCTGACCGAGGACAAGGTCGACGGCCTGTTCTACCGCTTCATCCCGAAGACCCCGGGCAAGCTGATCGAGGGCGGCCGCCTTCAGGCCATGGCCTTCCGCGACGCCCGCGGATCGGACTCCTCCAACCACGAGACCCGCATCTGGTCCGTCGGCGACTGGCGCGAGGTCGTCTGGATCGATCTCGAGGACGTCGAAAGCCCCGCCAACGACCTGCGCCGGCGCGGCCACGCGGCCGGCGCCACCCTGGTGTCGCGCGGCGAAGGCGTATTCTGGGGCGACGACGAACTGTATCTGACCGCCACCTCGGGCGGCCCGATCAAGCGCGGCCAGATCCTGCGCTATGTCCCCTCGCGCTTCGAGGGTTCGGTCGGCGAGCGGCTGCGCCCGGGCCGGATCCAGCTGTTCGTCGAAAGCGCCGACGAGAAGACCATCAACATGGGCGACAACCTCTGCGTCGCGCCGTGGGGCCATCTGGTCGTCTGCGAGGACAACTATTCGGACGAGATCCGCAACCACGTGAAGGGCGTCACTCCCGACGGCAAGCTCTACACGATCGCCCGCAACGTCTTCACCGGCAATTCCGAGTTCGCCGGCGCCGTGTTCTCGCCGGACGGTCAGGTGCTGTTCGTCAACATCCAGTACCCGGGCATCACCTTCGCGATCAGAGGCCCCTGGACCTCGGTCCGGACGTAAACAGCCGCGCCTGCGATCTGCGGACCAGCCACAGGTTCACCGTCGCCGCCGTCAGCACCAGCGCCGCCCCCGCCTGGTGCAGCGCGCCCAGCCACAGCGGCGTGGCGTGGACCAGCGTGACCACGCCCAGCAGCGCCTGCAGCCACAGCACGGCCGCTGTCACGAAGGCCGAAACGCCCAGCCCCTCGGCCAGCCGCCAGCGCCACGCCTGCACCGCATAGACCGTGCCTCCCAGCAGCAACGCATAGGCCCAGACCCGGTGATTGAACTGAACCAGCGCCTGGTCGTGCAGGACCGCCAGCGCGCCCCTGCCCCAGTCCACCGGCGGCAGCACCGCCCCGTTCATCATCGGCCAGTCGGTGTAGACGAACCCCGCCTTGGCCCCCGCCACCAGCCCGCCCAGCAGGCACTGCACGAAGACCGCGCCCAGCAGGATCGCCGCGCCCCGGCTCCACCCTTGGGGCGCGCGCGAATGCGACTCGCCGTTCCAGGCCTCCAGCCCCGTCCAGATCAGGCCCATGAAGATCAGCAGCGCCAGCCCCAGGTGCGTCGCCAGCCGCTCGGGCGCCACATCGACCCGTTCCGACAGGCCGCTGGACACCATCCACCAGCCGATGAACCCCTGCAGCCCGCCCAGCGCCAGCAGCACGGCGCAGCGCCCGATCAGCCGGCGCGGAAGCTTGCGCAGCAGCAGAAACACGACGAACGGCAGGAAGAAGACGGCCCCGATCAGCCGCCCCAGCAACCGATGCGCCCACTCCCACCAGAAGATCCCCTGGAACTCGCCCATGCTCATGCCGGCGTTGACCTGGGCGTATTGCGGGATGGCGCGATATTTCTCGAAGGCCGCGTTCCAGTCCGCCGCGTTCATCGGCGGTAGCGCCCCCATGATCGGCTTCCACTCGGTGATCGACAGGCCCGAGCCGGTCAGGCGGGTCACGCCGCCGACCACCACCATGGCGAACACCAGCACGGCGCAGATGAACAGCCAGATGGCGACGGCCCGGCTCTGATCGCCCCCGATGAAACGCTTCATTCGACGCCCGCCGTCCCGACCGTTACAGTGCCGGCGCGTCACTGGTCCGACGCCGGATTGAGCGGTATGCCCGCCCGGCGCGGCGAGATCGAGTCGCTTTTCGGCGTCGCATCGCCGCAAGTCAGGAGAGGCCGTTGCAGTACGCCGACATCGCCATCGCCGTTGTGGGCGCCTTCGCCCTGGCCTGGCTGGCCGACCTGGTCACCGGCCGCCGCGGCCTGTTCGCCACCTCGCTGGTCTCCGGCGTCGCCGCCGTCGCCGGCTGGTTCCTGGCCATCCGCGTCTTCGCCATCGGCACCATGGACGAGTGGGACTGGGTCGTCTGGTCCCTTACCGCCTCGGCCCTGGCCCTCGGCGGCTTCTTCCTGTTCCGGAGCAAGCGCTGACCATGAGTCCGCGGACACGCCGCTTCGTCGCCATGCTGGGCGTGGTCGCCTTTCTCGTCGTCTGGATCTGGGGCGCGATCGCGATCCGGGGCCTGCTGCCGCCGTCGCCCCTGATCGACCTGCTGGTCTACGCCGTCGCCGGCATCGGCTGGGGCGTGCCCCTCTACCCGCTGTTCCGCTGGGCCGAAGGCGGTTCCGGAAAGAAGTGACGGCCCAATTGCAAAGGGGCCGTCCTGAGACGACCCCTTCAACCAACCGATTTTCGCAAGGAAAATGGTCGGAGCGACAGGATTCGAACCTGCGACCCCTTGACCCCCAGTCAAGTGCGCTACCAGGCTGCGCCACGCTCCGAGAGGCGCTCCCTATAGACGGGGTTGGCGGCGCCGCAAACCGAAAAAGCAGCCCTCAGGCGCTTCTCGACAGCACCGCTTCCAGCCGGGCCCGCGCGCCCTCCAGTTCGGCCAGCACCTGACGCAGGCGGATGGTCGACGGCGCGCTCGCGACAGGCGCGGAATCCCCGGCCGGCGCGGCGCCCTCGGGCTCGAAGGTCACCGTTCCCTCGGGGTCGCCGTAATGGGCGAGGCGCTTGAGCCCCTGCTCCTTGTGCAGCCGCTGCACGCCCTTGATGGTCAGGCCTTCCTCATGCAGCAGCCGTTTGACGGCCTTGAGCACGACGATGTCCTGCGGGCGATAGAACCGCCGCCCGCCCGCTCGCTTCAGCGGCGTCAGGAACACGAATTTCGTCTCCCAGAAGCGCAGCACATGCTGGGGCGCGCCGACCTCGTCGGAGGCTTCTGAAATCGTCCGGAAGGCGTTCGGGCTCTTGGCCACGGGCGTCAGGCGTTCACGACGGCGTCGTGAACCCGGCCCTTCATGATCTGCGAGGCGCGGAAGCTGATCACGCGGCGCGGATGGATTGCGGCGGGCTGGCCCGTCTTCGGATTGCGCCCCATCCGGGCGCGCTTCTCGCGCACCTGGAAGACACCGAAGCCCGACAGCTTGACGGTTTCGCCGCGTTCGAGCGACTCGATGATCAGCTCGAGCGTGCGCTCGACCAGCGACGAGCATTCCTGTCGGGACAGGCCGACCTCCTCATGCACCGCTTCACACAGGTCCGCGCGTGTCAGGGTCTGGTGTTCGGCCAAGGTCCGCTCCCCTCCAAAGGTCGGTCGGCGACATAAAAGGGCAAGCGTCGTCAAATGGAAAGCCGGAAATACGCCCTACAGACGAAACGCGCAGGCGCCCCAGGTCAGACCGCCGCCCATGGCCTCCAGCAGGACCAGATCGCCGCGCTTGATGCGGCCGTCGCGAATGGCGGCGTCGAGAGCCAGCGGGATGGAGGCGGCCGAGGTGTTGGCGTGCATGGCGACGGTCGAGATCACCTTGTTCTCATCCAGCCCCAGCCGGTCGCCCACGCCCTTGATGATGCGCTGATTGGCCTGGTGGGGCACGAACCAGTCGACGTCAGCGATCTCGATGTTCGATGCGGCGCAGGCGGCGGTGATGGCCTCGGCGATATTGACCACGGCGTGCCGGAAGACCTGGTTTCCCGCCATCCGCAGGTGCCCGACCGTCCCCGTGGTCGCCGGGCCGCCGTCGACGTACAGCAGGTCGGTCTTGGT
The DNA here is from genome assembly GCF_001426805.1 of Brevundimonas sp. Root1423. NCBI lineage: Bacteria > Pseudomonadati > Pseudomonadota > Alphaproteobacteria > Caulobacterales > Caulobacteraceae > Brevundimonas > Brevundimonas sp. Root1423. Next base: position 58,213 of record NZ_LMFL01000002.1, read on the forward strand.
GCCGTCGCAACGCAGGGCGAAGCCGAGCAGACCCTGGTCCTCCTTGGTCCCCTGCCCCTCGCGCGGCTCGACGACGACCGCGCCGGCGCCGTCGCCGAACAGCACGCAGGTCGAGCGGTCGGTCCAGTCCATCAGCCGGGTCATTTCCTCGGCGCCGATCACCAGGGCGCATTTCGCCAGGCCCCGGGCGACGAAGCCGTCCGCCACGCTCAGAGCGTAGACGAAGCCTGAACACACGGCCTGGACGTCGAAGGCGATGCAGGTCGGGGCGCCGATCTTGCGCTGCACGATCGAGGCGACCGACGGGAAGGTCATGTCGGGGGTGGTCGTGGCGACGATGATCAGGTCGATCTCCGCAGCCGTCCGGCCGGCGTCGATCAGAGCTCTCTTCGCCGCCTCGACCGCGAGGTCGCTGGTCGGCTGGTCGTCGCGGGCCTTGTGTCGCTGACGAATGCCTGTCCGCTCCTGAATCCATTCATCGGAAGTATCGACGATCTTCGCCAGGTCCGCGTTGGTCACGACCTGTTCCGGCAGGAATGAGCCGACGCCGGTCACGGCGCTGCGAATGACGCTCACTGGGGAGTCTCCATGGCCGGTTCCGCGGGCTCGGACGGCTGTTCCATGACGGCGGTCAGCCGGTTGAAGCTCGCGCTGACCTTGGTCAGATAGTCGCTGCGGCCCAGTTCGACCGCCACCCGGATAGCGGCGCCGAAGCCGCCCGCCGTCGCCCCGCCGTGGCTTTTCACGACAATCCCGTTGAGGCCCAGCAGAGGCCCGCCGTTGTTGGCGTTGGGGTCGATCTTCCGGCTCATACGCTTCAACGCCGGCATCGCCAGCAGCGCGCCGGCCTTTGACGTCAGGCTTGAGCTCAGTGCTTCCTTCATCAGCCCCGCGATGAATTTGGCCACCCCTTCGGCCGTCTTCAGCGCGATATTGCCGGTGAAGCCGTCGGTCACGATCACATCCACCGTGCCCTTGGCGATGTCCGTGCCCTCGACGAAACCGAAATAGTCCAGTCCGAAGCCGCCCTCACGCAGCAGACGCGCCGCCTCGCGCACCTCCTCGTGGCCCTTCATGTCCTCGGAGCCGACATTCAGGATGCCGATGGTCGGCTTCGTGATCCTGTGGACGGCGGTCATGAAGGCCTCGCCCATGATGGCGAACTCGACCAGCTGGGCCGCGTCGCTCTCGACATTGGCGCCGACGTCGAGCACGGCCGTGACGCCTCGCGGCGTCGGCCAGCCGGCCACGATGGCCGGCCTCTCCAGGCCGGGCGCCGACATCCTGAGCAGCAGCTTGGAAATGGCCATCAGGGCGCCGGTGTTGCCGGCCGATACGACGGCGCCCGCCTCGCCCAGCTTCACCGCCTCGATGGCGTTCCACAGGCTGGAGCCCTTGCCGCGGCGCATGGCCTGGGCGGGCTTTTCGTCCATGGCCACGACCTTGTCGGTGTGGCGGACGACGCAGACGTCTTCCGTCAGCGCGCATCGGGCCATCTCGGCCCGGATCGCCGTCTCGTCGCCATGCAGCAGAAAACGCACGCCCTCGCCGCCGTGGCGTTTGCGGTAGTCGCGGACGCCGCCGACCACGACCGATGGACCGTGGTCCCCGCCCATGGCGTCGAGCGAAATCAGGATCGGGGATGACAAGCCGTTTCGACTCCGTCGCGCCGTGCGTTCGGCGCTTGTCAGTAAGGCGACGATAGCGCCGCCCCGGGGGGATGCAACCGCGCCGCCGCTGCGTCAACCTTCGTCGGAGGGCCGGAGTTGCTTCAGCACGGCGAAGGGCGAAATTTCGGCGGGTTCCGGGGGCTGGACGAACTCGGCGCCGGGCTTGCGGGGGAACGGATCCAGCCGCAGGGCCAGTTGCTCGACCGCATACTGGCCCAGGTCGATCTGGCCGTCCTCGATGAGATCCGACGATTCGTCGTCCAGGGTGATGACGATCTCGTCGGAATCCTCGTCGACCGCCTCGGCCAGGGTCAGGGAGAACGGCGCGTCCACCTCGAGAGGCAGCGGCTCAAGGGTGATGCCGCAGGTCTGGGCCAGGCTGGCGCGCACCCGGCCGGACAGCCGCCAGCCGGCGTCGACGCGGGCCAGATCAATCTCGGCCGTAAACGAGTCGAGCGACGCCAGGTCCAGCGCCTTGGCGATCCTCGCCCGGGCCGCCGCGTCGGGCTCCAGCGTGCGTTTCACGCCGCCCGGCACCTGATGCAGGCGGACCGGTTCGCTATAGGGAAGGCTCGGAACGCTCATTGATCAATCTCCGCCCAGTCAGGACCCGCCGCCACCGCATCGAAATCCTGCGCCGCCAGACGGGCCCGGCTGGCCAGGGCATAGGCGGCCAGCGCGGCGCCGACCGCGGGATCGTCGCTCTCGTAGACATTACGCGCCAGACCGGCGGACAGGGCGGCGGCGTCGCCGTCGCGCAACGGTCCCTCGTATGCGGTCATCCGGCCGTACAGGGCCTCGCCCAGCTTGCGCATTTTCTTGCCCACCGAGATGTCTCCGACGCCCAGCTCCCGCAGGGCGTGGTCCAGGGCCGAGACATAGGTGTCGAACAGGGCCTGCCCGGCCTCCGCCCCCCGCTCGCCCTCATCGCGCAGACGCATGACCAGCAGCAGCACATGCAGGGTGTAGAGCTCGAATCGCGCATCGATCCGGTCAGCGACGCCCAGCGTGGTGTAGAAGCCGGGCCGGCGGGCCTGGCGCACCGCCAGTTCATACAGTGGCTGGCCGAGACGCTCTCGGGGACGGGTTCGGAACAGATTCTGAAGCATGATCATGCGGCCCCTTTTCCGCCGCGCCGTTGAACTAAGGCTCGGGTCCGGTTAGGTCAAAGACCTTGTTGAAGTCGCGCCGCGCCGGCATGATCATGCGGCCCCTTTTCCGCCGCGCCGTTGAACTAAGGCTCGGGTCCGGTTAGGTCAAAGACCTTGTTGAAGTCGCAGGCGCCGCAAATGSTCCGTTCSAAGCTCSTTATCGCTGCTCTGTCCGTCGCGGCTCTCACGGCCGCGTGCGCCCCCGTGGTGGGTCAGAACGGCTTCCAGGCGATCGACGCCCGGCCCACCGACATCGTCGCCGGCACGGACACCAAGCAGACCGTGCTGACCAAGCTGGGCACGCCCTCGACGACCTCGACCTTCGAGCGCGACAGCATCTGGTACTACATCAGCCAGGTCACCGAGAAATACACCTATAACCGCCCCCACGTGACCCAGCGTTCGGTGACGGAGATCACCTTCAACGACGCCGGTCAGGTGTCGGCGGTCAACAACCTCGGGCTTGAGGACGGCCAGGTCGTGGCCATGAACGGTCGCGAGACGCCGACCCGCGGCCGCCAACTGACGATCCTCGAGCAGCTGCTCGGCAACGTCGGCCGCGGCCAGCTGCCCCGCACCGACGAAGACACGCCGGGCCAGCAGCGCCGCGAATAGGGCCAAGGCCGACGACATAAAAAGAAGGCCCCGGAGAGCGATCTCCGGGGCCTCTTTCGTTTCAGGACAGACGGCCTCTCCGGCGAACCGGAGAGGCCGATCAGGTTCAGACGATCTTGCCGCTCGCCAGCACCGCCAGCAGAAGCAGGGCGACGATGTTGGTGATCTTGATCATCGGGTTCACCGCCGGKCCGGAGGTGTCCTTGTAGGGATCGCCGACGGTGTCGCCGGTCACCGCGGCCTTGTGAGCCTCGGAGCCCTTGCCGTGGACGACGCCGTTCTTGTCGGTGAATCCCTCCTCGATCACCTTCTTGGCGTTGTCCCACGCGCCGCCGCCCGAGGTCATCGAGATGGCCACGAACAGGCCGGTCACGATCACGCCCATCAGCATGGCGCCCAGGGCCGCGAACGCATCCGCCTTGTCCGACAGGAACAGGATGGCCACGAACAGSACGATCGGCGACAGCACCGGCAGCAGCGACGGCACGATCATCTCGCGGATCGCCGCCTTGGTCAGGATGTCGACCGCMCGGCCGTACTCGGGCTTGACCTCATAGGTCATGATSCCCGGGTTCTCCCGGGTTCTCGCGGAACTGGCGGCGGACYTCTTCCACSACMGAYTCAGCGGCCCGRCCGACCGCCATCATCGACATGCCGCCGAACAGGAAGGGCAGCAGCCCSCCGAACAGCAGGCCGACGACGACGTASGGGTTGGTCAGGTCGAAGGCGACCTCGCGCATGTTGGCGAAGAACGGATAGACGTCAGGGTTGGCCGAGAAATACTGCAGGTCCGACGTATAGGCCGCGAACAGCACCAGGGCGCCGAGGCCGGCCGAACCGATCGCATAGCCCTTGGTGACCGCCTTGGTGGTGTTGCCGACGGCGTCCAGGGCGTCCGTCACGTGGCGCACGTCCGAGGGCAGGCCCGCCATCTCGGCGATGCCGCCGGCGTTGTCGGTGACAGGACCGAAGGCGTCCAGAGCCACGATCATCCCCGCCACGCCCAGCATGGTCGTGGTGGCGATGGCGATGCCGAACAGGCCCGCCAGCTGGTAGCTGGCGATGATGCCGACGATGATCGTCAGCGCCGGCAGGGCGGTCGATTCCAGTGAAACGGCCAGACCCTGGATCACATTGGTGCCGTGGCCCGAAACCGAGGCGTTGGCGACCGAGCGCACCGGGCGGAAGTTGGAGCCGGTGTAGTATTCCGTGATCACCACGATGGCCGCGGTGACGCCCAGACCGACAAGGCCGGACCAGAACAGGCTCATCGGCTCGATGACCAGACCGCTGGTCGTCGTGACGGGGCCCGTGACCAGTTGGGTGATGACCCACCAGACCGCGCCGACCGACAGGACGCCGGTGACGATCAGGCCCTGATACAGGGCGCCCATGATGTTCTGCTTCTTGCCCAGACGGACGAAGAAGCTGCCGATGATCGAGGTCACCACGCAGATGGCGCAGATGGCCAGCGGCAGCAGCATCATGGTTTCGACATAGGGCTGGTCGCGGAAGAAGATCGCCGCCAGCACCATGGTGGCGACCGTGGTCACCGCATAGGTCTCGAAAAGGTCGGCGGCCATGCCGGCGCAGTCGCCGACGTTGTCGCCGACGTTGTCGGCGATGGTCGCGGCGTTGCGAGGGTCATCCTCCGGGATGCCGGCCTCGACCTTGCCTACCATGTCGCCGCCCACGTCGGCGCCCTTGGTGAAGATGCCGCCGCCGAGGCGGGCGAAGATCGAGATCAGCGAGGCGCCGAAGCCCAGGGCGACCAGTCCGTCGATGACCTCGCGGCTGGTGCTCTCGAAGCCCGCGCCGGCGGTCAGGAAGGCGTAGTAGCCGGCCACGCCCAGAAGCGCGCCGCCCGCCACGAACATGCCGGTGATGGCGCCCGACCGGAAGGCCAGGTCCAGACCCTTGGCGAGGCTTTCCGAGGCCGCCCATGCCGGCCAGAAGCGCGCCGCCCGCCACGAACATGCCGGTGATGGCGCCCGACCGGAAGGCCAGGTCCAGACCCTTGGCGAGGCTTTCCGAGGCCGCCTGTGCGGTGCGGACGTTGGCCCGGACCGAGATCAGCATGCCGGCGAAACCGGCCAGGCCCGAAAGCACCGCGCCGATGACGAAGCCGATGGCCGCATAGGGCCCGATCAGCAGCCAGGCCGCGATCAGGATCACGACTCCGACCATGGCGATGGTGGTGTATTGGCGGCGCAGATAGGCCGAGGCCCCTTCCTGGATCGCCGCGGCGATCTCGCGCATCTTGTCGTTGCCGGTGCTGGCCTTCATCAACGCGGCGGTCTGGATCAGCCCGTAGAGGACTCCCAGCGCGCCTGCGGCGATGACCAGCCACAGATAGTTACTCATGGCGTTTCCAAACCCTGTGTGTTCAGGCGCCCGGTTCCTTGGCGCGGCGGGCGTTATTCGCCTCTGTCCGCCTTCCGGTCCCCCCGTGCGCACCGGACGCATGTTGCGTCCTTGGGGAATTGCGGCGGAAACGTGCCAAATGCCGGGGGCCGACGCAACAGCGTTGGTGAACGAAGTTCAGCCGGCGGTTACGCCCGTCCGGCGGCGGGGCGCCTGGCTCACGATCTCGACCCGGGTGACCGAGCCGCGTCCGGCTATCGTAGCGGCCGATCGCATCAGGCTGGCTGACAGGGCGGCGGTGTCGATGACCCGCCAGTCGTCGGGCACGGTGAAGGGCGTCCGGTGCCCCGCGCGCACCAAGGCGTCGCGCAGGAAAGCCTCTTTCGGTCGCATCGATTCGGGCGTGGCGGACCCTCCCAGATGCAGGCGCAGCGAGACGAAGACATAGTTTCGCAGCCGCCCCCCCGCGATGATCGGCAAGCCCACGCCCGGCATGCTGATGCTGGCGCCTCCCGCCGCTGGTCGCTCGCCGGCGAGGGCGTCGCTCCCCGCGGAGAGAACCGGCAGGGCGGCGGAAGCTGCAATGAGATCGCGACGGCGCATCCCCGCATGTTGACCGCCACGCCTTGAGATTTCGTTGTCAGTCGTGAGTGAAGCCTGGCCGGTCGAACGCCACGGGCTGGCCGCCGAAGCGGGCGACGACGCCCTCCCCCGCCGTCACGCGGCCGATCCGGGTCAGGCGCAGATGCCGACGCTCGGCCTCCCGACGCAGCGCGGCCTCTTCCCGCGGCGTGGCGGTGAAGGCGATTTCGTAGTCATCGCCGCCGGTCACCAGCTTTTCCAGCGCCGCCTGCGCATCGACCCGGCCGTCGAACCAGGCCTGACCGGCCGCGGACAGGGGCACGTTCTCCAGATCGATCTCAAGGCGCACCCCGCCGGCCTCGGCCAGATGCCCGAGGTCGGCGATCAGGCCGTCGGAAATATCGATGGACGCGCTGGCCATGTCCCGGACCGGACCGGCGAAGTCGACGCGCGGCGTCGGCGTCCGGTAATGATCCGACAAGGCGGCCATCCGCTCGGGATCCAGCGACAGCTTGCCCTGCACCGCCTCCAGCCCGAGCCACCCGTCTCCAACCGTGCCCGTCACGAACACGAGGTCCCCCGGCCGGGCGCCGGCGCGGCCCACGGCACGCCCCTTCGGAACCCAGCCCAGCATGGTCATGGAGAAGCCGGCCGGGCCGGGCGTCGCCACCGTGTCCCCGCCCAGCAGGGCGACACCGAACGCCTTCTGATCGACGCGCAGGCCTTCGGCGAAGGTCGTCCGCTCCGGCCAGCCGCAGCGCTCGGACCAGTGGCAGGCCAGCAGATAGCCGAACGGCTCGGCCCCCTTGGCCGCCAGGTCGGACAGGTTCACCCGCATCAGCTTGCGGGCGACGGTGTCCAGCGGGTCCGTTGACAGGAAATGGACGCCTTCGACGATCGCATCCTTGGTCAGGACCAGGTCGTGGCCGGCGCGAGACGGGACGACCGCCACATCGTCGAGGAGGCCGCGGCCCCAGACCGGATGGGCCAGGGGCGCGAACAGGCGGCGGATGGTTTCGAACTCGCCGGCGACGTCGACCGCGGGCATGGCGGGGTCAGCCCCTGGGCCGGGCGTCTCGGGCGACGCCGTCCAGCGCCGCATTGACGAACTTCGCCTCGGCGTCGTCGAAGAAGGCCTTGGCCAGCTCGACATATTCGTCGATGACGATCTCGCGCGGCACGTCCTGCCGCTCGCGCAGCTCCCACGCCCCGGCCCGCAGTAGGGCCCGCAGGGTGGAATCGAGCCGTTCCATCCGCCAGTTGGAGGCCAGCCGCGCCTTGACCGCGTCGTCAATGTCGCGCTGGCCGCTGACCACGCCTCGCACGATCTCGGCGAAATAGTCCTCGTCAGCCTCGGCCAGCGCCTCGCCGTCGATGTCGGCGTCGAAGCGATGGTTGGAGAATTCGGAGATCACGGTTTCGACCCCCTCGCCGGCCAGCTCCATCTGATAGAGGGCCTGCACGGCGGCGAGGCGCGCGACGGTGCGCGCGCGGCGCTGGCGGCTGGTCAGCTGCGGCTCTGCGCGCTGCTTCTCGGCCTCGGCGAGCTGGGCGAGGACGGACTGGAGGCTGGCGGGTTCGGTCACGCGCCCAGTCCTACGCGCAGCCGCTTGCGCAAGGCAATGAGGTCCAGACAGGCGCGCGCCGCGCCGCCGCCCTTGTCGCCCTCGCTGACGCGGGCCCGGGCCCAGGCCTGATCCTCGTCCTCGGTGGTCAGAATGCCATTGCCGATGACCACGCCGTTCAGGCCCAGATTGCGGATCCCGGCCGCCGACTGATCCGAGACGATCTCGAAATGATAGGTCTCGCCGCGGATCACGCAGCCCAGGGCGACATAGCCGTCATAGCGGCTGGGCGAGGACGGCTTGGATGCTGGCGGGTTCGGTCACGCGCCCAGTCTGGATGCTGGCGGGTTCGGTCACGCGCCCAGTCCTACGCGCAGCCGCTTGCGCAAGGCAATGAGCTCCAGACAGGCGCGCGCCGCGCCGCCGCCCTTGTCGCCCTCGCTGATGCGGGCCCGGGCCCAGGCCTGGTCCTCGTCCTCGGTCGTCAGGATGCCGTTGCCGATGACCACGCCGTTGAGGCCGAGGTTGCGGATTCCGGCCGCCGACTGGTCCGATACGATCTCGAAATGATAGGTCTCGCCGCGGATCACGCAGCCGAGGGCGACGAAGCCGTCATAGCGGGGAGCGGTCGGATAGCGGCCGGCCTCGACGGCCAGGGCGATCGCCGTCGGCACTTCCAGCGCGCCCGGAACCGAGACGATGTCGAACTCCACGTCCCGCGCGCGCAGGGCGTCCTTCGCCCCTTCCAGCAGGGCGTCGGCGAGGTCGTCATAGAAGCGCGCCTCGACAATGAGGACGCGGATGGGCTCGCTTACGATTGGTCTTCTCCGTCCATGTCACGCCAGCCGACGATGCGCAGGCCGTAGCCTTCCAGCGCAGCCGGATTGGGGCGGGTCGAACTCATCACGATCATGTCGCGGACGCCCAGATCCAGCAGGATCTGCGCCCCGACGCCGTAGTTGCGGATCGACCGGTCGACGGCGGTCGGCTTCTCGACCCCGGCCAGCCGCTCCGCCAGGCCGTGCAGTTCCGGATCGCGCAGAAACACCGTGACGCCGGCGCCCGGATGGTCGCTGATCCCCTTCAGGGCGCGGGGCACATAATTCTGGCGCGCCTCGACATGGCCCAGCAGGTCGGCGGCGAAATCGACCTGGTGCATTCTCACCAGGGTGGGCTTGCCGGGTTCAATCTTGCCCTTGACCAGGGCGACGTGTTCGACGCCCTCGATGGCGTTGCGGTACAGCATCAGCCGGAACGGGCCGCCGTGGACGCTGTCGAACGGCGTGTCCATGACCCGCTCGACCATCCGCTCGGTGCGGCGGCGATAGGCGATCAGGTCGGCGATGGTGCCGATCTTGAGCCCGTGCAGCTGGGCGAAGGCGACCAGATCGGGCATCCGCGCCATCGACCCGTCGTCATTCATGATCTCGCAGATCACCCCGGCCGGCGTCAGCCCGGCCATGCGGCTGATGTCGACCGCCGCCTCGGTGTGGCCGGTGCGGACCAGCACCCCGCCGTCGCGGGCGACCAGCGGGAAGACGTGGCCGGGCGAGACGATGTCGTCGGCGCCCCGGGTCGGGTCGGCCGCCACCTGAACGGTCCGGGCGCGGTCGGCGGCCGAGATGCCGGTGGTCACGCCCTCGCGCGCCTCGATCGAGACGGTGAAGGCCGTGCCCATGCTCTCGCGATTCTCGGCCGCCATCGGGGGCAGGCGCAGCTGGCGGGCGCGGTCGGCGGTGATGGCGAGGCAGATCAGACCACGGGCGTGGCGGGCCATGAAATTGATCTGGTCCGGCGTGGCGAACTGGGCCGGAATGATGATGTCGCCCTCGTTCTCGCGATCCTCGGCGTCGACGAGGATGTAGGGCTTGCCGTTGCGGGCGTCCTCGAGGATGTCCTCGATGGGGCTGATCGGGCTGTCGTTCATGTTCGCGGCCAATTGCATCACGCCGTCTCCTGCCACCGCGCGAGGTATCGCGCCAGCATGTCGATCTCGAGATTGACCGCGTCGCCGGGTTTCAGGGCGCCCAAAGTCGTGGCCTCCCAGGTGTGGGGAATGATGTTCAGGCCGAAGGTCCGGCCTTCGACGGCGTTGACCGTCAGCGACACCCCGTCGACCGTGATCGAGCCCTTGGCGGCGATATAGCGGTGCAGCGGCGCCGGGGCCTCGATGTCGATCCGGTGCGAACCGCCTTCGGGCGTGACCGAGACGACCCGGCCGAGGCCGTCGATATGACCCGAGACGACATGGCCGCCCATCTCGTCGCCCAGTCTGGCCGCCCGCTCGAGATTGACGCGATGGCCCTCGGTCCAGTCGCCGAGGTTGGTTTTCGAGAGGGTTTCGCCCGAGACCTCGACGGCGAACCAGCCGGGGCCCTTTTCGGTCACTGTCAGGCAGCAGCCGGCATGGCTGACGGATGCGCCCAGATCGATGCCCGACGTGTCCCACGCGGTCTCGATCTCATACCGCCGGTCGCGCTCGGTCTGCCTGACCGAACGGACGCGGCCGATGTCCGTGACAATCCCGGTGAACATTCAAACTCTCTCGTAGCGTTCCCACAGGTCGTCACCGCAAGGCTCCACCGCAAGGCGCCGGAAAGTGGGGGCGTCCGCCAGCTTCGAAAGGGCGAGGGCCGCCACGCAGGGCCGGCCCTCGGCGCCCAGCAGGATCGGCGCCCGGAACCACTCCAGACGATCGACCAGGCCGGCGCGCAGGAAGCTGGCCGCCACCTGCCCGCCCCCCTCGATCAGGACGGACGAAACGCCCCGTCGCGTCAGCGCCGACAGGCTCGCGGCCACCGACGGGCGGCCGTGGTCGGCCTCGACACGTTCGACGACCGCGGTCCCCACCGGCGCAGGCTCGGCGACGGTCAGGATCAGGCTGTCGCCATGGGCGATCTTCGAGGTGGGCGGCGTGCGGAGCCGGCTGTCGAGCACCACGCGGAGGGGCTGATCGACGGGGCGCCCGGGCAGACGCGCCGTCAGTTCAGGGTCGTCGGCCAGCACGGTCTCGACGCCCACCAGAATGGCGTCATGAGCGGCGCGCAGGCGGTGGCCTTCCAGCCTCGCGGCCTCGCCGGTGATCCACCGGCTTTCACCCGTGGCGGTCGCGATCCGACCGTCGAGGGACGTCGCCAGTTTCAGGGTGACGCGCATCCTTTGACCCGGGGGGCGCATCAGCTTTCGTCCAGACCCTCATCGCCCAGGAACCGGGCGAAATCGCCGGTGTGGCGGAAGTCCTTGTAGACCGAGGCGTAGCGGACGTAGGCGACCTCATCGACCGACTTCAGCGCCTTCATGATGAAGTCGCCGACCGTCGATGACGGGATTTCCGTCTCGCCGAGGCTTTCCAGCTGGCGGGTGATGCGGCTGACCAGCTGTTCGACCTGCTCGGGCTGCACCGGGCGCTTGCGCAGGGCCACGTTCAGCGACCGCTCCAGCTTGTCACGGTCAAAGGGCGTGCGGCGGCCGTTGCGCTTGAGGATCATCAGTTCGCGCAGCTGCACCCGTTCGAAGGTGGTGAACCGCCCGCTGCACGACGGACAGGACCGGCGGCGACGGATGGCGGCGCCGTCATCCGACGGGCGGCTGTCCTTCACCTGGGTGTCCTGATGTCCGCAGAAAGGGCACTTCATCAGCGCTTATCCGTAAATCGGGAAGCGACGCGTGAGCTCACGCACCTCGCCCGCCACGCGTTGCGACACGCCGGCGTCCGCTTCGTCCGTGCCCTTCATCGAATCGATGACGTCGGCGATCCAGTGGCCGACCTGCTGGAACTCGCCGACGCCGAAGCCGCGCGTCGTCCCGGCCGGGGTGCCGAGACGGACGCCCGAGGTCACGGTGAACGGTGCCGTGTCGAACGGCACCCCGTTCTTGTTGCAGGTCATCAGGGCGTGCTCGAGCGCCGCCTCGGTGGCCTTTCCGGTGACGCCCTTGGGCCGCAGGTCGACCAGCATCAGATGGCTGTCGGTGCCGCCCGAGACGATGGCCGCGCCGCGCTCGACCAGCACCGCGGCCAGCGCCTGCGCATTGGTCACCACCTGCTGCGCATACAGTTTGAACTCGGGCTTCAGCGCCTCGCCGAAGGCCACGGCCTTGGCCGCGATGACATGCTCCAGCGGTCCGCCCTGCAGCCCGGGGAAGACGGCCGAGTTGATCTTCTTGCCCAGCTCGATGTCGTTCGACAGCACCATGCCGCCGCGCGGGCCACGCAGGGTCTTGTGCGTCGTGGTGGTGACGACGTGGGCGTGCGGCAGCGGGTCGGGATAGACGCCGCCGGCGATCAGGCCCGCATAGTGGGCCATGTCGACCATCAGCCAGGCCCCGACGCTGTCGGCGATCTCGCGGAACCGCTTGAAGTCGATGTGCCGGCTGTAGGCGCTGGCCCCGGCCAGGATCAGCTTCGGCTTCTCCTTCTCGGCCATCTCGGCGACGTGGTCATAGTCGATCAGGCAGTCGCTCTCGCGCACCTTGTAGGTCACCGGCCGGAACCATTTGCCGGACTGGTTGGCGGGCGAGCCGTGGGTCAGGTGGCCCCCGGCCGCCAGATCCATGCCGAGGAAGGTGTCGCCGGGCGTCAGCAGGGCCTGGAACACCGCCTGGTTGGCCTGGGCCCCCGAGTGCGGCTGGACGTTGGCGAAGGCGCAGCCGAACAGCGCCTTGGCGCGCTCGCGGGCGAGGTTCTCAGTGACGTCGACATATTCGCAGCCGCCGTAGTAGCGGCGGCCGGGATAGCCCTCGGCGTATTTGTTGGTCAGCACCGAGCCCTGCGCCTCCAGCACCGCCTTCGAGACGATGTTCTCGGAGGCGATCAGCTCGATCTGCTCCTTCTGGCGGCCCAGTTCGCCCTCGATGCCGCCGAAGATGTCGGGATCGGCCTCGGCAAGGCTCTTCGAGAAATAGTCGGCGTGGGTGAAGGCGGTCACTGGAATCCCCGAAGCTCTGGCGCGGCGACCCATTTAGGCCTGACGCCGGTTCACCACAACATCTTGTGGTCAGCGGGCGGCCAGCGCCCGTTTCAGCTTGCCGAGGGCGATCCGTTCCAGCCCTGCCCGCTGGGCGACCGGTCCAACCGCGGAGGCCTCCACGCCGGTCGCGACATGGATGGCCGAGCATTTCAGATAGGACCCGTTGCGGGTCAGTTCGACGATGACCTCGCCGAGGCTGTCCTCAGGCGACGGCAGGCAGACGCGCCACGTTGCAGTGGGTCCAGAGGCGGTCCATCGCCTTGACGAGGTCGTCCATCATGGCGTCGGAGTGGTTGGGGGTCCAGAGGCGGTGACGCGCCACGTTGCAGTGGGTCCAGAGGCGGTCCATCGCCTTGACGAGGTCGTCCATCATGGCGTCGGAGTGGTTGGGCGAGGGGGTGAAGCGCAGGCGTTCGGTGCCCTTGGGCACGGTCGGATAGTTGATCGGCTGGACATAGACGCCGTGCTCTTCCAGCAGCATGTCGGAGATCATCTTGGCGTGGACCGGATCGCCCACGAACACCGGCACGATGTGGCTGACGCTCTCCATCACCGGGATGCCGGCGGCGCGGAAGCGGGCCTTGAGGGCGGCGGCGCGTTCCTGGTGGGCCTCGCGCACCTCGGGATGGGCCTTKAGCCAGCGCACCGAGGCCAGGGCGCCCGCCGTCAGGGCCGGCGGCAGGCTGGTGGTGAAGATGAAGCCCGAGGCCCAGCTGCGCACGGCGTCGATGATCACCGCGTCGGCGGCGATATAGCCGCCCATGACGCCGATGGCCTTGCCGAGGGTGCATTCGACGATGTCGATGCCGTCCAGCACCCCGTCGCGCTCGGCCACGCCCGCRCCGGTTTCGCCGTACAGGCCGACCGCGTGGACCTCGTCGAGATAGGTCAGGGCCCCGTATTTGCGGGCCAGGGCGATGGTCCCGGCGAGGTCGGCGATGTCGCCGTCCATSGAATAGACGCTCTCGAAGGCCACCAGCTTGGGCGCGTCGGCCGGGGCGTCCTTCAGCAGGCTTTCGAGGTGTTCGAGGTCGTTGTGGGCGAAGATGTGCCGCTCGCAGCCGCCGTTTCTTATGCCCGCGATCATCGAGGCGTGGTTGAGGCTGTCGGAGAAGACGATCAGCCCSGGCAGGATGCGCTGCAGCGTGGTCAGGGTCGCCTCGTTGGCGACATAGCCCGAGGTGAACAGCAGGGCCGCTTCCTTRCGGTGCCAGGCGGCCAGYTCGGCCTCCAGATCGACCGCCGACCGGGTCGTGCCCGAGATGTTGCGGGTGCCGCCGGCCCCGGCGCCGACCGCCTCGATCTCGGCCTGCATGGCCTCGAGCACGGCCGGGTGCTGGCCCATGCCGAGATAGTCGTTCGAGCACCAGACGATGACGTCCTGCTCGGACCCGTCCTCGCGACGGCGGACCGCCTTCGGRAACTGGCCGCGCACGCGCTTGAGGTCGGCGAAGACGCGATAGCGCCCCTCGCCCCTGACCTGCTCCACGGCGGTCCCGAATGCGGCCTTGTAGTCGTACACGCGATAGCGCACGCGCTTGAGGTCGGCGAAGACGCGATAGCGCCCCTCGCCCCTGACCTGCTCCACGGCGGTCCCGAATGCGGCCTTGTAGTCGTACAAAACGAACAGCTCTGCGCGGTAAAAATGCCCCCGTCTGATGCGCCTTGACGGTGGATTTGTCCACGCGAACGGCCCGACAAATCGCCGCAAGACCTTAATTGATAACGGTTCGCAGAATTTGCCCCATGGGGTCCGGCGGCTCCTGCGGCTCCGTCACCCCTTCGGCAGATCGTCCAGCTTGCCGCGCAGCATCTGCAGGATGGCCGAGAAGTCGCGGCCGCCGTAGCCGAGGCCGTTGAACATCTGGAACAGCGCCTCGGTCTGGGCCCCCAGCGGCGTGGTCGCCCCGACCTTGGCCGCCGCGTCCTGCGCCAATTTCAGGTCCTTCAGCATCATGGCCGTGGCGAAGCCGCCGTCATAGTTGCGGTTCGACGGCGCCGTCGGCACCGGGCCGGGCCACGGGTAGTAGGTGGTCGTCGACCAGCTCTGGCCCGAAGACTTGGCGACGATGTCGAACATCTTCACCGGATCGAGGCCCAGCTTCTCGGCCAGGCCGATGGCTTCGCAGGTCCCCAGCATGGTGATGCCGAGGATCATGTTGTTGCAGATCTTGGCCGCCTGCCCCGCCCCGTGGTCGCCGGCGCGGAAGGTCGCGCGGCTCATCGGCTCCAGCGCCGCCTCGATGCGGGCGAAGTCCGGCTCGTCGCAGCCGACCATGAAGGCCAGCGTCCCGGCGTCCGCCGCCATCGTCCCGCCAGACACCGGCGCGTCGGCGAAGGCGTAGCCCGCCTCCTTGGCCAGCCCCGCCACCTTGCGCGCCGTATCCACGTCGATGGTCGAACAAGCAGGATCATGTTGTTGCAGATCTTGGCCGCCTGCCCCGCCCCGTGGTCGCCGGCGCGGAAGGTCGCGCGGCTCATCGGCTCCAGCGCCGCCTCGATGCGGGCGAAGTCCGGCTCGTCGCAGCCGACCATGAAGGCCAGGGTGCCGGCGTCGGCCGCCATGGTGCCGCCCGAGACGGGGGCGTCGGCGAAGGCGTAGCCGGCGTCCTTCCCGAGACCGGCGACCTTGCGGGCCGTGTCGACGTCGATGGTGGAGCAGTCGAGCAGCAGGGCGCTGGTCGGCGCGGCGCCGATCACCTGTTCCGAATAGACCTTCAGCACATGCGGACCGGCGGGCAGCATGGTGATGACGACGTCGGCGTCCCTGACCGCCTCGGCCACGGACCCGACCGGGGTGCAGCCCGCGGCGGCGGCGCGATCCAGAGCGTCCTGCGACAGATCGAAGGCGGAGACGGCGTTGCCGGCCTTCGCCTGGTTGGCCGCCATGCCTCCGCCCATGTTGCCGAGGCCGATGAAGGCGATCCTGAGGGTCATGGCGTGGTCTCCCGAATGATTTTCGGGAGCGTTAGCCCGTCCCCTGCCCTGTCGCCAGCGGCGCCGGGCGGATTTTCGCTCAGCCCGGCTTTCTGAATCGCAGCATGAACTGGCTGGTCCGGCCCCGGATCGCCGGATTGAAGACGTTCGCCGTTCGCGGATCTTCCGGATTGGCCAGAACCCCGCTCTCGCCGTCCAGCACGAAGCCGGCTGCCTGGACCTCCTGCTTGACCGCCTCGATGTCGATCCGGTGCAGGGTGTGGGCCGCGCCGAGGCCCGAACCGGCCGCCGCGTCATGGTCGATGATCACATAGCGGCCGCCCGGCTTCAGCGCCGCGAAGGCCGCCGCGTTGATCCTGGCCGCCGTGTCCGTCGGGAACGGCTGCAGGTGCAGGTCGTGGTAGTTCTGGGCGGTGAAGATCAGATCCAGCCCCGCCGGAAAGCCGGGCGCGCCGATCGGCGAGCGGACGCCGTCCACATTCGGCAGGGCGTCCGCCGCGCTCAGGCTGTCGCCATAACTGGCCTGGAAGGCGATGAACTCCTCGGGTTGCCAGGCGGTGACATGGCCCTCGGGCCCCACGGCCGCCGAAAGGAGTCGGGTGAAATAGCCGCCGCCGATGATCATGTCGGCGACCTTCTCGCCTGGCTTCACTCCGGCGAAGTCCAGCGTATAGGCCGCATGACGCGACTCATCCCTCGCGCGATCCGCGTCAGTGCGGATCGGATCGGCCAGGGCGGCCGCATAGCTATGGGGGAAGAAGTCGACCGCTGGAGCGACCGTCCAGCCGGCGGAAGACAGGGCGACGACCGCCACGGCGGCCATGAACAGGGAACGACGCATGGGAAATCCTCCTGACGCGCTATGGCGGCGCTGGCCGGAAGCTAGACCTTGAAGCGTCCCCCGTCAGCCCGGTTTGCGGAAGCGATAGACGAACCGGTCGGTGCGGCCGCGGATGCTTTCGTCGAACACGCTCAGGGAATGATCGTCGCCCGGAACGCGAACCGCGTCGCTCTCGCCGTCGAAGACGAAGCCGGCGGCCTCGACCTGTCGACGCAACTCGGCCGCCTCGATCCGGTGCAGGGTTCCGGCGACGCTGATTCCCGCCCCGTCGGCGGCCTGATGATCGAGGATGACGTAGAGGCCGCCGGGCTTCAGGGCCGCGAACACCGCCGCATTCATGCGCGCCACGTCCACGCCGAACCGGGGGATGGTGAAGTCATGGTACTCCTCGCCCATGAAGACGACGTCCAGGGGCCGGTCGAAGGTCATCGTCTCCAGCGCGCCCGTCACCCGGCTGACGTTCGGATAGGTCGATGCCAGGGTGTCGGCGAAGGCGTTCTCGCGTTGCGCCGTCTGATTGGGCACGAAGGCGTAGACTCGGCCGCCGGGACCGACGGCCGGCGCGAACAGACGAGTGAAATATCCCTCCTCCGGGCGGATGTCGGCGATCGCCTGCCCCGGCGCCAGCCGCATCAGGGCGAGCATGTCGGCGGGTTTGCGCGGTTTGCGCAGCGGATCCCGCGCGACCTCGGCCGGCAGACGCCGGGGGTCGGCGACGGCCGCGGCGTGGCCGGCTTCCAGCCCCGCCCGGGCCTCGCCGCCGGGGAAGACGGTCTGGCCGTCCGTCAACGCGCAGCCGCCCAGGGCCGCCGAGGCCGCAAGCGCAATAGCCAAGGTCCTGATCATCACGATCCCTCCTGTTCCCGCGCCAAGCTACGCCCCGGAACCGGCGCGGATGCAAGACCTCACAGCCGGCGGCTCAGGGCAGCGGCGACCATTCCTCCGCCGCCGGCAGGGGCGCGAACAGGGCGTCCAGCGTCGCTTCGGTCACCCCGGCCAGATCGGCCGGCGACCAGTTCGGCGTATTGTCCTTGTCGACGATGACGGCGCGCACCCCCTCCTGGAAGTCGTGGCTGCGCACCACCCGGCCGCCGAGCCGGTATTCCATGGCCATGTTGTCGGCGAAGGTTCCCAGCGTCGCCCCGGTGCGCAGCTGGCGCAGGGTGATCTTCATCGACTGCGGCGACTTGGTCTTCAGAACGGCCAGCTGGGCCAGCGCCCATTCGGACCCGTCCGCCTCGAGCGCCGCGAAGATGGCCTCGACCGTGTCGAAGGCGAACAGCCGGTCGATGGCCTGGCGATGGGCCGCCGTCGGCGCGGCGCCGGGATCGGAGGCCAGAGTGTCCGCGACGGTTTTCGGTGCGGCGGGATGGGCGATCAGGGCGCTCTTCAGCGCCTCGACCCGGTCAGAAGGTACGAAGTGCGTATGGATGCCCAGGGCCACCGTGTCCGCCGCCTTCAGCCGCGCCCCGGTCAGGGCCAGCCAGACGCCGGTCCGGCCCGGCAACCGCGGCAGGAACCAGCCGCCGCCGACGTCGGGGAACAGGCCGATGCCGGTTTCGGGCATGGCGTAGGTCGTGCGCTCGGTGGCGATCCGCACCTCGGCCGGCTCGGAGATGCCGACCCCGCCGCCCATGACGATGCCGTCGACGATCGCGGTGATCGGCTTCGGATATTCGAACATCAGGTGGTTCAGCCGGTACTCGGTCCGGAAGAAAGCCATGGCCTCCGACGCATCCCCCGCCCCGCTCTCGGCGATCATGCGGATGTCGCCGCCGGCGCAGAAGCCTCGCTCGCCCGAATGGTCGATCATGACGGACTGCACGGCCGCGTCCTCGCGCCACGCCAGCAGCGCGGCCGTCATCGCCTCGCACATGTCCCGGTTCAGCGCATGCAGCGCCTTGGGTCGGTTCAGGGTGATGCGGCCCACGCCGGATTCGACGCGGGTCAGGACTTCGGAATCGCTCATGGGGGCCGCTCTACGGGCGCCGGGTCACTGCCGCAACATCTCTCGCGCCGTGATCACCCGCATGATCTCGTTCGTCCCCTCGAGAATGCGATGGACCCGCAGGTCGCGGACGATCCGTTCCAGCGGATAGTCCTTCAGATAGCCGTAGCCGCCGTGCAGCTGCAGGGCCTCGTCCGCGATCTCGAAACAGGCGTCCGTGGCGAACCGCTTGGCCATGGCGCACCATTTCGTCGCCTCTGGGTGGCGGGCGTCCAGGGCCCAGGCGCCGCGAAGGACCAGCAGGCGCGCCGCCTCCAGCTGGGTCGCCATATCGGCCAGCTTGAACTGGACATTCTGGAAATCAGACAACGGCTTGTTGAATTGTTTTCGCGTGGTGACGTAGGCCTGCGCCGCCTCCAGCGCCAGCCGCGCCCCGCCCAGCGAACAGGCGGCGATATTCAGCCGGCCGCCGTCCAGGCCCATCATGGCGTAGCGGAAGCCGTCGCCTTCCTTGCCCAGCAGATTCGCCGCCGGGATGCGGCAGTCGTCGAAGGCGACGATGGCCGTGGGCTGGCTGTTCCAGCCCATCTTCTTCTCCTGTGCCCCGAAGCTCAGGCCCGGCGCGTCCTTGTCGACGACGAAGGTCGAAATGCCCTTGGGCCCGTCCTGCCCCGTGCGGGCCATGACCACATAGACGTCCGATGTCCCCGCCCCCGAGATGAAGGCCTTGGATCCGTTCAGCACCCAGTGGTCGCCGTCCAGCCGGGCCGTGGTGCGCAGGCCCGCCGCGTCAGACCCTGAACCCGGCTCGGTCAGGCAGTAGCTGGCGATCCGCTCCATCGACACCAGCGAGGGCACATAGCGGCCGCGCAGATCGTCGGAGCCGAATTTGTCGATCATCCACGTGGCCATGTTGTGGATCGAGATGAAGGCCGCCGTCGACACGTCGCCCCGCGACAGCTCCTCGAAGATGAGCGCCGCCTCCACGCGGCCCAGAGCCATGCCGCCGTGCTCCTCGCCGGTGTAGATGCCGCAGAAGCCCATCTCGGCGGCCTGGCGCATGACGTCGACCGGGAAATGCTTGGTCTCGTCCCATTCGGCGCTGTGCGGAGCCAGCTCCGCCTCGGCGAACTGGCGGGCGGCGTCCTGGATGGCGCGCTGGTCGTCGTTGAGGGCGAAGTCCATGAAAGCTCCTGGGTCGTGGTCGGCCTCTGCCGGGCCGCTCGCGGTGCTTCTATCCAACCCCTGCCGCGGCGTCACCCTCGGCCTACGTCCGTTTCTGACGCAGGGCGTGCCAGATTGCCTGCGAGGGCGGCTGTGACCGGCGGGGAATGAACGGATGAGACGCATGAGACTCTTGAGACGCCACGCTCGCAGCGCACGGTTCGCACGCCTTGCACCGCGTTTTCGCGCGGGGACCCACCGCTCCGGACCCGCCAAACGCTTCGGCCCCTGTTTTCCCCGGCCGCCAAGCCGCCTATGACCGCTGCATGACCCAGCCGTTCGCCCCCGCCGCCTTCCCCTACGCCCGCCCCCGCCGCCTGCGCAGCAGCCCCTGGGTCCGCCGGCTGGTCGCCGAGACGACGCTGACGCCCCTACGCCCGCCCCCGCCGCCTGCGCAGCAGCCCCTGGGTCCGCCGGCTGGTCGCCGAGACGACGCTGACGCCCGCCGATCTCGTCTGGCCGCTGATCGTCCATGACGGCGCCGAGGACCGGGTTCCGGTCGCCTCCATGCCCGGCGTCTTCCGCCTGTCGCCGAAAGCCGCCGCCGCCGCCGCCGTCGAGGCGCGCGATCTCGGCATCCCCGCCGTGGCCCTGTTCCCCAATGTCGACGGGGCCCTCAAGGACGCGATCGGCACGGGCGCGACCGACCCCGACGGCCTGATCCCCGCCTGCATCAGGGCCATCAAGGACGCCGCCCCCGAGATCGGCGTCATCACCGACGTGGCGCTGGACTGCTACACCGACCACGGCCACGACGGCGTGGTCGAGGACGGTCGCATCCTCAATGACGCCAGCCTCGAGCGGCTGGCCGAACAGGCCTTCATCCACGCCCACGCCGGGGCCGACGTGGTCGCCCCCTCGGACATGATGGACGGCCGCGTCCAGGCCATCCGCGAGGCGCTGGAGGCCAACGGCTTCCACGACACCATGATCCTGTCCTACGCCGCCAAATACGCCTCGGCCTTCTACGGCCCCTACCGCGACGCCGTGGGGTCGGCGAAGGCCCTGACCGGCGACAAGAAGACCTACCAGATGGACTACGCCAATTCCGACGAGGCCCTGCGCGAGGTGGCCATGGACATCGCCGAAGGCGCCGATGCCGTCATGGTCAAGCCGGGGATGCTGTATCTCGATATTATTCAGCAGGTTAGAGAGACTTTCAAAATTCCGACCTTCGCCTATCAGGTGTCCGGCGAGTACGCGATGATGCGGGCCGCCATGGCCAATGGCTGGCTCGACGAGGACCGCGCCATCCTCGAATCCCTGCATGCTTTCAAGCGCGCCGGGTGCGCCGGGATGCTGAGCTATTTCGCCCCGCAGGCGGCGCGGCTGCTGGGCGGATGACGCTCGACGACTTCACGCGCGTCGCCCTCAGCCTGCCCGAGGCGGTTCAGGGCGCGCACATGGGTCGCACCGACTTCCGGGTGGGCAATCGCATCTTCGCCAGCCTGCATCCGGACAAGGACGCCGGCATGGTGCTCCTCAAGCCCGAGGAACAGGCGATGCTGGTGGAGGCGGAACCGGCGATCTTCGCCCCGGTCCCCGGCGGCTGGGGCAAGAGCGGCGCAACGCTGGTGTTCGTGGCCGGGGTGGACGAGGCGACCCTGCGCGACGCCCTCACCCGGGCGTGGCGTCACCGCGCCCCGCGGTCGGCGATCGCGGCGCTCTAGGGTTCCGACCGCCCCAGCAGGTCGACCAGGTCGTCCTTCCAGAACACCGCCCAGGTGTGGGTCCCGTGCCCCTTCCCCCCGGCGCTGTTGGGGATCAGCCGGTAGCGGACGCCGGCGATGCGCGGCATGAACTGCTCCGCCAGGCCCAGCTCCGGCGGATTGATGAAGTCGTCGGCCGAGTTGATCCAGGTCATGGGCGCGGTGATTCGCTCCAGCCCGGCAGAGGGATCGTAATCGAATGAGGCGTTGACCTGATACCAGAGGTCGTTGGCGTCCAGCGCCGGGATGCGTCGCGCCTGCTGCGCCGCCAGCCACTCATCGACAGCGGCCGGGGTCGCCAGATCCTGCTGCATCGCCATCGGCGCCGAGCCCGCCAGCAGCAGCAGGTCGACCGCGGCGCGCAGCCCCTCGACGGGCTGGGCGGCATAGTCGCCGCCGGCCCAGACCGGGTCGCTGCGGATCGCATCCTTCAGCATGGTGCGCCACAGCCGGTTGCGGCCGACGATGGCGGTCGGCTGGCAGGCCATGGGCATCAGGGCCTGAGCGAAGTCCGGATGGGTTTCGGCCCAGACGAAGATGTGCATACAGCCCATCGAGGTTCCGAGGATGAGTCGCAGGCGATCGACGCCGAGGCCCTCGGTCAGCAAGCGGCGCTGCGCCTCGACCATGTCCGCGTAGCCGTACTCCGGAAAGCGGGCGCGCGAGCCGTCCGACGGCTTCGACGAGCCGCCGTGGCCGAGGTTGTCGGGCATGACGATGTAGTAGCGCGCGATGTCCAGCGGCTGGCCGGGCCCGAACAGCTCGCCGGCGAACTGGGGCGACAGGAACTGAGCGCCTGTCCCGCCCGTCCCATGCAACAGCAGCACGGCGTTCTCGACCCGCCCGTCGGCGCCGCGGCGCGGCTGGCCCAGAGTCCGGTAATGCATGCGCAGTTCGGGCAGGGCCTGGCCGGAGGCGAGGACGAAGTCGGCGACGCTGAAATGCCCCTCCGCCGGCGCAGGCTGGGCCGCCGCCACCGAGGACAGCAGCAGGGCGGCGAGGCCGCACAGGGCCGGAACCAGGCGTTTCATCGCGTCAGGTCTCCATCGTCAAAGCGAAAGCCGCGCCGACCAGCCGTCATGGGCGACGTCGACGTGCCCGGGCACAGCAGCCTTCAGGGCGTTGTAGTCCAGATCAAGGTGCAGGTTGGTCAGAACGGCGCGTTTCACGCCCGACCGCGCGATCCAGTCCAGCGCCTTCTCGACATGAGCGTGGGTCGGGTGCGGGGTCCAGCGCAGGGCGTCGACGATCCACAGAGCGCAACCCCGCACCGCCCCGATCGCCGCCTCGTCGAGGTCGGACACGTCGCTGGAATAGGCCACCGGCCCGATGCGGTAGCCGACGGAGCGGATCGGCCCGTGGGCCTGGTCGAAGGTCAGGACCGGGATGGCGCCGCCTGCGCCCTCGACCGACCAGGCCTCGCCATGCGGCGGGATTAGCTTGTCGTCGAGGATGGCCGGATAGCCTTCCACGCTTTCGAAAATGTAGCGGAACCGTTCGTGGAGGGCGGCGTAGGTGGCCGCATCCATCCAGGCCGGGAGCCGCCGACGGGCCCGCTGGGCGAAGACCCGCAGGTCGTCGATGCCGTGGGTCTGGTCGGCGTGGTCGTGTGTGTAGAGCACCGCATCGATGTGGCGGACGTCGGCGGCCAGCACCTGGGCCCGCAGGTCGGGCGACGTGTCGATCAGCACGCTCGTCACGCCGTCCGGCCCGTGGCGGCGGACCAGCAGCGAACAGCGGGTGCGGGCGTTCCTCGGCTCGGCCGGATCGCAGGCGCCCCAGTCGCCGTCCCCGCGCGGCACGCCCCCCGACGAACCGCAGCCGAGGATCACCACCTCCAGCTCGCCCGTCGCCCCGGTCATGCCCCCTCCGGTCGCGGGATGCGGTCGAACAGGGCGAAGAAGGCGTCGGTCGTGCGGGCCTCGGCCTCGTCCCGGCTCCAGCCGCGGATCTCCGCCAGCTTGTCCAGCACATGAACCACCCAAGCCGGCTCGTTGCGCCGCCCCCGGTGCGGCATGGGCGCCAGATAGGGGCAGTCGGTCTCGACGATGATCCGGTCCGCCGGCATGGCCGCCACGATCTCGCGCACATCGCTGGCCGCCTTGAAGGTGGCGATCCCGGACACGGAAAACCATGCCCCCAGCTCCGCCGCCTTTTCCGCCAGTTCCGGGCCACTGGTATAGCAGTGCATGAGGAACCGGAACGGTCCCTCGGCCTGTTCCTCGGCCAGGATGGCGGCCATGACGTCGTCGGCCTCGCGCGTGTGCACCACCAGCGGCAGGCCGGTCCGGCGCGCGGCGGCGATATGGGTCCGGAACACCGCCGCCTGAACGTCGCGGGGGCTGAGGTCGTAGTGGAAATCCAGCCCGCATTCGCCGATCCCGACCACCCGCGGACGCCCCGCCAGCTCGACCAGCCGGTCGGCGGTCAGGTCGACGTGATCCTTGGCCTCGTGCGGGTGGGCCCCGACCGTGCACCAGATGTCGTCATGGGCCATGGCCAGGCCGTGGGTGGCCTCGAAGGTCGACAGCTTGTCGGAAATCTCGACCATCAGGCCGACCCCGGCCGCGCGGGCCCGGGTGATGACCGCGTCGCGATCCTCGTCGAACTGCGGGGCGTGCAGATTGACGTGACTGTCGATGATCATCCGCCGCCCGCCTTGGTGCGCTGCAGGTCGGCCAGGGCTCCGGCCAGGACGTCTCCCCGATCCAGATTGATGGCGGCGGTCCGGTCCGGCAGTTCGGACAGGCGGCTCCACAGCTCGGCCCAACGCGCCCCCGAGGCCCCCTCCTCCAGAGCCCGCACCTTCACGGCCGCGATCAGCCGGTCCATCAGAGTTTCGAACCGCTCCTGCCCTTCCGCCCCGCGGAACCGGTCGGCCACGGCCAGGGCCTCGGCCCGGTCCACGGCCGGCGCCGCGACCCAGGCCTGGGCCAGTTGGTCTGCCTCCAGCGTGGCCCCGGAGGCCAAGGCCAGCGCCTGTCCCGGCGAGCCGGCCGCCATGGCGGCGATGCGCGCGGCCTCGGCCGAAGACACGCCGGTCTGGTTGCGGACCAGTTCCTCCAGCGCATGCAGGGGCCAGACCGGGAAGGCCAGACGGCGACAGCGTGAGCGGAGGGTCGACAGCAGACGCCCCGGCGCATGGGTCACCAGGAACAGCACCCCGCGCTCCGGCGGCTCTTCAAGAACCTTGAGCAAGGCATTGGCCGCATTCAGATTCAGGTCATCGGCGGCGTCGATGATCGCCACCCGATAATGGGCCTGCGAGGGACTCTTGGAAAAGAACTCCGGCAGGTCGCGGGCCTGATCGACCGAGATGGACTTCTTCGTCTTGCCGCCCTCGACGGCGCGTTCCAGCACCAGCAGGTCGGGATGGGACTGGGCCGTGACCAGACGGGCGACCGGATCGTCCGGCCGGGTCCCCAGCAAGCCGCGCGATGGATCCGGCGCCGCTCCCAGCAGACGGCGGGCGGCGCGGTAGGCGAACGTCGCCTTGCCGGACCCCTCGACGCCGCAGAGCAGCCAGGCGTGGTGGAGCCGACCCTTGTCGAAGGCGTCCAGAAACGCCGCCTCGGCCGCGGCGTCCGGAATCAGGTCGAACCGGTCGCGCGGATGCTCGCTCACAGCAGCCGCGCCTCTATCGCCGCCCACACGCGGGCCGCAACGGCGTCCTGATCCCCGTCGGCGTCGATGACGACGCAGCGCTCGGGATGGCGCGCGGCGATGTCGAGGAAGCCGCGCCGCAGACGCTCGTGGAATTCCAGCCCCTTTGACTCGAAGCGCGTTTCGAACAGCCCCCGTCCGAAGGCGCGCTCCAGACCGATACTGACCGGCAGGTCGAAGATCAGGGTAAGGTCCGGCTGGGTGTCGCCGACAATGGCGGCATCGAGCGTTTCGATGAACGCCGCGGGCGTTCCGCCGCCGACGCCCTGGTAGGCGCGGCTGGAATCGGCGAAGCGGTCGCAGACCACCCAGCGTCCCGCTTCCAGCGCGGGCCGGATGGTTCGCTCCAGATGGTCGCTTCGGGCGGCGAACATCAGCAGCGTCTCGGTCATGGGCGACCAGCGGCCAGCGTCGCCATTCAGGGCGATGTTGCGGATGTCCTCGGCCCCCGCCGACCCTCCCGGTTCGCGCGTCTGGACCACCTCGAGATCACGCGCGCGCAGGCGTTCCACCAGGCGCGCGACCTGGGTCGACTTGCCGGTCCCCTCACCGCCTTCGAATGTAATGAATCTGCCCTGGGTCACCGGCGCACAATGGCGGCGCCGGCCCGGTTCGCAAGCCTCAGCGCGCCGATATCAACAGGGCGTCGGCGTATCCGCGCGCGATGACCGCCTGGCGGGCGTGTTCCGCGGCGTTGGCGTCGGGCCACGGCCCCACCAGAACGCGGAACAGCCCTTCGCCGCCGCCGGACGAGACATCGACAGTGGCGCGATGTCCCAGCCGATCGGCGACGCGTCGCGCCGCCCGGCGGTCCGGAAAGGCGCCGGCCTGGATCCAGTAGGCGTCGTCGCCGGGCGCGGGTTCAGAAGGCGGAGCCGCAATTGGCCGCGGCGCCGGCGTCGCGGCGTATTGCAGCGCTGTCCCGCCACCGATGCGGGGGGCCCGACCCAGATAACGCACCCTCACCTCGCCCACCCCCGCCGACAGCAGGCCCAACGCCGAGGCCGAGCCGCGCGACAGGTCGATAATCCGGCCGTCGACGAACGGGCCGCGATCGTTGACCCGCGCAACGATGCGGCGGCCGTTGGCCAGGTTGGTGACCTCCACCAGTCCGGGCAGCGGCAGCGTCTTGTGCGCGGCCGTCAGCGCATGCATGTCGAATCGCTCGCCGGTCGCGGTCGGTCGGCCGTTGAACTGGTCTCCGTACCAGGACGCCATGCCGGTCTCGTCGTAGCGGGGTTGTTCTTCCGGCTGATACCAGCGTCCGCGGATCTGATAGGGGCGCATGGTCCCCGCGACAATCGGCGCGGGATCCGTCACGACCGGGAGACGGCCGGCATCCGGTCGCGCGCCGCCGGCGCAGGCGGCCAGAAGCGACAGCAGCGCAACGGCCAGGGCGCCCCTGACCAGCTTGATGGTGAGTTTCGTCCTCATCGCCCCGTCCCTGAACGCCGGAAGGATGCCCCGAGACATTTCCGCTTTGGTTAACAGGACGTTTGGCGCTATGCGGCCCATGCGCTCGATACGACGGACAGGTGGCCGAGTGGTTTAAGGCAGCGGTCTTGAAAACCGCCGCAGGTGAAAGCCTGCCGTGGGTTCGAATCCCACCCTGTCCGCCACCGTTTCGCCGAGCCGGCTCTGAAGGGTAGTTGGCCCTCCAAGCCACGGTATTGCCGCGCCAAAAGCCTGCGCATGGGTGAGCTGCGCCGCCGTTCCTGCGCTGGATAGCCCGTACCAGGCGCGTATTCGCGCTTCCGTCTCTGCCGGTCCGCGGCCGCACACCCTTTGAGCAATGCGAGTTCCGCCTGTTCTGACGAAAAGCACGCTCAGGATCGCCGGCCTAAAGTCGCGGATTCCGGCGGAAAGCGCCTGACTGCCGGCCCGCAGCAAGGTTGCGTCGCTCGAGGAGTCGCAAAATTAACAGGTGATAACAGGTCCAGTTTGGGCGGAAAACACGTCCTGCAACGCTCAAAACCACGCCCAGTTTCGCATCAAGCAGGCGGCTAAGCTGGCTGGCCGAAGCCCAGCAGACGTCGTTGTGCATCCCAGCTGCAAGGCACTTCGCTCTCTCGAAGAACCTCGAGCGTGAGACCGACGGGCTGCTGGCCATCCATGATGGCCTGCTGGATGTCGGGGGAGAGGAAGGCGAGGCGGACCAATTTGCGGATATAGGGATCGTTGATCCCGGCCATCTCCCGCCATGCAGGCCTCCGGAGCATCACGTCAGCGCCCGCTTGTCGGAGTTCACGGTGTCCCCGCCGCAGTCCGGCGACCAGCACCTTGTCGATTCTCCTGCGGTTCGTCGGCGCGTCGATGGATGCGGTAGTCCATGATCTTCCGCCTCGCATGGCCAGATTCACAGGGAGCGTCAGCATCAACCCGTCGGAGGTCTCGATGAGCTCATGGCGCGACCGGCGACACAGCCGGCTTTCGAGTCCGGGCGCAAACAGGAGCCGGACGGAGTGATCGATGAGCATGACGGATGTGAGGAGTGGGCGCAGGGAGGACCATTCGCCGAGGCTGTTCCCGTGACCTCGCGGAGCGCCTCCACAATCGTTGTCTCAACCAGAAGAGCCGATACGCGAGGATGGCTTTGACCGGATCGAGTTTCCCCGCGCTGAACGGCCGTCGATACATAGTACCGGTAGGTCCGCTCCTCCTGCCGCGTCGCCACGGGGCTCATCGGCCGCCGGTGGCATCTTTCAGCAGGCCGGTTAGCAGCGCCGGTGATGACTGACGCCTGGCGCGCCTCGCACCCCCATTGGCAGCAAGCGTAACGCCTACGGCGTCAAACGTTGGCCGATTGATGATCGGCTCGTGCAAGCCGGCAAACACCTTCTCGCGGTGCTTGATGTCGCCGACGTAGATCGGATTGCGCAGCATGTGGAACAGGGCCCCGCGGTTGATCGGCAGCCCGCCGGTCCGGTTGCCCTTCCCGGAAACCCTGACCTTCGATGTGACCCCCTGCTGTTCGAGTTCCAACTTGAGCTGATGCACCGAGCCGAGCTCGAGATAGCGCGCGAAGATGCGGCGCACGGTGGTCGCCTCGTCGGGCACGATCTTCAAGGTCCGCTCGTGGCCGGCGTAGCCAAGGGGTGGTGCGCCCCCCATCCACATGCCCTTGGCCTTGGACTGGGCGATCTTGTCCCGGATCCGCTCGCCTGTGACCTCGCGTTCGAACTGAGCGAATGACATCAGCGCGTTCAGAGTCAGCCGGCCCATGCTGGTCGTGGTGTTGAACGCCTGGGTCACCGAGACGAACGAAACCCCCTTGCGGTCGAACTGGTCGACGATCCGGGCAAAATCCGGCAGCGACCGCGTCAGGCGGTCCACCTTGTAGACCACCACGACATCGATCAGGCCGGAGCCGATGTCGCGAAGCAGGCTGACCAGACCCGGGCGTTCCATGTTCCCGCCGGAGAAGCCGCCATCGTCGTAGACGGTCCGGACCGGCTTCAGCCCTCGCCCTTCTGCGAGACGATGTAGGCGGCGCAGGCCTCGCGCTGGGCATCCAGCGAGTTGAAGCTCTGCTCCAGACCCCCCTCGGAGCTTTTGCGGGTGTAGATGGCGCAGCGCAGCGCCTTCAACGCACTGCCTCCTTGCCCAGTCCGAAGAAGCGAGGCCCGTTCCAGCGGCTTCCCGTAATCTGGCGAGCGATTTCGGAAAGGCTTTTCCAGCGCTGGCCTGCGTAGAGAAACCCGCCGGCGCCATCGATCTGACCGGAGCGCTCTACCTGCCCAGCCAACAACTGCATCTGACCGGCGGCGGGCGGCTGGGTGCCCAATTGATGACCTGCGGATGATTGTCGTGAATCGGCTTGATCTGAACGGTAACCGCCGCATTTGGCTCAATGGGGGGGGGGGGGGGGACAGCCGGACCCGCGGCGCGGGCGGGGGTGTGCCTGATAGAATAGGCGAGGCAGGTGTTAGACTTGGGGTGGAACCCGTAGCCAAATCTGCTACGGAAACGTGTCGGGCCGATAGGGGTGCATCCGCGCGCGGGCAGCACGCCGTCCATGGCGCTAGCCTGTCTAACGGCCCGGCCCATGCCACGTTTTCACACCGCTGACGCCGATGGTTGGGATTTAAGAGCGGCGCCCAGAGTTGGCGAAGGCGACGCTTCATGATCGGAAACGCGGGTCGCCGCGGCCTCGATGCTTTCGAACAACGCCCGAACGTTGAGGGGCTTCGCGAGGTGGCCGTCCGCACCCGCTTTCGTGCCCGCGGTCACATGCTCCGGCAACACGTTGGCCGTCAGCATGATGATCGGGGTGCGCGGCCGGGTGCGTGACGCCTCTTCCCGGCGAATTTCATGGACCGCCGTGAGGCCGTCCATGACGGGCATCTGCATATCCATGAGGATCACGTCGAAGCACTGCGCCCGGAAGAGTTCAAGCGCCTGGCATCCATCCTCCGCCATCGTCAGTTCGATCCCGGTGTCGGCGAGCATCAGCTCCACCACCCGGCGGTTGGTGGGATGGTCATCGGCCAGCAGCACCCGTAGCGGGATCTCCCGAATGGTAACCTCGGGGGAAGCTTGCGGCGCTGGCGAGATGGCCGCCACCTCCTCGAACGGAAGGGAGAGCCAGAACCGCGATCCGCGACCCGGCTCGCTGGCGCAGTCAAGCTCGCCTCCCATGAGCATGGCCAGTTCGCGACTGATCGCCAGACCCAGCCCGGTGCCCCCGAAACGCCGTGTGATGGTGCCGTCGGCCTGCTGGAAGCGCCCGAACAGTTGCGCCTTCATGGCGGGATCAAAGCCGATGCCGGAGTCCTCGATATCGATCCGCAGCAGTCCAGGGCCGTCAACGCTCAGCGAAACCTTGACCGCACCGTCCTCGGTGAACTTGATGGCGTTCGACACCAGATTCCCGACGACTTGGCGAAGACGGACGCCGTCGCCCCAGACGCACAGATCGCGGACATCTCCGCTATCAAAAGCCAGATCGACGCCCTTGGCCGCTGCCTGGAGACGATAGAGCCCGACAACCGAACGTATTAGGTCGACGATGTCCACCTCGACCCGCTCGATCTGAAGCTTGCCGGACTCGATACGGGCGGAATCGAGGATGTCTGCCAGCAGATGACTGAGCATCTGGCCGGACGTGCCGATGATCTCCACCATCTCCTTTTGCGCCGACGCCAGGTCCGTGGCGCCGAGCAGATCGGCCATCGCCACGACCCCGTTGAGCGGGGTCCGGATTTCATGGCTCATGTTCGCAAGGAATTCGGTCTTGGCGAGATTCGCCGATTCCGCGGCGTCCCGGGCAACCCGTTCCCGCTCCGCGGTCGCAAGCAGTTGCCTTTCTGCCTCCATCTGCGCGGTAACGTCGATAAGCGCTCCGATAAGCGCCGCCCTTCCCTCGAATTCTGTGGCGACGATATAAGGCGCGATGAGCAGTTCACGACCCTCCGCGGTAAAGTGCCGCCACACCCGCTCGGCCGAATAAACCTTCCCTAATCCTTCCGACTTCAACGCCAGGAACGCCTCCCACTCCTCGATCGGAAGGATATCCGCCAAGGACATCCCGACGAAGTCGTCTCGCGCGTAGCCGTATTGTCTTACAGCCGCCTCGTTTACGTCGATGAAAGTACCCGTTGACCTCTCGATGATGGCGAGAGGGACCGGGTTTGCGGAGAACAGCAGTTCGAAGGACAACTCGCGCCGTTTCAACTCCGTAATGTCGATGACGCTGCTCAGAACGCCCCCCGACGTAAGGTTGCGATCCTGCACTTGGAACCAGCGACCGTCGCTCTGGAGCTGTTCGTGCGGGTCCGCGTCGGCCATTCGTCGCCCCCTCACCCGCTCCTCGATCCACGCAGTTTCGCGCCCAACGATCTCGGGTTTGCCTCCTTCCGCTAGCACCCCCTGCAAGAGCTGTCGGTACGGTCGCCCCTTCTTCAGGTGCATGGCGAACGAGCCCGCTGACCCGGCATATCCACTGTTCCACGCGGCCAGCCGGTCCTCTCCGTCGTACAAGGCCACTCCCACGGGCAGAGCCTCCACCATCTCGCTCATCAGCACGCTGGCGCTAACCGCTTTGGCTGACGACCGCTCAGCTCGCCGGCGGGCCGCCTCCAGGCTGCGGCGGGCCGCCAGCAGCTCGATCTCGTCACCAACCAGTCCCGCAACGTCGGCCAAGGCGGCCGCGAGCGAGGCGTCGAATGGCCGCGGCGCCGGGTCCACAATCGTTACGCAGCCGATGCGATATCCCTGAATTGTGATCGGGGCGCCCGCGAAAAAGCGGATGTAAGGCGGACCGACGACCATGGAGCCATCGGCAAAGCGCTGATCCTTGCGGCAATCCTCAATCCAGAGGACGTCCGGCGAGAGGATCACCCAAGCCGAGGCGGTCTCGTGGCGCGGCTGGTCGCTCGCCGCAAGGCCTTCGGCAGCTGCGTACCAAACCGTATCGTCTTCGACGAAGGCGACGGATGCACTCAGGCTCGCCGTTAAGCGACGAGCGAGGCGGGTCGCGCGTTCCAGATGAAGCGATTGCTGGATGTCGCGAAGCTTCAGGCGCCGAAGCGCCTTGAGACGACCAGCCTCATCTTGAGGCTTGGGAGCGGGATGCACGCCATACTCCTGACAGTTGCTCCCGGATGGTGGCTGCATGCGGTGCACATGCCGTTAAAATTGGCGAGAATTCCGCATCTTCGTTGCAGGTCGGGCGGAGGACGTAGCACTCCCGCCTGACGCTAGCGTCGTCTATCGACCCGTAGACCATTGTCCGCTCCCGACCCTCAGGCGACATTCCGGTGATCCCGCGAAATGCTGCAAAACTGAAAGGCGTCTGCCACCCACAGGGCTGCCAACCCGGCGATCATGGTCACCATAAAGGTCACGTGTGACCCGTGGAGCGGGAGCAAAAGCAAGCACGCCCCGAAGCCCCCCGCTCCAATCCAGAGACGCCGTCGTTCGAGAACGCGGAACTGCCGCACAATCTCATGGCTCGGCAGGCCATCCCGTTCGAAATAAGATGCCAAGTGCGAAGGGAAAAGGAAAAACGCGATGGCGTAGACGGGGACCAAGAAAAGGATCAGCCGTCCGATTTCGACATAGGTCATCGCCACAGTAGCTCTGTAGGTGAGGCCGCGCCAATGTCCGCTTCCGGCAAAAGCTTTCTGCCCAAAAGCAGACGTTGGTCCCTCGCCTCGCCTAAACGCCATTCGCTGAACCGGGCCAGAGACTCGAACCTCACACGCATACCAGCTCTTCTGCCGCGCCCAGCGTCGAGACTGGTTGCCATCAGACTGACAGCACCCAAGCAGTCCTCCATAATCAACACCATCGTTGACGAGCATTGGTCACCGTGGCAACCTCGAAGGAGGGAGAGCGCTATGGTTGAAGCCGTTCATATCGACGTCGTCGTGATAGGGGCCGGACTGGCCGGCCTGCGCGCCCTTCACACCTTCCGGGCACAAGGGTTCGGGGTTCAGGTGCTGGAAGCGTCCGACGAGATCGGCGGCGTCTGGAACTTCAATCGCTATCCGGGAGCCCGCTGCGACGTCGAAAGCTTCGACTATTCGTACCGCTTTTCCGAAGAGCTGGAACAGGAATGGCGATGGACCGAGCGCTACGCGAAACAGCCGGAAATCCTGCGCTATATCAATCACGTTGCCGACCGTTTTGACCTGCGCCGCTCTGTCAGCCTGAACACGCGCGTTCGGCGCGCAGAGCTGGACGCTTCCACGGGCCGCTGGCTGATCGAGGCGGAAGACGGGCGGCGCTGGTCCGCCCAACGGTTCGTCATGGCCGTGGGTCAACTGTCCACACCCAAGGCGACGACCTATCCGGGACAGAAGGCGTTCGAGGGGCAGATTTTCTACAGCGCCCGCTGGCCACGCGAGCCGGTCGATCTGCGGGGCAAGCGGGTGGCCATTATCGGCACCGGTTCATCCGGGGTACAGATGACACCGATCATCGCAGCCCAGGCCGAGCACCTGACGGTCTTCCAGCGGACAGCGAACTATTCCATTCCCGCCGCCAATGCGCCCGTTTCGGACGAGGAAGATCGGGCGGTGAAGGCCAACTACCGCACACGCCGCGAGGCCGCGCGGAACTCCCCCAGCGGCCTCGGTTTTGCGCCCGATCCCCGGTCCGCCGCCGAGGTCGATCCGGACGAGCGCGAACGGGCCTTCGAGGCGGCCTGGAACCGTCTGGGGTTTGGCTTTGCCCTGACGTTCAAGGATATCCTGCTGAACCAGGCCGCCAACGACATCGCCTCGGCCTTCGTGCAGAGAAAGATCGGCGAGCAGATCGAGGACCCGGCGCTGCGCGACAAGCTGGTGCCAAAGGGCTTCCCTTTCGGAACGCGCCGGCCTTCCGTCGATGGAGGCTACTTTGCCACCTTCAACCGGCCAAACGTGTCTTTGGTGGACATCAGCGAGACGCCGATCGAGCGCTTCACCCCGACAGGTGTTCGCACGACGGCGCAGGATATACCGTTCGACGTGGTGATCTATGCCACGGGGTTCGACGTCTTCACCGGCTCGATCCTGAAGATCGATATCGTGGGCCGGGACGGCAAGACCCTGAAGGACGCCTGGGCCGGCGGTCCGGCCAGCTATCTGGGCATCGGGGTCCACGGCTTTCCCAACCTGTTCTTCGTCGGCGGACCCGGCAGCCCGTCCCTTCTGAGCAATGTCATACTGTCGAGCGAGGAACAGATCGACTGGCTGGCGGCCCTCTTCGACGCGGCGCGACAGCAGGGCGTATCGGAGATCGAGGCGACACAGGCGGCCCAGGCAGACTGGGTGGACCACGTCAACGCCCGCGCCCATGAGACCCTCTATATGAAGACGCCATCCTACTACATCGGGGCCGAGATGCCCGGTAAGCCCCGCGTCTTCATGCCCTACTCCGGCGGTGTCCGTGGCTATCGCCGCATCCTCGAAAAAGCGGCGGCGCAAGGCTACGAGGGCTTCGACCTGCGCGGCAGCGAGACGATGCGTGCCGCTTCCTGACGGGTCGCTGGACCCCGATCTGGCCAAGTGGCTCACGGACCCGCGCGTTGCCCTGAGCGTGCCCACGGATCTGACGGCGTTTCGGTCGGGAGCCAACGGCTATCTCGCGCGTGCGCCCAGACCGGACGTCCACGCCGTCGAGGACGTGGAGATCACCGGGCCGGGCGGACCCCTGGCTCTACGTGTCTATCGGCCAGCGCCGGGGCCGGATCGGGCTATCGTGGTCTTTCTGCATGGCGGAGCCTTCGTTTTCGGCAACCTCGAAACCCACGACGCCGTGTGCCGACGCCTTGCCTTGAGCAGCGGCCTGACCCTGGTCGCGGTCGATTACCGGCTGGCCCCGGAGCATCCGTACCCTGCGGGCATGGACGACGCGGTCGCCGCCCTGGACTGGGTCAGAACGCGCTTTGCCGGCCTCCCCGTCGAGCTGGCTGGAGACAGCGCAGGAGCCTGGCTGGCCCTGGCGACCGCGCTGGGGTCGGCGGCCGTCGGACAGCCGGTCAAGGGTCTGGCCTTGCTCTATCCGGCGGTGGACCCTGGCTGCGCCAGCGCATCCCAGTTGGCTCTTGGGCAGGACCACATGCTGACGCGGACGTTCATGCTGTGGGCATGGCAGGCCTACGCCAGGGACGGCATGGTCGACCTGATGGGTGGCGACCTGTCGACGCTGCCGTCCACCACGGTCATTACGGCTGGCTTCGATCCCTTACGGGACGAGGGACAAGCTTTGGTCGAGCGAGCACGGAAGGCGGGCGTAGAGGTCAAGGCCTACCATTATCCGGACATGATCCACGGGTTCGCGGGCCTCCCACAGGGCAGTAGACGCAGCGACGACGCAATCGCGCGCCTTGCGGAAGGGCTGGTCGCTGCCCTGACCTGAGCGAGGTCAGAGGCCGCCGAAGTCGGGCGGACGACGGGCGACAAAGGCGGTGATACCCTCCCGGCCCTCGGGCAGGCCGACGGCCTCTGCGATGCCTTGCGCCTCCAGTTCGAGCTGCGTCTCCAGCCCGTTGGACAGGGCCTGATGCAGCAGGGCCCGCGTGCGGGCGAAGGCGCGCCGCGGACCCTGTGCGAGCGTCTCGGCGAGTGTGAAGGCCTCGTCCTGCAAGGCCTCGTCGTCGATCGCCTGGGTGATCAGCCCGATCCGCTCGGCCTCCACGGCATCGATCCGCGCGCCGGTCAGCGCCAGCCGCTGCGACTGGCGGTATCCGACCAAGCGTGGCAGGAGCCAGGTCGCCCCGCCATCGGGCGTCAGGCCGATCGCGCCATAGGCCATAGCGAACTTCGCCGATCGGGCCCCCAAAGCGACGTCGCCCAGGATGGCCAGGCCAAAGCCGGCGCCGGCCGCTGCGCCGTTAATCGCCGTCACCAGAGGCTTGTCCATCCGCGCCAGTCGCGCAACCGCCATATGCAGGGACGCGGTCAGGCCTTGCACGAGAATCGACGCACCCGGACCGGCGGCCGCGAAGGCCTTCACGTCGCCGCCAACGCAGAATGACTTCCCCTGCCCGGTCAGCACCACCGCCCGTATGTCGTCGTCGGATGCACAGGCCAGGGCGGCTTTCAGCAGGCCGTCGGCCATCTCCTGGTCGATGGCGTTGCCGGTGTCGGGGCGCGAAAGAGTCAGGACCGCGACGCGATCCCGGACCTCGATCTGGACAGCCTCGCTCATCGTTTCAGGACAACGGAGCCGCCGTTGGCCCCCAGGCCCAGCACGGCGGACATGGCGATGCGGGCGTCCGGCACCTGGCGCCCCCCGGCCTGGCCGCGGAGTTGCCACCCCAGTTCGCAGACCTGCATCAGCGCCTGGGCCGTCGTGGCCTCGCCGAACGACAGGAAACCGCCGCTGGGGTTGATCGGGAGCGAACCGTCGATCTCGAACTCGCCATCCGCCAGTCTTCTGTCGCTTTCGCCCGGAGCGTGGAAACCGAAGAACTCCGGCCATGCCAGAATGTGCCAGGCGGTATTGTCGGCGATCTCGATCAGGTCGATGTCCCCGGGACCAACGCCGGCGATCTCCCAGCCGCGGCGCACGGCCGAGACCACCTCGCTCGTATGCGGCACGCCGGGCCTCGGCGTGGCGGACACTGTGGGAATTCGCGCCGCTGGATCGCCGAATGTCCCGGTGGCGATAGCGCTGGCGGCGACCTGGATCATGGGGCCGCCGGCGCGCCGCGCCTGGGCTTCCGTACCCAGGATGACCGCGGCCGCCCCGTCGCTCACGGCGCAGATTTCAAGCAGATGCAGCGGATCGCTGACGACCGGCGACGCCAGCACCTCGCCCACCGTCGAGGCCGTTCTGAAGCGGGCGTTCGGATTGTGCACCGCGTTGCGGCGCATCAGGACGGAAGCGGCCGCCAGGGTTTCGGCGCTGGTGCCGAAGTCATGCATGCGCCGGCGGGTCTCCATCGCCCAGTAGGCCGGATTGGTCGCCCCCATGGTGACCCAGCGCAGATAATCGCTGTCGCTGATGTCGTCGGCGCTGCCGGGCGGCCGCGGGATGAACCCCTTGGGCATCCGCTCGGCGCCCATCGCCGCCATCACGTCATACTGGCCGCTGGCGACCATCATGTGCGCTGTGTGGAAGGCAATGGCCCCCGCCGCACAGGCGCCGCCGACATTGACGCAGGCGATTCCTCGCTCGGCGACGGCCTGGACCGCCTCGTTGGCGTGAAGACCCCAGCCCATCCCGCCTTCGAACCGCGAACTGGCGGCGACCAGACCCTGAAGGTCTTTCCAGTCGAGGGCGGCGTCCTTGAGCGCAGCGCCCATGGCGTGGAGCGCGAGCGCGATCTGGGTCTTTTCAGGCCACTTGCCCCAGGGATGGGCCCCGACGCCGAGCAAATAGACCGGTCTCATGACACGGCTCCGCGCCCGAGGTCCGCTACGAAAACGTGCGTCGTGACTTCGCCGCTCTCATTCGTGTTGTACAGCGTCCGAACCGCGAGCCTGACGGGCATGCCGATATGGATGTCCTCGACGGGCACGGACAGCACCGCCATCAGGCGCAGGCCGTCCGCAAGATCCACCAGACCGATCGCATACGGCGCCCACGGTTCCATCTGGAACAGCGGAGGCGGGCGGTAATTCTGGACGGTGTAGCTGTAAAGCTCTCCAAGACCGCCGATCAGCGCGGGTGCGACGTGTGGGTCATGGCATTCGGGGTTCCGGCAGTTGGACGAAGAGGGGAAATAGACCGCCCCACACCCCACACAGCGGGAACCGTTCAGACGAGGGACCTCTGCCTCCACCTCGAACAGGCCTTCGACGACGGGGACGGCCGAGAAGGTCATTTCCGGAGCCTCACAGGGAAAGAATGTCGCGCGTTTCACGGAAGTAGAGGACGCCGGTTTTGACATCCTCGACCGTCACGGCATGGCGCACATAACGCCGCTCGCGCTTGACGTATTTGTCAGCCGCCCGCGTGGTGATGCGGACAGTAGCGCCGACAGGAATGGGCTCCAGGATTTCGGAGTCGTGGAAGGTGTGGATAGAGCCGATGGCGAACGGCCGAGCGGGATCGAACTGCACGGACAGCACGAAGTGGGACACCAGCAACGGGGGGACTATGGCCCCGCCGAAGGGCGATTCCCCCTCCGTCCGCCAGGTATTCATCTTCCAACCCTCGTACCAGGGATTGAAGTCCTCCACGCCGTCCGCATAGAGGATGACCAACTCGGGCGTGATCTCGAGTTCGCGGACCAGTTCGTCGCCGATCTCGACCATGTTCCAATAGGGCTCGGCGACGGAGGCCAGCCCGTCGATGAAGTCCCGTGTCTGCTCGATCTGGATCGGCGACATGGGCCGCAAGGCATCCGTTTGTGAAATGCTGCTCATTGTACTGCCTGTAAGACTTCGGTTGCGGCGAGGGTCCGCCGATCAGACCCCGACATCGACTTCGACCCAGCCGACGGTCTTCTTTTCACCGGCCTCATTCCGGGCCCAGGTGTCGACGACAAACCGGTAGCCGTCGCCTTTTGGAATCTTCTCGCGCACCACGCCGTGGGTGCTGATCACCTCGTCGGCCAAGGTCGAGGCGATGTATTTGCAAACCACGCGTGCGTTGCGGAACAGGTCCTCGCCGAAGTGGTTGACGCACATCTCGGCGATGTAGGCAGATGACATCTCGCCCGTCTGGATCGGGGCGGCCAGACCCGTCGACGCCGCATAGACCGGGTCCCAATGGTTGGGGTTGAAACGCCCCCACAGCCGCGACCCCATTAACTGGATCGCCGCCTTCTTCTTGAGGCTTTGCAGTTCAAAGCCTACGGGCGTTTCCGTCGTGATCCGATGCCGGAATGCGCTGCCGGGTGATCGGGAGGTCATGGGTAGGGTCTCCGAGAACATGCGTCACTCTTCAAACGGATTGGGCGGGCGAAGACTCCAGTCCCGCTGGCCTAGCCCGCGAAGCACGTCACGCTGCACCACTTCAAATCGTTCGTCAACGCATACGTTGATAACGTTCAAGCCGGGCGTCATTGGGCTTATCATGGCGATCAACGGCAATGTTGATTTTCGTCAACACCCCTATTGACACCTGCCGTATCATGGTTCCCTCTGACGTCGTCGCATACAGGCCGCGTCAGATGACCTGATCACGACAAGGGCAGGAAACCCGGGGAGAGACATGAACAGGACGACCATGAAGCTGGCGCTGCTGGGCGGGGCCGCGAGTTCAGTACTGATATGCACCGCAGGATCGGCCTTTGCACAAACGGCGCCCGCGACGCAAACCGCGGAACCTGAAACCACGTCGCAGATCGACGACGTCGTGGTCACGGCCCGGCGACGCACCGAGACGCTGGTCAGCGTCCCCGTCGTCGTCAACGTCCTGACCACCGAAGTCCTGGAGCGCAACCGGGCCGACAGTCTGGCCAGCATCGGCGAACTGACGCCGACAGTGATCGTCGGCGCCTACAAGTCCAACGGCGGCGGTTCCGTCGGCATCCGGGGCGTCAGCTCGCCGGCCAATCAGACCGGCTTCGAGCAGGCGGTGTCGGTCGCGATCGACGGCGTGCAGACCAGCGACGGCCGAATCACACAGGCCGGCTTCTTCGACCTGCAACAGGTAGAAGTGATGAAGGGGCCACAAGCCCTGTTCTTCGGAAAGAACAGTCCGGCGGGCGTCATCTCCGTCAAGTCGGCGGATCCCACCGCCGACTTCATGGCCTCGCTTCGCGCCGGCTATGAATTCGTCGGCGACGAGGCCAGTCTGGAAGGCGTGGTTTCGGGCCCGCTCAGCGAGATTTTCGGTGCCCGTATCGCCGTCAAATACCGCAATCTCGACGGATGGCTGCGCAATACGGCGCAGCCGATCGCCAATCCGTTCTACCTAGCGTCTACCGGAGCGCCGATCGGCGCCGCGCAGCTGCCGGGCGCCTCAGACAGCCGCCCGGGCGATGAGGAACTGCTGGGTCGGCTGACCCTCACGGCGGACTTCTCGCCCAATTTCGACGCCCGCCTGAAGCTGTTCGCAAGTTCATCGGAAGGCAGCGGCCCCGGCGTCGGGACCCAGAACATCGGCCCCTGCACGGGCCCCAACCCCCGTGTCTACGGCTTCGCCGATCCGTCCGGTGAATGCGTCGCGGACCGCAACACGTCCATAGGCGACCTGCCGGACGCCATCGCCCGCACTATGAGGGGCTATCAAGGAAGCGGAGCGCCTTACGACGAGCTCGACATCATGACCGGCGCGCTCGACCTGAACTGGCGGTTCGGCGACCTGAGCCTGGCCTCGACGACGGGTTACAATCGGACCGAATATCAGTTTCTTTCGGGACTGGATCAAACCGCCTATTCCCAACTGGCCTTCTACAATCTGCAGACCAACGAGGAGATCAGCCAGGAATTCCGCCTGACCAGCGACTTCCAGGGGCCGGTCAACTTCATGGTCGGCGCCTACTTCCAGAAGACCGACCTCTTCACCAACAACGATACCAAGCTGCGCGACAGCAACTATAGCGCGGCTTCGGGTCGGTTCTCGACCTATGAGGATCTGGCGACGCAGGAGGGCGACACCCAATCAGTCTTCGGCCAAGTGCTGTGGGACCTCACCGACACCGTCGAACTGGCGGGCGGCCTTCGCTGGACCCGCGAAAGCAAGGATTTCCGCAAGCGCAATCTATACGGCATCGGGACCTTCAATACGGCGGCCAGGGTCTACGCGGGCTCTGACACCGTCGGCGAGATCCAGGGGACTTTCGAGGACGAGAACGTCTCGCCCGAGGTCACGCTGACCTGGCGGCCTGACAGCACTCATACGGTCTTCCTGGCCTACAAGACTGGCTACAAGTCCGGCGGGTTCGGCCTGACCAGCCCCCTGCAGGTGACAACGGTCATCGGGGATATCGACTTTGGTCCGGAAACAGCCAAGGGCTTCGAGCTGGGCGGCAAGGGTATCTTCATGGACGGACAGCTGCGCCTGAACGCGGCAGCCTTCGCGTTCGATTTCAGTGATCTGCAGGTTAATACCTACGACCCGGCGCGCATCGCCTACACAATCAACAATGCGGGCACCCTGGAGCAGCGCGGCATAGAGGCCGACGCCAACTTCTCGGTGACAGACACCTTCTCGGTTCGGGGTGCGATCGCCTACGTCAACGCCCAGTTCAAGGACTTCGTCGGCCAGTGCTATAGCTACGCCTTCCCCACAGGTTCGACGCGAGCCACGGCGACCCCTCCGCCAAACTGCTCGTTCGTGAACACCACAAACCTGACCCTGCAGCAGGACTTCAACGGCCGCGCTCCGGCCCGCTCGCCGGAATGGGCGGGCAGCGCCGGCTTCACTTGGGACGTGCCGCTGGGCAGCTACAATCTCGGGGTCACGGGCGACACCTTTTACACCAGCGAATATTACGCCTCCGAAGCCATGTCGCCCGGGTCGATCCAGGACGCCTTCTGGCGCTTCAACGCTGGCCTGACCCTCAAACCCGCCGATGAAGCCTGGTCCCTGCAGCTGATCGGCCGCAATCTGACCGACGAATACTATCTCCAGTATGCGGCGGACCGGACCGGCGGCGCGAGCGTTCCGGGCGCGTTCGGCGAGCAGCGCGGCGTGGTCTCAAGAGGCCGCGAGATCGCACTCCAGTTCTCGTACACCTTCTGATGGCTGCGGAACCGAAACCGGCGTCCGCCGCAAGGCCCGATCTCGGCTATGCCTGGTACACGGTTTCGGTTCTGACGGTCTGCTACACGCTGTCCTTTATTGATCGGCAGATTTTCGGACTGCTGGTCGGTTCCATCAAGGCAGAGTTCGGCGTCTCCGACACCCAAATCGGCCTTCTGAGCGGCCTCGCCTTCTCGCTATTCTACACCTTGGTCAGCCTGCCGCTGGGCAGGCTGGTCGACCGATACAGCCGTCGCATCATCATCGGGGCCGGTGTGTTCTTCTGGAGCCTGATGACCGCCGCCTGTGCGATCGCCCCCGGTTATGGCGGCCTGTTCCTCGCCCGCATGGGCGTGGGAATCGGGGAGGCCACCTTGGCGCCTGCAGCGGTTTCCATGATCTCTGACTCCTTCCCGAACGATCGTCTGGGTTCCGCGATGAGCCTCTACGGTATCGGCATCTACCTGGGCTCCGGTCTGGCGCTTCTCCTTGGCGGTGCGGTAATCGCGGCCGTGTCACAGATACCGGCGATCACTCTGCCGGTGTTCGGAGAAATCGCCTCCTGGCGAGCGACCTTCATGATCGTCGGCCTACCGGGTCTGTTCATCGCGTTCTGGGCTCTGTCGCTGCGTGAACCCGCCCGCAAAAACACTCTGAAGGCGATGGACGGTCAGACTGCGCAACTGACAATCCAAGAAACGCTCGTGGAGGTCGGCAAGCGTTGGCAGGCCGTAGCCGGCATCGCGCTGGGCCTCATGTTCCAGGCCGTCGCGCTTTACTCCTACATGCTCTGGTCCCCTGCCACGCTTCAGCGCACCTTTGACTGGAGCCCACAGGTCACCGGCCTCGTTATGGGGATCGTAGTGCTGATTGGGGGCACGGCCGGCATGCTGGCGGGCGGCCGATTCAGCGATCGGGGTCTGCGCGGCGGACGTCGCGACGCGGCACTCCGGGTGGCGGCTCTCAGCTCGCTCGGAGGTTTCGCCGTCTTCGCTCTATTGGGGCTCGCTCTGCAAAATGACTGGGCCACAGTGAGCGTCTTCTTCCTCGGTGTGATCCTTTTGGCCATGCCCGCAGGTAGCTGTTACGCAGCGGCGCAGATGGTGTTTCCGAACCAGGTGCGGGGCCAGGTGATGGCGTTGATCCTGTTCATCGCCAACCTGGGTGGCCTGACAATGGGCCCGCTTCTGCCGGGC
Organism: Brevundimonas sp. Root1423; assembly: GCF_001426805.1. NCBI lineage: Bacteria > Pseudomonadati > Pseudomonadota > Alphaproteobacteria > Caulobacterales > Caulobacteraceae > Brevundimonas > Brevundimonas sp. Root1423. The sequence goes on from NZ_LMFL01000002.1 coordinate 100,716, forward strand.
CTTCTCAACGACTATGTCTTTCGGGACGAAGGTGCGCTGGGCGTCTCCCTTGGCATCACCTTGGCCGCGTCGACGTTGGCAGCGGCTTTGGTGTTCGGCTGGGCACGGCCTGCCTACCGGCGGCACCACGAAGCTCTGAACCCCTAACCGTACCGGCAAAGCCCCCCATACAATGCCGCCCCCCCGCCCCCTTCCATCGGTTCAAGACCGCCAGGCGGCGCTGTCGCGGCGCTTCCCCGAATGGCGGCCGCTGACCTTGGCTGAGATGTTGGATGCCGCGGCAGAAGAATTCCCGGACCGTCCTTATCTGATCACCGACCAGCGGACCTGGACCTATCGGGAGATGGCGCAATGGGTGCGTCAACTCGCGGGCGGATTGGTCACCGCCGGCGTACGGCCGGGTGAGCACGTTGCCCTCGTCATGGCCAACTACCCCGCCTTCGCCGCATTGAAGTTCGCCATCGCAGCGGTCGGGGCCGTGGCTGTGCCCGTCAACATCCTGAACCGCCGCGACGAACTGGCCTATGTGCTGCGCCAGTCGCGGGCCGTCATGCTGGTCACGATGGACCGGTTTCGTGACCTCGATTACTTGGGGATGCTGGATGAGATCGCGCCGGGCTGGGAAACCGGGGGGCGCGGCACGGCCCTGCCCGACCTGCGCTCGGTCGCGGTCTTCAAGGCGGAGGGCGATGGACGAGTGGGCGCGACCACGTTTGAGAATCTTCAGGGCGGCGCGGTCGATCTGCCACGAGGCGACCCTGCGGCGCCCGCCGACATCATCTACACCTCCGGTACGACCGGTTCGCCCAAGGGCGTGGTGCTGACCCATGACATGCTGCTGCGCGCGGCCTTCGGCAGTGCCTATGCCCGTGCGTTTGAGGATGGGCGCCGCATCCATTTCAGCCTGCCGATGAACCACGTGTATGGCTATGTCGAAGGCCTTCTCGCGGCCCTGTTCGTAGGCGGGGCGATCGTGCCGCACCTGAAGTTCGATCCGTGCGAAACGCTGCGGGCCATCGAGCGCCACAGGGTGACCGACCTGCTGTTGATCCCGACGATGACGCTCGCCGTCCTGGATGCCCTGGCCGACACGCCGGTCGATACCGCGTCGCTCAAGGGGATGCTGTCCTCGGGAGGGCGCACCCCGCCCGGTCTGTGGGATCGTATTCTGGCGACCTTCGACAGCATCGAGATCACCACCGGCTATGGCATGAGCGAATGCACGGCCTCGACCACGGTAACCCGGCCGGATGATCCCAGCGACCGCCTGAAGACGACCAACGGTCGTCTGCGCGACGTAGGGTCGGCGGGCGATCCAGCCATCGGCAACCGCATCGTCGACTATCGCGTGGTCGACCCACAGTCCGGCGCGGTGCTGGCGCCCGGTGAGGTCGGCGAGCTGATGGCCAGAGGTCCCGGCGTCACCACAGGATATTTCGACAAGCCCGAGGCGACCGCCGAAGCCTTCGATGCCGAGGGCTGGCTGCACACCGGCGACCTCGGCCGGATCGATGCGGACGGCTACCTGAGCCTGGTCGGCCGGGTGAAGGAAAGCTATCGCTGCGGCGGCGAACAGGTCACCCCCTCCGAGATCGAGGACGTGCTGATGGGGCACCCTTCAGTCTTGCAGGCTTACGTGGCACCCGTGCCAGACGACCGCATGGGCGAGATAGGCATTGCCTTCATCGTGACGCGCCCGGGAAGCGGGCTGGAGCCTCAGGTCCTGATCAACTGGTGCGCCGAACGGCTCGCACGCTTCAAGGTGCCGCGCCATATCCTGGCGATCAAGGTAGAAGACGTGCCGCTAACGCCGTCAGGGCGACCCCGCAAATTCCTGCTGTCGCGCCTGGCCATCGAACGTCTGGGCCTGTCATGAGCGAACCCTCCCGCGTCGCCCTCGTGACCGGAGCCGCGCGCGGCATCGGCGCCGCCATCGCCGAACGCCTGGCCCGGGACGGCTGCGATGTCGCCGTAATGGATCTTCAGACGCAAGCCTGCGCTGACACCGTTCAGCGAATCCAGGCGCTCGGGCGTCGGGCCATGGCCGTGGCCGTCGATGTCTCCGATGAAACTTCCGTCCAGGCCGCTGTCGCAACTGCCGAAGCCGCGCTGGGGCCGCCCGCCGTTCTGGTCAACAACGCCGGCGTCCTGCGCGAGAAGACCTTGGCCAAGATGACGCTGGATGACTGGCAGGTTGTCCAGGATGTCAACCTGCGCGGGGCGTTCCTGATGTGCCGCGCGGTCCAGCCCGCGATGCGCCGCGAAGGCCACGGGCGGATCGTCAACCTCGCCAGCATTGCCGCCTTGGGCGCTTACGGACAGGCCAACTATGCCGCAGCCAAGGCCGGGCTGATCGGCCTGACCAAGACCTTGGCGCTGGAAATGGGCAAGTCCGGCATCACCGCCAACGTCGTCGCACCCGGCTTTGTCGTAACCCCGATGACGACTGCTGTAGCCGAACGGCTGGGGGTGACCTTCGAGGCGATGGTCGCAGACATTGTGCGCGATATCCCCGCCGGTCGCCCGGGCCAGCCCGAAGACATCGCTAATGCCGTCTCCTTCTTCGCCGACGCACGCTCGGGGTTTGTGTCAGGTCAGGTGCTGTTCGTGGCGGGCGGTCCACGTGGTTGACGACCTGAACGGTTTGGACTTTCGGCAAGCACTCGCTAATCAATCCCCGACATGAGTCCGACAAGCGACAAGACCAGCGGCATCGGCAAACGCCGGAAGGCGGCAAAGGAAGAAAGCTCCGACGCTTACAAGCGGCGTCGCCGCGAGATCGCGGAGGCGGCCGTTCGCGTCTTTGACCGCTTGGGTCTGCAGGGCGCGAGCATCAGCGCTGTGGCTGCCGAACTCGGCATCGATCGCGCTTCGGTCTACTACTACATCTCGTCCAAGGAAGAGTTGTTCGACGAAGTGCTGAGGGCCGTTGCGGAACGGAACTCCCAGATCGCCACCGATATAGCGGGCAGCACGCTGCCAGCGCCTGACAAGCTGTGGAATCTGATCGTCGCGATCATGGAATCGTACGGCGAGCACTATCCCCTCCTGTTCATCTACATCCGCGAGAACCTCAGCCGTGTGTCCGGAGCCCGTTCGAAATGGTCCTCGGACATGCGCCAGGTGAACCGCATCATCGAGAATGCTTTCATCGAGATCATCGAAGAGGGCTATACTGACGGAACCTTGCGCGACGTCGGCCCCTCGCGCATCGTCGCCTACGGGATGTTGGGCGTCGTCGGCTGGACCCACCGCTGGTTCCGCCCTGAGACCTCACCCCAGACTGCCCGCGAAATCGGCGAAACCTATGCCAACATGATGGTCTCCGGGATGCGGGCCGAGCCTTAGGTTTGCGCGGCTCTGTCGGCCCAATCATAACCGCTCAGTGTTCCGGGGCACATGGTGCTGTCAGTTTAACCGCGCCAAGCCGAAAGCCGCCCTACCCCGCCTGAAGTCAGGCAACCGCGGTCGCCGCGTCGGCGCGGAAACGTCGCGGCCAAGACCAGACACAGAGCCAGCTAGCGAACGTCCGCTTTGGGTCGAAAGCGGAAGGTCGGGCCGGGGTGGCCAAGCAGCCAGTAAACCCTCGCCCCTGATCGCCGCTGGGTGCTCTCCCAGATTACGCGTTCGCTACCGTACTAACCCTAGAGATTTACGGGTATCGGGTTGCGCTTGGTCCTGCGTGCCATAAGGTGAAACCCTGAGGGATCGGGTAACAGCATTTGCAACAGTACGTCTTGGTAGTTTCCCGCTGGGCAGCCAGTCTCATTTTGGCGCTCAGCGTGCTCTTCTGCACGACTTTAAGTTCAGCGCAGACGCCATCTGTGCTTGAAGAGCTAACGCTTGTCACCCAGAGCGCAGACAGGGCGGCGTTCCTGCTACGCTTTTCCCCCGCCGAACCCCAACACGCGCCAACAAGTACTAACCTGCGGCGGCCAGAACTTCGGATGCGCGCGACTTTGAAAGCGCCGCGAGTGGTTTCGCCGCGCCTGCCGAACGGCCTTGTTCGACAGGCGAGCTTCGAAACGGCGAACGGCGACCTGCTCCTGCGATTTGACACGGCCGAGCCCTCCAGGGTTCGAACTGAACCGGCCGGCGAGGGACGGCTTCAAGTTACCATCACGCGGATAAGCGACGAGGAAGCGACCGGCACGCGCCCGCTTGGATCGACCGGTGAAGCCGTCGTGCCGGCGACGGACCTCCCAGCCTATGTGGCCAGCGGGAGCTTGGTTTCGGGCGAAGCCTCGGAACTGGTGCCCCTGCGTTATGCGGACGTCAGCGAGGTGATTGGCCTGCTTGTCGAGGGCCAGACAATCGAGCCGAACAACGTTTTCATCCGACGGGAGCCCGGCTTCGGGTCCATCGCCTCGACCACCCAGCAAGGCTTCAACAACAACGGAAATCAGGGAGAGCGGGAAGCCGTTCCTCTGGGCGAATCCTTCCCCGGCCAGGGATTGGCGATCGACCGCCGGCTTAACGCCATATGGATCACCGGGTCGCCGGAACGGATCGAACGGGTCAAGGCGCAGATCGAACTGATCGACATCCCGGTCGACTCCGTGATCTTGGAGACCCAGTTCGTCGAACTAACCGAGCAGGGGGTGCGCAACCTCGGCATCGACCTCAACAACCCCGCCGGGCAGATTGCCGTCGCCACCCTCCAGACCGGCGCAAACCTCCCCTTCGGGACGGATCCTGAGCTGGTTCTGGCCTCGGGTCAGCTTCAAGCGACCATTTATGCGCAGGTTCTCGCCGGCGAAGGACGCATCGTCTCGCGGCCGCGCATCGCGGCTCAGAGCGGGGCTACTGCGAAGATCATCACCGGCGACGCCCTACCGATCCTGACCTCGATCGCGCTTTCCGGAGTCAATGCCGTCTCACAACAGGTCCAGTATGTGAACGTCGGCGTCACCCTCCAGATCGCGCCGCGGGTCAGCTCCGACGGATTCGTGACCTCGCAAATCTACTGCGTGGTCTCGTCAGTGACAGGGTTCTCGCAGGGCTATCCGACCATCAGTCAGCGAGAGGCCGAAACGTCCGCCTCTGTACGGGACGGCGAGACCTTCGTGATTGGCGGCCTGACCCAGGAAAACACGCTCACCACCACCTCAAGCGTTCCGGTGCTCGGATCCGTCCCGATTCTCGGCAGCCTGTTCCGCGTCAACAGGTCCACGCGGTCGAAAACCGAGCTCTACATCATCATCACGCCTCGCATCGTCCGGCACCGCCGGTTCGATGCTCAATCCGAGCCGGCGCCCAGCTTCAGAGAGATTTCACCGACCTCGTAGTGCTGCTCCGTGCGTATCTGACTCATCACGAAGCGTACCCGCTTCGTGATGACTCTCGACTATTCAGGAATGGGTTGTGTAGTTGAGGGTTTTTACTCTTCACCGATGAAATTAGAGTCGACAGACGAGAACGTCCTTCCTAGCATCGACTTGATTGCACAGGCATTTGGCCGCGATCATTAACGCTGAGAGGGAGTTCAGGGGTGATTAAACTTACAGTACTCGGTATTGCTGGCGTCTCGCTGATGGCTTTGGCCTTGCCGGCCCAGGCGCAGGTGGCGGGAGACGCAATCCCCGGCAGCTACGTTTGCGTCTTCAATAAGGGATCGGTTTCCCGCGGGAACGCGCAGGCGGAAGCCAACAGAGCGGTTCAGGCCGGCGGCGGCCGGGTGAAACATGTCTACAGCGTCGCCCTGCAAGGGTTCTCGGCGGACCTGCCCCCGCAGGCCCTTGAGCGTGTCCGCGCCGCAAATCCGAACATCGCCTACTGCGAACAGGACCAGGTCTTCACCATTCCGCCGGTGCGCGCCGAAGCTAGACCCGGCGGCGGCGGCGGCGTCCAGCCGGCTCAGGAAACGCCTTGGGGTATCGCTCGGGTCAACGGCGGCGCCGCAGGGACTTTCGCCACCGCTTGGGTGATCGACACCGGGATCGACCTCGATCACCCGGATCTGCGTGTCGACGTGACGCGCAGCCGCAGCTTCCTGTCCAATGACGCCTCGCCCGATGATTTGAACGGCCACGGCAGCCATGTCGCCGGAACGATCGCGGCGCTCGACAACGCCATCGGTGTGATCGGTGTCGCGCCCGGCGCTTCTGTTGTCGCGGTGCGGGTCCTCGATCGTCGCGGCAGCGGCAGCACCTCGGGCGTGATTGCCGGGGTCGATTACGTGGCCCAGTACGGTCGTGCTGGCGATGTCGCCAACATGAGCCTCGGCGGCGGCGTCAGCCAGGCGCTGGACGATGCCGTGGTTTCTGCTTCCGCGGGCGGCGTGCGCTTTGCCCTTGCGGCCGGGAACGAGAGTGACAACGCCAACAACCACTCGCCTGCACGAGCCAATGGCCCGAATGTCTTCACGGTTTCCGCGTTCGCCGTAGGGGACCGGTGGGCGTCCTATTCGAACTTCGGCAATCCGCCCATCGACTACGCCGAACCGGGTTCCTCGATCAAATCGACGTGGAAGGACGGCGGCTACAACACCATCAGCGGAACCTCGATGGCGACGCCGCATCTCGCGGGCCTTCTGCTGGCGGGTGCGGTGCGCAATGGCGGCCCTGTTGCCGGGGACCCGGACGGAAATCCGGACCCGATCGGGGTTCGATAGTCGTTACACCTGAGTTCTGATCTAAAGGAGGGGCGGTCTCGCGACCGCCCCTTCGCGTTTGGTTGATCCCTGGAGAAGGTGAATGCCTCGCCAATGCATCATCCTCGCAATGACGGCGGGTGTGCGGCTAAGCCAACAGAGTCAGGCGCTGGAGGAAGGCTTGCCCGACGTTTGCTGTTACGAGCTTGCGAAACGAGAGCCGTCGTCTGTTCGCCAGTCTCGCGGACGCGAAATGTGCTTTCCAGGAGGAGGTCGAGGCGTCCCGTGCGGACCCGCGCGTAGGGCCCTATGTGCGCTGACAGTCCGTGTCAGGCGCGCTTGGAGTAAAGCCGATGTCCCGTCCCTTCATCACCCCACGAGCGGACGTCGAACCTCGACACTTTCCAACTGGAACGGCCGTGAGGTGGAGGCCTATGGCGGACCTTCGCCTGAACGGTAGTCAGAGCGGAGTTCGGGAATGACGCAGCTGAAGTCCGCAATGGGTCGGAAGCCGACTGCTGCTTGAGGGCGGGAAGCGGACATTCAGCTGTGGTAGAAGCGGCCCTTGCACATCGTCGTTCCCTTTGAGGGGGTCTGGATGATCACCTATCTTCTGCTGGGCCTCCTGGTCGTCTCAGCCATCCTCTGTGGGGGTGGAACCCTCCGGCTGGTTGAACCCGAGAAGCGATTTCCAAGCCCTATCTTCATGTTTGAACTGATAGGTAGATGGTGGTCTGTTCCGAGCGACGGGCGGACCCTTTCGTTTCCAGCGCGGTGGCCGGTTTCGTCATGTTTTTCGCAACGTGGATACCGCTGGTCTTCTTCCTCTGACGACCGACGGACTTGGAACGTCCACAACGGGTCGAGACCGGACTGTTGCCTAAGGGTGGTTAGCGGACATCGTTCTGCGATAGCGTGACCGCTATGAGCAGATTTGGCTTCTTCCCGGGAGAGGGCCCATGTGGGCCGGTCTCAGTGCCTCCCAGCTACGGATCGGCAACGGTGCACTTGGGTGATGCGGTCGAGACCGTCTTGTTCGGCCTCGCGGCCTGGAATACCGGCGACTACGTCGATCATTGGCAGCAGGGGGCGCCGAAGTGCCTACGGGAAAGACAACCGTTCCTGTTTTGCACTGACCTGACGAAACAGAATGCGTCAGTCTTTGCCGCATTCCCCGAGGCGAGACTATGTCTTCGAGGAATGGGTGATCCCACGCCGCACCTTCACGGTTATTGGGAGAGAGATTGTCCTCGTTAGCCAAAGCGACATGGTGCGCGCGGGCGGCGACACGTCTTCTTGGCCGGTGGATAGGGCAGCAATCGCGGACTTCGCTGACGCAGTCCGAAACGTCCGCTATGGGTCGGGAGCAGACGGTCGCATAAGGAGGGAAAGCGGACAAAACAACAAGGCAGACAGCTACTGCAAGACGTGAGGTCAATCTCCCGGCGGAGAGTGTTCTTGCTTAAAGCGACGTCTCAGCGGATCGCTGATCGCGGATGTGCATTATGCGCGTGATCCGGAAGGGTGCGGTGACGCCAGCTCCACCCTAAAAATTGCATTGAGGGACCGAATGGGCCGCGACGAAAACGGGACGGCGTCAGACAGTCCTGAAGATGTCACACCGAGCGGTGGCATGCTGGGGCCGCACACGGTCGGCAAGCATAGCGGCTTCTTGGCCTTGGCTATCGGATCCATCGGGGTCGTCTTCGGGGACATCGGGACCAGCCCTCTCTACGCGATGCGAGAAGCGCTCCATCGGTCCGATACCGGTGGCGGGCTCGAGCTGTCCGTTCTCGGTGTCGTGTCCCTGATCTTCTGGGCGCTGATCCTCGTGGTCACCGTGAAATATGTGTTCTTCATGATGCGCGCCGACAACAAGGGCGAAGGTGGCACCTTGGCGCTCATGGCCCTCGCACAACGCGCCATGGTCAAACACTCAAGGATCGTGTTCCTCCTCGGAGCGTGCGGCGCGGCCTTGTTCTACGGCGATGGGATCGTCACCCCGGCTTCGTCTGTCATGGGAGCCTTGGAGGGCCTCAAGGAAGCGCCTGGAATCGGCCCCCAGCTTGCAAAGTTCGCGTTGCCAAGCGCCATCGTCATCCTGATCGCGCTCTTCATGGTTCAGTCTCGCGGGACCGCCGCCATGGGCCGGTTCTTCGGCCCGGTGACCATTCTCTGGTTCTTGGTCATCGCCACGCTCGGCCTGATCAACATCGGCAGTGACCTGTCGATCTTCCGGGCGCTTTCCCCGCACTATGGCGTGTGGTTCCTCTTCAACAGCGGAGCCATCGGCTTCATCATTCTCGGAAGCGTCTTCCTCGCCGTGACGGGCGCTGAAGCGCTCTATGCGGACATGGGCCACTTCGGACGGGGACCGATACGCGCGGCATGGTTCGTCCTGGTCTTCCCCTGCCTCATGCTGAACTACTTGGGTCAGGGCGCCCTCGTGCTGTCCGATCCGACAGCTGCGCAAAACCCCTTCTTCCGAATGATCCCCGAACTCGCGTACTGGCCCGTGGTGGCGCTCGCCATCGCCGCAGCCATCATCGCGAGCCAGGCTGTCATCAGCGGAGCTTTCTCCCTTACCCAGCAGGCTGTGCAACTGGGCCTGCTGCCCCGGCTTCGCATCCTGCGAACCTCGGAGACCCAAGCGGGTCAAATCTATGTGCCCGCCGTCAACGCGGCTCTGGCGATCGGCGTCGTCATTCTGCTTGTCGCGCTGCGCACATCGACCAACCTTAACGCCGCCTACGGGATCGCAGTCACCGGAGCCATGCTGGTCGATACCCTGCTATTCTTCGTCATCATCCGCTTCCGCTGGAAGCGGCCCCTCTGGCAGGCGATCGCCGCGGTGTCTCTATTCGCGCTCCTCGATATCGTCTTCCTGACCTCGAACCTGCTGAAAATCCCGAATGGCGCTTGGATCCCGCTGGTTCTCGGAGCGGCCGTAGTTCTGATCATGGAGACCTGGTCGCGCGGGGTGGCGCTCCTTAGCCAGCACTCGGCGAAGACCGCTGTCCCCCTGACCGACACAATGGCCGCCTTGAGCCGAAGGCCCTGCAATCGCACCAAGGGCACAGCGATCTTCCTGACATCCGACCCGGACAAGACGCCAGCGGCGCTTCTGCACAATCTCAAGCACAATGGCGTGCTGCATGAGCGGAACGTCATCCTCAACGTGCACGTCGCGGAGGTTCCGCGGGTGGCGGAGAGCGACAGGATCAAGGTCGAGACGCTCAGCAAGGACTTCGAGCGGCTGACGGTGAACTACGGCTTCATGGAACAACCCCACATCCCGCGCGCGTTGGCGTTGGCGCGTCGGAAGGGATTGAAGTTCGACATCATGACGACGTCGTTCTTCCTGAGCCGGCGGACCGCCGTCCCGTCGAAAAACTTCGGTATGCCGCTATGGCAAGACCACCTGTTCGTCACGATGCTTCGCAATGCTGGCAACCCGACCGAGTTCTTCCAACTCCCGCCTGCGCGCGTGATCGAGATGGGCGCACAGGTGAAGATTTGAGTCACCCGGATGACATGACGCTCCGGTTCGGGCACCGGCCTAAGCAGCTAGCTTGCGGGGTTGAGATCGTGCGGACTCAACCGCCGACCTGAAGGTGTACTCTAACAAACACTTCTGATCGGGCAGGCTCTCGTGGAGGGGCGCGTTCTTATCGATTTAAGGGTCTGTCGATTGGCTGGCGCTGAGCGCAGCCAGCTGCCCATCAGCCTTCAAGAGGAAGATCTGACCGCAGCATCGCGTGTCGTCAAGCTCCTTCGCCTGATCCTACGACAGCCATGAGCCGATCAGCATGAGCGTTGTTGCCGCCTATCTCTACCAGAGCGGTATTCGGGTTCGCCCGGTCGCGATTGATGAGCGGATCGACTGTCCGGAGGACAAGTCGCAGTTCGTCTGGATCGGCCTCGTTGATCCGACGCTGGACGAACTGAAAACGCTAGAGCAGAATTACAGCCTTCACCCTTTGGCAGTCGCGGACGCTGCCAAAGGCGATCAACTGCCGAAGCTTGATGTGTTCGGCAATCAGCTATTTGTCGTCGCCAAAACGGCTTGGCTAGAGGAAGGTAACATCCGCTACGGCGAGACCGCGATCTTCCTCGGCCACAGCCATATCATCTCGGTTCGGCGCGCGTCTGGGCGCGGCCACGCAGCGCTTCGGGAACAGCTGGAAGCATCGTCAATACTACTCGGCCATGGGGTCGACTACGTTCTTCATGCGATCCTCGACTTCATCGTTGATGGTTACCTGCCGCTCGGCGAGACGCTTGAGGATGAAGTCCTGGAGGTGTGAAAATGAGATCCATCGACAACCGGCGTGTGATCCTTTCGTCGATGATTGTGGCGTCTGCCGGGTCATTGTGGGCGAACGGGCTCTTCACGATCACAGACCGGGCTTGGGTGATCATGGGCACGCCGCCTGAGGTGCATCCAGAGTGGCTCTACCTGCTTGCAGGCTTACCCCTCGCCCTTACCGCCCTGACGGGTTTCTCCTGTTCTCTTTGGGCCCGGTTTGTCGGTCGTCCGGGACGGGGACTAGAGCTTGTTGTTCTGGCTTTGAGTACAACCGCCCTCGCCGCGTCCATCCAGTTGCTCTGCGTTCCGTTCCTAGAAAAGGGTCAACAACCAGCACGAACGGTTCCCCAGATCATCGCCAATGTGATCTTCCTAGGTCCCGGCCTCCTCTTGCTGATCCAGATCGTTCTCGGGCTATGGTTAGTCTTGCAGGCTGCGAAGATGGCGCCCAGACGCTCTCCGGCAAATGTCCGCTAAGGGTCGAAAGCCGACCTCCCCTGCCTTTGGAATGGCTCTTGGGGGCGTGAGAAGGTGGAGACAAGTTCGCGGATGACTGCGCCCACCGCCACGCCTACCCGATGCCGGTCGAAGGCCCCTTGACGGGAGGCGACGCGGTTGCGGTCGAGAGCTCGACCAGGAGCGCCAGCAACCGCTCCATATCCGCCTCCGGGATTTCGTGGTCGTACCGGATGTGTTGATCCACGATGAGCGCGGCCCGGCTGATGTCCGGAAATCCGAATGAGCCCGCCGCGCCGGCGAGGCGGTGCACGATCGCGCACAACCCGTCCATATCGGACCGCTCGCGAAGGCGCCGGATGTCGCGAACGTCATCCCGGCAACGCTCCACGAAGAGCGACCTTAGCGTGGCGATGGGGTCCGTCACGGGGGACTGTCCCCCAACATCCCCCTGACGCGCTCCGCCAGCGTCAAGGGGTCGAATGGCTTGATGATGACGCCGATGCTGCCGAGGGCGACGAGGCGGTTCAGTTCGTGGTCCTGGGTTTGCGCGGTCATGAAGATCACGGGCGTCTCACCGTGATCGGCCAGCGTCCGGATCTGCGCCAGGACGCCGGGCCCGTCGAGTTCTGGCATCATGACATCCAGCAGGATCACGTCCGGCCTTGTCCCGGACTCCAGAACCGAGATCGCCTCGGCTCCAGAGGCGGCCGAGCGCACGGTTCCGTGGCCGCCAAGGGAGAAGGCCAGTTCGGTGAGGGCGCGGATGCCCTCGTCGTCATCGACGTGGAGGATCAGCATGGCGTGGCTCCTTCCGCCGGATCGGGCTGCAGGGGGAATTCGAACCAGAACTCCGACCCTTGTCCGGGCCTGCTGTGGACGCCGATCGCACCGCCCATCATCTCGACCAGCTGGCGCGATATGGCGAGACCCAGACCGGTCCCGCCGAACCGGCGCGTGGTCGATTCGTCAGCCTGGACGAACCGTTCAAAGAGCGTGGCCGCCACCTCCGGCGCGATCCCGATTCCGGTATCGGTCACAGCCACCCGGACCCTGGGTCGACCGTTCGGTCCGGTGTTCGATCGCACGGAGACGCTCACCCCGCCGTGTTCCGTGAATTTGATGGCGTTGCTCATCAGGTTCAGCAGGACCTGCCGTAACCGGACGGAGTCGCCGACGAGGACGGCGGGCACATCCTCGCCCACGTCCTCGGCGTACGAGAGTCCCTTGTCCTCGATCTGACCGAGTACGATCTCGGCGGTCTCGCGGATGAGGGCGCGTATCTCGAACGGCTGGGCTGCGAGCACCATGGCTCCGGCCTCAAGCTTGGAATAGTCCAGCACGTCGTTGATGACGTTGAGCAGGGCCTCTCCCGATACGCTGATCCGGTCGGCGCACTGCCGCTCGACCGCGCCCAGACCCTCACGCGCCTGGAGCAGTTTCGAGAAGCCGATGATGCTGGTCAGGGGGGTCCGGACCTCGTGGCTGATATTGGCCAGGAAGCGGGTCTTGGCCTCCGACGCCGCCTCGGCCTTGTCACGCGCGTCGCGAAGCTCTTCCTCGAGCGTGTGACGCTCGGATACGTCGCGGATCACGGCGATCACCTCGGCCGGCCGGCCCTCGCTGTCGAGCACCGCCTGGAAGGTGGTTTCCACCCAGACCACGTGACCGTCGCGGTGCAGGGCGCGAAGCTGGAGAATGGACCGGCGCTCGCCGCCGGCAATCCGGGCGAACGCATTGAGCAGCCCGGACCGGTCGTCGGGATGCAGGAAAGCCTGGGCGGACCGCCCCTCCATCTCCTCGGGGGTGTAGCCCAACAACCCCCGGATGGCGGGCGAGATGTAGCGGCTCGACCCGTCCAGCTGCAATCGGGTGACGACATCGCCCATATGGTCCGCCAGCAGACGGAATTGCGCCTCGCTGCGGCGGACCCGTTCCTGCGCCCTGTGGCGGTCGGTCACGTCCTGCACCACGCCGAACAGGGCCTCGACCCGCCCTCCCTCGTCCAACTGGCGTCGCGCGCTGACCACCACTTGGCGCAGCTTGCCGTCCGGCCGGGTGATGGACGTCTGGAACTCGCCGGTCGCGTCCTGGTCCATCGCCCGATCCAGGAAGTCATCCAGCCGCGCCCTCTGGTCGGCGCCGTAGGCGGAACGGACGACGTCCATGGCGACCGGCGTGCCGGGCTTCCGGGGAGGCAGGCCGAAGATCCGGTAGACTTCCGCCGACCAGGTCGTCTCGCCCGCCGCCGTCCGGCGCCAGTGACCGACATGGGAGACCGTCTCGGCCAGTTCGAGCAGCCGCCGCTTCTCCTCGGCCTCCAGCCGCTCGGTGCTCAACTCGAGTTGTTCGGTGATCAGGTCGCCCAGTTCGCGCAGCAAGGCGCGCTCCGCCTCCGAGAATCGCCGCGGTTCGGTATCCACGATGCAGAGCGTGCCCAGGTTGTGGCCGGACGCGGTGGTCAGCAGGGCGCCGGCGTAGAACCGCACATGATCAGTCCCGGTAACGTGCGGATTGCGGGCGAAGAGCGGGTCTTTCGTCGCATCCTCGACGACCATCACGCTGCCGCCGGGCAACAGGAGGGCGCTGCTGCAGAAGGCGTCGCCGCGTGGAGTCTCGCAGGCATTGAACCCGTGCCGCGACTTGAACCATTGCCGCTCGGCGTCGATCAGCGAAATCAGCGCCGTCGGCGCGTTGAACAGGGTCGCGGCCAGGCGGGTGAGCCGGTCGAACCGTGGTTCGGGCGGCGTATCGAGCACCCTCAACGCGCGGAGGGCCTCAAGACGCGCCTGTTCGTTTTCGGGCAGGACGGTTTCGGCGATCGATGGCACGGGATCCTCGCTCACGGGACGCTCGCTCCCTGCCTCGCCGCAGGCGCGCCGAAGCCCTTCCGGGTCATGGCACCCCAGGACTGGCTGCGCCGGAGGTACTGCCACACTCCGCGCAGTCGCCAGAAATTGTTGAGCTGCCGGTAGCCGAAGTTTTCAAGGATCGCGACCAGGGTCAGTTGCATCAGATCGCGGGCCCGCGGGAAGCGACGCAGGCTGGATTCCTCCAGCGCCAGCGACCCGACCGAGATGACCACGCCAAAGATGAAGGTGACGGCGATAAAGGCCAGCAGATATTCGCTCGAAAGCAGGCCGGTCAGCCAGAACAGCGGGATCAGGAAATATCCCAGCAATTCCACGATGGGACCCAGGACATCGACGAGGAAGATGTAGCCGAAACCGACGACTCCCACCCGCCCGTACTTCCGCCGGAAGATCATGTCCCAATGGCGCTCGAAAGTCTCGAGCGAGCCCCGGTGCCAGCGGGCGCGCTGGCGACCGAGGACCCGGAGCGTCTCGGGCGCCTCGGTCCAGCATACGGGCTCGGGCACGAAGGCGACCCGATAGGGCAGGCCCTTGTCACGCATCAGCCGGTGAAGTTTGACCACCAGCTCCATGTCCTCGCCGACCGTGCCGCGCGTGTAGCCGCCGGCCTCGATCACGCGGTTGCGGCGGAACAGGCCGAAGGCGCCCGAAATGATGGTCAGGGTGTTGATCCGGCTCCAGGCCAGGCGGGCCATCAGGAAGGCGCGCAGATATTCCACGGTCTGCAGCTGGGCCAGGAGGTTTCGCGGGGGCCGGATCTCCAGCACGCGGCCGTGCTCGATGCGGCAGCCGTTGGCGATACGGACGGTGCCGCCAACGGCCACCGTCCGTTCGGGGTCCTCGACGAAGGGCCTGACCGCCCGCAGCAGCGCGTCCGGCTCCAGCAGCGAGTCGGCGTCCATCGAGCAGAAGATCGGCGCGCGTGAGACGTTGATGCCCGCGTTCAGGGCATCGGCCTTTCCGCCGTTTTCCTTGTCCACGATGATCAGCCGTGGCTGGTGTTCCCCGCCGTAGACGCCGCGGACCGGCTTGTGGTCGATCGACAGGTCATAGTGCCGTTCGATGGGCCGCAGACCGAAGCTGTCGATCAGGACCTGTAGGGTGCCGTCGCTGGATCCGTCATTGATGACGATCACCTCGAAACTCGGATAATGCAGCGACAGCAGCGAATGGACGCTTTCGGCGATGGTCATGGCCTCGTTGTAGGCGGGGGCCAGCAGGGCGATCGGCGGAGAGGCGTCCGCATAGCGTCGCCACAGCAGCCCGCCGGAGGGCGTCGGCGGAGTCTGGATCAGCGCCGCCGCCGCCAGGGCCAGCTGAACGAGATAGACGAGGTTCTGAAGCAGGCCGGTCACGACGACAAAGGCTGCAATCGACTGCGCGAAGACCGTCAGTCCATGGATGACCGGGTCGCTCATGCGGCTTCCTTCGCAAGACCGCGTTCCGCAAGCGCCAGGGACGCGGCCCGGCGAGGAAGATCGCCCTGCCCCGCAGCCGCCGCCTGCAGGCCTTGCACGCCGATCGGGCCGAGGACTGACAAGGCTCCCCCGGCGCGGAAGCGGACCCACCAGACGGGATCGGACAGTTGGGCGATGAGCAGAGGCACGGCCGCCTGCAGACCTATCCGGCCCGCTGCCTCGCAGGCGGCCGACCGAACCATCCAGACGGGGTCCTCGAGGGCCGCGAGAATATGCGCCTCGGCGACCGGGTGGCCCATGGCGGCGAGCCCCCGCACGGAGGCGATTCTCAGTTCGATATCGGGCGCGCGGGTCGCGATGCAAAGCGGCTTCAGGGCGCGAAAGTCCCCGCTGGCGCCGAGCGCCTCGGCGAGGATGACGCGCGCCCGCGCCGGAGTTTCCGGATCGCCGAAGGCGCGCAGGGCCGCCCTCGTGTCGCCGTTCACGAGCCGGCCCATCAGGGGAAGGTACAGCAGGGACTCCGAGCCACGACTGCGATGGATGTCCCGCAGCACCTGCGCGAGCGGCGGCGCGGCGTCGAGTTCAATCAGCGACCGCATGAGCGCCACCCGCAAATTCCCGTTGCGCGCCTGATCGAGGGCCTCGCGGAGGGCGTTCACCGTTTCCGGGCCCGGGAATATCGACAGGGCTTCCGCAGCCACCATACGGCCCGCGAGCCGGCCCCTGAACAGGCGCCGGCGCCATCGATCGTCCATATTGATCGAGCGCAGGGCGGTTATCAGCCGGTCCCGCTCGACGCCCCGCACCATGGCCAGCAGTTCGAGAAGGACCTCCCCCATCAGCCGCGCACGATGATCGATGCCGCGCAACCGCCCCAGGGCGTCTCCCGAGCCATTCATCACGTCGAGAAAGGCGTCGCAGGCTCGATCCCGGTCGCGGCCCCGCCGGGCGTCCCTTTGCTCCCGGAACAGCCGGCCAATGACCAGGGCGGATATCCAGGCGAGCGCCCCTGCGGCAAGGGTGATCGACGTCCACCACAGGAGCAGCAGGCCGCTCATCAGAACCGCAGGCCGAGCCCGACGGAGCCTTCCTGGCGGTCATAGGCGCCACGATCCTCCGAGACCGCGCCGAGACGCAGCACGAGCCGATCCGTCAGGCTGACATCGGCGCCGACGTTCCACGCGGTCACGTCGACGGTGAAACCTTCCGAGCTTTCGGGCGCGGCGGCATAGCCCAGCCTCAGGCCGAGCCGGTTCACGATCTGCCAGCGCGACTGGATCGAATAGCCCTGCCGATCGTCGCCGGTCTCGTCGCGGACGATGATCCAGCGGGCCGCGAGCTGCAGCCGATCGGGCACGACCTCGATGATCGCGCCGGGTTGGAGCGTGGTCACGCGTCCGGCCGCATAGCGGGCCGCCGAGCCGTCCAGCGTCGCCGACAACCGGTCCGTCAGGCGTATCTCTCCGCCGAGGCCGAGAGACGACTCCGGCCGATAGTCGGCATCCGGCGCGCCGCCCAGGGAGGCGTAGACGCCGCCCCGCCGGAGCCGGTGATCCAGACGGGCCTCGACATAGGTGTCGTGATGGTCGAACCGTTCGGTCGCCTCGACCGCCAGTGCGCCGTTCCAGCGGTCGCCCAGGGATCTCGACACAGCGATCCGGGCCTCGGACCAGTCCGGGAGGCCGCCCGACAACGCGCTGCGGGAGGTGTGGATATCCAGCCCCCATCGAGGCTCCGTCGCGAGCGAGCGGGCCAGGGCCGCCGCCTCCGCATCAGCGGGAGCAAGCCGTGAGGCTTCGGCCGACTCGCGGCGCGCGGTGGCCGGATCGCCGCGCCGTTGAGCAACGCGCGCGAGGCCCGCATGAGCGTCCGCATAGTCCGGCGACCGGGCGATGACCGCGGCGAACGCCGCCTCGGCCTGGTCGAGCCTGCCAAGCGCCAGCAAGGCCAGACCAAGGTTGAGCCGGGCGTCGACATTGTCGGGACGGGCCGCCAGAACGACCTCCAGTTTCGCGACCGCGTCGGCGGGTCGACCCGCCCGGCGGTCCGCCACGGCCGCCTCATAGAGCGCCTGCGGATCGGCCTGTACGATGGCGGGGGTTTCAGGCGCGATCGCGATCATTGCGGTCCCCCCGCGCGCGGGAGGAAGCCACAAGCAACAGACGCCGCACGCGTTCGCTCAATTCGTCGGGGATAAAGGGCTTCACCAGATAATCGGCGGCCCCGAGTTGCAGGGCCCCGACGATGTCCTTTTCACGCTTCAGCGCCGTGAGCATGATGACGGGGGCATTGGACAGGTGACCGCCCTTCAGCCGACGCAGCACTTCGAAGCCGTCCATGACCGGCATCAGCGCGTCGAGAACGATCAGGTCGGGGTTCTGCTCCTGGATCGCCGCGAGGGCCTGCGCGCCGTCCTCGGCGACCAGGACATGGTGGCCGTCAGCCGACAGCTTGTGGACCAGCAATGATCTCAGCAAGGGATCGTCGTCGGCGATCAGGACGCGACTCGCATTCATGGGACGTCGGAACTCCAACCGCTACGCCCCCCCTTAGCAGGGTGGCCCCGCGGAGTGAATCAAACGCTACCGACCATGAGTTTATAGGGGTCGCGCACGATGGGGCGACATCGGTGAGTCTAAACGACGCCGCCCCCGGTTGGTTCATATTGAACCGTGTCGCGGGCGACAGGCCGACACCGGCCGGCCGCTCACGAAAAAGGCGCGCCGCGAAACGGCGCGCCTCGTTCGGCCGAGAGGGTTGCGAGCTTATTGCGTTGTGGACCGGACCTCGACCGGCAGGCCCAGCGTATCCAGCTGGGGTTTCACGACGGCGGCGTCGCCCACCACGACCCAGACGAAGCCTTCCGGACGGATCGCGCCGCGCGCGGCCGCGTCGAGATCGGCCGCGGACAGCGCGCGGGTGCGGCTGGCGATGGTGTCGTAATAGTCGTCCGGACGGCCGTACAGGGCGTTGCTGCGAAGCGCCCCCAGCAGCTGGGCCGAGGTTTCGAACCCACCGGCCAGGGACCGGGTGTTGCCGTTGATCGTCCGTTCCAGCTCGGGCGGGGTGACGCCGTCCGTCGTCAGGAAGGCATTGTACTGCTGCATCAGGGCGGTGATGGATTCCCCCGTACGGTTGGCCTGGACCGGCGCCGAGATGAGATAGGGCACCTGATGCTGCATCTGGTTGATGGTCCCGCGGACGCCATAGGACCAGCCCTTGGTTTCGCGCAGGTCGGCGTTGATGCGCGACAGGAAGTCCGTGCCCAGAATGGAGTTGGCGGTGTTCAGCGCCAGCAGGTCGTCCGTGCCCGACAGCGGGAGAACGACGCCGCCGTAGATCAGCGACTGCGGCGATTGCGGCCGGTCGATCAGGACGATGCGGCTGGTCCCGGCGGTCGCGGCCGGGCCGAAGGTCTTTGAGCCGCGCGGGACAGCGGGAGCGCTCCAGTTACCGAACGCCGCCTCCAGCTCAGGCGTGACCTGGTCCAGAGGCAGGTCCGACACAACGAAGATGGTGGCGTTGTCGGGCCGCACCCATGTCTGATGTTCCGAGACGATGTCGGCGCGGGCGAGCGCCGCGATGCTTATCTCGTCGCCGGTGCCGGTGAAAGGACGGCCGTACGGACTCTCCTCCCCGTAGAGCAACGGCGGCAGGGCGCGGATGGCCAAGGCGTTGGGATTGGTCCGCTCGCTGGCGATCGACGAGAGGCGCTGGTTACGCAGGCGCTCCACCTCGCCCGGGGCGAAGGCCGGGTTGCGGACCACATCCGCCAGCAGGGCCAGAGACGGGCGCAGATTGGTCGTCACGGCCGTCAGGTTGGCGGCCGAACGGTCCATCGAGGCGCCGACATTGATCGAGGCGCCGAGGCGTTCCTCTTCCTGGGCCAGTTGGGTCGAGCTGCGGGTCGTCGTCCCGTCATCCATCAGGTCCAGCATCAGGCTGTGGGCGCCCAGCCGGTCGGCGCGGTCCGCGGCATAGCCCGCGTCGAACTCGACGGCCACGCGCGTCACCGGCACGGTGGCGCTGCGGGCGTAGACGACCGGGACGCCATTGGACAACCGGGTGCGCTCGATGGCGGGGAAGGACAGGTCCGACACGGCTCCGATCACAGGCATCGGATCGCGGGCGATCCGTTCAATCGCCGCCGCCGCCACGGGCGCCGCGCCCGAGGGCGAGGCGGCGGCCTCGGCATAGGCCTCGCGCTCGCCCGGCTCGATGGTCAGGCTGTAGACCGGCCGTGACAGCCACTTCCGCAGTGCGGCCTGAACCTGGGCCGGGGTGACCGACGCATAGGCTTCGAGCTGATGCTTGTAGTGGTCGGGATCGCCCGCATAGAGCTGGCCCTCGGCGAGAACCGAGGCCTTGCCGTTGACCTGTTCGAGGCTCTGGATCTGACGCGAGGCATAGCTGGTGGCGACGCGGGCGACTTCCTCGTCCGTGGGGCCGTTGGCGATCAGGTCCGCCAGAATGGCGTCGAGCCGGGCGTTGACGGCCGCGGGGTCCTGTCCCGGCTTCACGTCCACCGAGATGTCGAAGATGCCGAGGCGGTGGAAGTCCGACACGGAGGCGCTGGCCGACACCGCCGACTGGTCCCCGCGCACCAGTTCATTGTCCAGCCGCGAACTCGCCAGGCCGCCCAGTACGGAGGCCCCGACAGACAGCGGGATGGTGTCCTCGTCCAGCAGGCCGGCCACGGCCCAGCTGCGGGTCAGGCGGACGTTGGCGACGCGGTCGCGCATCACGGCGCTGACCGGCGCGGCCAGGGTCGGGATGGCGGCCTCGGCCGGCGTGTTCACCGGGCCGCGGGGGATGGCGCCGAAATATTTCTCCACCAGGGTGCGAGCCGTCGGCTCGTCGATGTCGCCGGACAGGACCAGCACCGCGTTGTTGGGACCGTAATTCTCGCGGAACCAGCCGCGCACCGTTTCGAGGCTGGCGGCGTCCAGGTCTGCCATCGAACCGATGGTGGAGTGCCGGTACGGGTGACCCTCGGGGAAGAGCGCTTCCAGCTGGGCGTATTCGAACAGGCCATAGGGCTGGTTGTCGCCCTGGCGCTTTTCGTTCTGGACCACGCCGCGCTGCAGATCGAGCACCTCCTGGCCGACCTGGCCGAGCAGATAGCCCATGCGGTCGCTTTCCAGGAACAGCGTCTGCTCCAGCGCCGGCGTGGGGACGGTCTCGAAATAGTTGGTCCGGTCGAACCAGGTCGTGCCGTTCAGGCTGGTGGCGCCGGCGCCGCGCATCGCCTGCAGGTGGCTGTTCGGCGAATTCTCAGACCCGCCGAACATCAGATGTTCGAACAGGTGGGCGAAGCCGGTCGAACCGGCCGGCTCGTCCTTGGATCCGACATTGTACCAGATGGACACCGCGACGACGGGGGCCTTGCGGTCGGTGTGGACGATGACGGTCAGGCCGTTGTCCAGGGTGAAGCGCGACCAGGGGATGTTGACCCGGGACACCAGGTCCGCGACCGGCGCCGCCGGCAATTCAGGCGCCTGGGCGCCTTCGGCGGTCACGGGAGTCTGGGCGGCGGCGACCCCGGCGAGGGTCAGCGGCGGTGCGACGACCGCGAGAAGGGCCGCAAGGGAGACAAGACGAGCGCGCATGGACGACTTTCGATGATTGAGGCCGAGGACGGGAGCGGCATAGGGCATGGCCCTGCGGCCTTCGTCAAACGCGGATGATGGCTTCCACCCCCTCGTTTCACCGCCAGCCGGGACGCTTCGTCGCTGCGAGCGACCGGAGCCCTTTGATAAAGGCGGCGTGGATTTCAGAATCCTCGCCCGCAGCCACCGCATGGGTTTCCGCCTCGCCGATCAGGCCCTCCACCTCGTCTGTCATGCCGTCGCCAAGGCGAACGAGAGCCTCGGCCCGCGCACGGACAAGCAGCAGGGCGGCGTCCGGATAGCGGCCGGCGAGCCGCGCGGCCCACAGGGGCAGATCGTCGAACGATCCCCGGATCTCCTCGCGCCGGGCCAGGATCATAGCGGCCGCCTCGCGATGCGCGGGCCAGGTCATGAGGAACGCCAGCCCCTTCATCGGGTCGACGTGGGCGCCGGCGAGGGCGAAGGCCCGGTCCAGCGCGATGACGTCCTCGAAGTCCGGCAGCCCCGCCAGCAGGGTCCTCAGCGTGTCGTCCGAAAGGGTCCGCCCGAACAGCGTCCACCGGGCTTCCTCCGCCCGGGCGGTCTTTCCCTCCGCTTCCAGGACCGCGATCTCGGCCGCGTGCCAGCTTTCCGGCAGGGGCGCCGGCTCCACGGCCCTGGCCCGGCCCCATCGGCTGGCCGGCGGACTTTCCGTCCGCGACGCTTCGAGCGCCGCGCGCGCCTCTTCCGCGCGGCCGGCCTCGGCAAGACGTCTGGCGATCCCTGCGGCGACATCGGGCTTTCGTCGGTCATCATCCGGGATGGCCAGGACCCAGGCGTCGATGTCGCCCGCCCGATCCGCCAATTTGCGCACGACCAAGGCAAGCCGGCCCGTCGGGCGCGGCCGTCCGCGCGTCAGGTCGGCCAACAGCCTCTTGGCCACAGCCGGGCTCAGGGCGGCTGCGCCGCGCCCGACCCACGAAGCCCATTCCGACAGCCTTGCGGACAGGGCCTCCGTCAACACGGGCGCGGCGACATCCGGGCCGACCGCCGAAGCCAGCGACGCCAGATCCGCCGTCGCGCCGTCAAAGACGAGGGTGAGTTCGCCCTTGGGGTCCTTCACCCGTGCGGTCAGCGATGGATAGAGGTCAAACCAGGCCGCCAGACGGTCGAACGCCAGCTTCGCATCCATGGGGGCGAGCCGCCCGACGATCATCCGCCGCAGCATCTGGAGGTCCGCGATCAGTTCCGGCCGCTTGCGCCAGGACACGCGGGCCCGGCTGGCGGCCAGGGTGGTCAGCCGCTTGTCCAGTTCCAGCGCCAGGTCGGGCGCTCCGACCTCCGCGGCCAGCTCCATTCGCAGCCGCCGTTTCAGGTCCCCGTTCGCAACCTCGATCAGCAGGGCGGCGAGACGATCCCCACCGAGGGCGGCCAGATTGGCCTCGGACAGGGTCTTCCTTGCTGTGGAGGGGCGTCTGGCCATGCGTGCAGCCAAGAGGCCCGAAAGCGCGGCCGGTGCAAGCGCTGCCGTTGCGGCGAAATGCGCCAGGCGGCTAGCCTGCGTTTCGCTTTATGGCCCCGGGCGGATGCGTATCCGCGGGCGTCGTGACCGGCGGATCGGTCCGGGCGCCGGCCGGAGTTGAACCGAACACATGGAAGCCACGCTGCGCCAAGGCTTCGGCGATACGCAGGATCTCCAGCTCACGCTCGATCCTCGTCAAACTGGCGCCCGAGCCACGCATCCTGCCGCCTCCGCGCCTACGGTCCATCCGTATCGCGGCAGAGGCAAATCAAGGGTCGGTGAACAGGCGACCCGCTGACCGTCCGCAGTGGGCGGACCCCGCCACCCACCCCGGATCGCTTCAGGCCCGGCCCGCTCCAAATCCCAGCACCGTGCCGGTCGTCTGCGCAAGACGCCCATTCCCGGCCGCACCATTGCGGAGCAGTGAGACGACCCGCTCGAGCGCGCGCAGATCGAGACCATCGCTGCGACCGTCGCCACGCTGCTCCATCACCACCTCCAGCATGCTGGCCGCCTCGGCGAGTGAACCGGGTCTATGGGCGAGGATCACGCGCTCGGCGTTTTCCAGTGTAGCGAAATCATCGTCGCTGGCTGTCTGGCGCGTGGCTTCCCACAGCGCGATCGCCTGTCCAAAGGCGCGCTTGGTCGTCATGATAGTGCTCCTGGCCAGACCCCGGGTCCGGCTGGTGATGAAGGTTGGGCATAAGGAGCCGCGCGGGCCTCCCACACCCCGAACAGGGCGAGCAGCATCAGCTGCACCCAGATCACGATGCGAACCGTGACCGCGCCCCAGATTTGCAGGTCGCCGAATATTGTTGCTGTCCAAAGGCCGATCGACAGCAACTGCACTCCGGCTGCGGCGATCAGCCACCAGCGGTCCGTCCGCAACGCCAGCACGATGAGCGTCACAAACAGGGCCACACCCAGAATCGCCACCCCGTAACGAACTTCGCCGATATGCAGATGGTCCACGAACGTCGTTCCGACCATCGCCACGAGGAAGGCGGCTCCTGCAATCCGTTCGGCGAGCCGTCCGGCCACAAACAGGAGACCGATCGTCAAATAGCTCAGAAGCCAGATCGCATGTTGAGCCAGGCTGTACCCGTCACCCAGCATGTCAGCCGTTTGCGGCGATCGTCATGGGCGCCAGCGGATTCTTGTCCTCCCCCGGCCCCTCCATGCGCCACGACACGCCGAGTGTCTCGGCCATCTGGGCGAGCCCGCCGTGACTGCGGACCACCAGGCCTCGCGCCCCGTTCAGTTGCGCCAGACTTGCCACCACGTCGCTGATCTCGGCATGACCGACGTCGGCTCCCACCGCCGCGTCCCGCCGACCGTCGAGCATCGTCTGCAACAACTCGCTTGCGGCCACCATGGCTCTGTCGACGGCGTGCTCCGTCGTGTGGATTTGCCGGGCGATCCTCACCCCTACCTGTGCTCTCTTCACGTCCGCGCTCCGTGGCTGGTCTATGGTTCCGACAAGGTCCGGATCGCGCCGGGAGGCGCCTGTTCGGCGGCGGTGCGTGTAGTCGCCGCCATCACAGACACGATTCCGATCGACACGATCGCGGCTCCCATCGCGAACGCGAGGACCAGAGACAGCCGAACCAGGATGCGCCGGTCAGGACGCGGGAGGAACCAGCTGGACGGGCCCGGGCGATCACCTGGGACGCCGGATTGCTCGTCCGGCGCCGAACCAGGGAACGTCGGGGATGGACCGCTGGGAAGGGGACCGGGAGAAAACGGGGAGGAAAGCGGGTAGTCCCGGGAGACAATACGCACGGCTTCGTAGCGATCAGACGTCCCGAGCCGTTTGTAGGCGTTCGAAAGATGGTTGTTGACGGTGCTCGGCGAGATCGTCGCGCCCAGCCGCCGGGCGATCTCCTTGTTGGAAAGCCCCTCTCCAGCCAGTCGAACACACTGCAGCTGCCGCCGCGATAGCCGGTCGCCCATGCTCCACCCCTACAGACGGTCAGGACCTAAGCCGCTGACTCGAAAGAGAAGGGTTAAACCAAATTCACCGGATTGCACGCGCGAGGCGTATCAGACCTCAGTGGCGGACGCGGACATATGATCCGGGAGCCGCCTCTCCGGCCTTCAACTTGCCGGCCCCGACCTTGCGCGCCTTGACCTTTTCGTCGGCGGCGGCGGCGTCCAGCCAGCCCTGCCATTCAGGCCACCACGAACCTGTCTTCTGTTCGGCGCCCGCCAGCCAGGCGTCAGCCTCGTCCGGCGCCGCGTCATTGATCCAGTAGCCGTGCTTGTTCGCCGCCGGCGGATTGATCATTCCGGCGTTGTGGCCCGAACCGCCGAGCAGGAAGCGTGTCGGTCCGCCGAAGAAGTTCCGACCGGCGTAGGTGTTCTTCCAGGCCGCGACGTGATCGTCCTTCAGGGCCACGATCATGACCGGGGTTTCGATCGCGCCGAGATCCAGCGGGACGCCGTCGATGGACACCCCCCCCTTCTCCCTGAGCCGGTTCCCGCGCAGCACCTGGGCGCCGTATTCCTTCAGCATCCGGGCCGGGATGCGCGAGCCGTCGTCGAACCACCACAGCAGGTCCGAGGCCCGCGCCTCGTCGCCCAGCAGATAATGGTTCACCACCGACGACCAGATCAGATCGTTGGCCCGCACGGTCGAGAACAGCTTGGTCAGGTCGTGCGCCTCGACATAGCCGCGCTCGTCCAGATAACGGTTGAACGCCTTCAGATCCTTGTCCCCGGTGAACACAGACCATTCGCCCATGTCGCCGAAGTCGACGAGCGTGGCGATCAGCGTCGCCGAGGCCACGCGGTCGGCCGCGCCCGTCGCGGCCAGATAGGCGAGGGTCATCGCCGACAGCGTGCCGCCCAGGCAGTAGGAGACCAGATCGACGTCCGGCTCGGCCGTCGCCGCCTCAACGGCGTCCAGGGCGGCGATCACGCCGTCCTTCACATAGGCGTCCAGCCCGTTGTCGGCGTGGCTTTCGTCCGGGTTGGCCCAGGAGATGACGAAGACGGTGTGGCCCTGGTCGACCAGCCACTTCAGGTAGCTGGCCTTGGGGGTGAGGTCGAAGAGATAGTATTTGTTGACCAGCGGCGGGACGAACAGCAGCGGCCGGCGATAGACCTTGTCCGTCGTCGGTGCGTACTGGATCAGCTCCATGAGGGCGTTGCTGAACACCACCGCTCCCGGGGTGGCGGCGACATTGACGCCCAGTTCGAAATCGTTCGGCGCCCGGCGGCTGACCAGGCCCTGCCCCTTGCCGATGTCTTCCAGCAGGTTCGATACGCCGGTCATCAGGCTGAGACCGCCGCTCTCGACCATCCGACGGGCGACCTGCGGATTGGTCTGGGCGAAATTGGTCGGGGCCAGGGCGTTCATCATCTGGCGGCTGGCGAAATCGACCTGGGCGCGGGTCTCCTCATCGACCGGGGCCGTAGCGACAAATTCCTGTAGCTGGCGCGCGGCCAGCAGATAGGCCTGCTTCAGCCAGTCGTAGACCGGCTCCTCGCTCCAGGCCGGGTCGGAGAACCGGCGGTCGCCCCTGGCGGGAGCCGCGACCGGCGCGGTCTCCCGCCCCATCGCCCGCTCGCCCATGGTCCGCCACAGGGCGGTCCAGTCGTTCCAGTTCTTCGCCTGGGCTTCGAACAGCGTCGCCGGACGCATCATCACCGAGGTGTTGAAGTCGATCATCGCCCGGGCCAGCGTCGTCGGATCGTAAGGCAGGACCTGGGGCGTCGTCGCCTGCACCATCGTCGTGCGCACGGCGGCGACGGCATTCTGCATCAGAGTAGTCAGGGTTTCGGCCACGACCATCGGATCGGGCGCGGAGGGGATCGGCGGCGAGACTGGCATGGTGTGGCTTTCGCTTACAGCGAGACGAGGACGTCGACGGCGGCGCAGGCGCGCGGGGCGACAAACAGCAACGCAAGGGCGCGGTCGGGGTTCTCGGCGGCCCAGACCGGACACGGTTCCACCGCGGCCTCGATGAGGGCCGCGACCGGCGAGGGCGCGACGGGCATGTAGGCGGCGGAGTCGAAAGCCATGACGAAGGTCCCCTGAACGAAGTCGCGTTCGATAGCGGCGGTATCTCATGGCTTTTCTGTTCTGACGATGCCAGTACTTGCGCAACGGTTGTGCATTTTTGCACAAGGAGGCCCATGGCGGACTTCAACTGGAATGACTTGCGGGCCTTCCTGGCGGTGGCCCGCACCGGGCGACTGACCACCGCGGCGGTCCGCGTCGGCATGGATCATACGACGGTGGCGCGGCGCATCGCGGCGCTGGAGACGGGTCTGGGCGCCCAGCTGTTCGATCGCAGCCCCCACGGCTACGCCCTGACTCCGCATGGCGAGCGGTTGATGCCGACGGCCGAGAAGATCGAGAGCCTGACCCTGCGCGCCGCCCATGAGCTCGGCGAGGCGGACCAGGCGCTGAGCGGCACGGTCCGCATCGGCGCGCCGGAGGGGTTCGGAAGCTATGTCCTGGCTCCGTTGATGGCGCGGCTGGCCGATCGTCATCCCGGCCTTGATATCCAGCTGGTGGCGATCTCCGGCGTGCTCAGCCTGTCCAAGCGCGAAGCCGACATCGCCGTGACGCTCAGCGCGCCGCGTGAAGGCCGGTTGGTGTCGCGAAAGCTGACCGACTACGGCCTGAGCCTGTACGCCGCCCCCTCGTATCTGGACGCGCGTCCGCCGATCCTGACGCGGGCCGACATGGCCGGTCAGCGCTTCATCGGCTATATTGGCGACCTGCTCTACGCGCCCGAGCTGGACTACATGCAGGCCCCGGACGTGGACATTCACGTGGCCCTGCAGAGTTCAAACCTGATCGCCCAGTTGCAGGCCGCCCTGGCCGGCGCCGGCCTGTGCGTGCTGCCGGACTTCATCGCGGCGCGTGAAGCCGGACTGCGGCGGGTCCTGCCGGACGCCGTGCACCTGGACCGCAGCCTGTGGCTGGTGACTCATGCGGACCTGAAGCCGCTGGCCCGGATCCGGGCGGTTACGGCCATGATCCTCGAAGCTGTCAGGGCTGACCGGACCATGTTCACGGGGACCTGAAACCGGCGTTTACTGTTCAGAGCTTGCACCGCAACGACGAATGTAACATGGTTACTTGGCGAAACACACGAGGGGAAGCGGCTGTGTTCGAGTCACTGAAATGCGCCCGCAAGGGTCATATGTACGTTGACAGCAAAAGCCAGCCGGGCACTCAAGTGTGCGTCCGCTGCCGCCACCGTCGACCGTTCGAAGGGATTGTCGCCCCCGTCAAACCAGCCGACTCTGCACCACCGCCGCTTCAATAAAGCCGGCGAACAAGGGGTGCGGCGCGAATGGCCGACTCTTCAGTTCGGGGTGATACTGGACACCGATGAACCAGGGATGGTCCTCGCGCTCGACGGTCTCGGGCAGGACGCCGTCGGGAGACAGGCCGGAGAAGGTCAGGCCGCCCGTCTGTTCGATCGCCTCGCGATAGTTGATGTTGACCTCATAGCGGTGGCGGTGCCGCTCGCTGATGGTGGTCGAACCGTACATCTGCGCGATCTTCGAGCCGGGCCGCAGCGTCGAGTCATAGGCGCCCAGACGCATGGTGCCGCCCATGTCGCCGCCCTGCTGGCGCAGGACGCGCTGGTTGCCCTGGGTCCATTCGGTCATCAGGCCGACCACAGGCTCGGTCGTCGGGCCGAATTCGGTCGATGAGGCTTTCGGATAGCCCGCCAGGTTCCGGGCTGCCTCGATGACCGCCATCTGCATGCCGAAACAGATGCCGAAATAGGGAATCTTGCGTTCGCGGGCGAAGCGCGCCGCCTCGATCTTGCCTTCCGAACCACGCTCGCCGAAGCCGCCGGGCACCAGGATGGCGTGGGCCGCCTGCAGACGGGCGTCGCAGGCCTCGCGGTCGCCCTCGAAGGTCTCGGCCTCGACCCAGTCGATGTTGACCTTGACGTTGTTGGCGACCCCGCCGTGCTGCAAGGCCTCGATCAGGGATTTGTAGGCGTCCTTCAGCACCGTGTATTTGCCGACCACGGCCACGGTGACCTCGCCGTCGGGGTGCAGGCGCCGCCGGGCGATCTCTTCCCACATCGACAGGTCCGGGGCTGGCGCGTCCGTCATGCCGAAATGGGCGAGGACCTCGGCGTCCAGCCCTTCCCGGTGATAGTCCAGCGGAACGGCGTAGATATCGGCCGAATCCATCGCCTGGATGACGCTGCTTTCGCGCACGTTGCAGAACAGGCCGATCTTGCGCTTCTCCTCGGGCGGGATCGGGAATTCGCAGCGGCACAGCAGGATGTCGGGCTGGATGCCGATCGAACGCAGCTCCTTGACCGAATGCTGCGTCGGCTTGGTCTTCATCTCACCGGCGGTCTTGATGAAGGGCAGCAGCGTCAGGTGCACGAAGCACGACTGGCCACGCGGTAGGTCCTGGCCCAGCTGGCGGATGGCCTCGAAGAACGGCAGGCCCTCGATGTCGCCGACGGTGCCGCCGATCTCGACCAGCACGAAGTCCACGCCTTCCCCGTCGTCAGTCAGGGCGGGCGTCAGGCAGAATTGTTTGATCTGGTCGGTGACGTGCGGGATCACCTGGACCGTGGCGCCGAGATAGTCCCCGCGCCGCTCCTTCTCGAGGATCGTCGAATAGATCCGGCCCGTGGTGATGTTGTCCGACCTGGCCGCCGAGACGCCGGTGAAGCGCTCGTAGTGGCCCAGGTCCAGATCTGTCTCGGCCCCGTCGTCGGTGACGAAGACCTCGCCATGCTGATACGGGCTCATCGTGCCCGGATCGACGTTCAGATAGGGGTCGAGCTTACGAAGGCGAACCTTGTAGCCGCGCGCTTGCAGAAGCGCGCCGAGGGTTGACGAGGGCGGCCTGACCCAAGGCCGGAGCGGCGGATGCGAGGCCTTTTCCCAATGAGGGAGCGGCGGAGGCGAGGCCTTTTCCCAATGAGGAAACCACGCCGCCGGTGATGAACACGTAACGGGCCATGGGAGATCACTCTACCGCTGATTCGAGCGGCGTACTGCGGAGACTTTGAGGGCGGGAGCGGAAGGCGGGGATAAGGTCCCCGCTCATCCTTACTGCGCCGGGGCGGGCTGGGCGGGAGCCGGCGCCGGAGCGGTTCCAGACAGGCTGGATTCCAGATCCTGCAGCGAGGGCGCGGCCGGTTGGGCCGCGGTGGCCGGAGCCTGCGTCGGCGCGGTCTGCGGCGTCGTCGGGGCGACCAGCTCGCCGATCGCGTCCGCGTCGACGATCGAACGGTTCGAGCGCTCGACGTTGCCCAGGATGGTCAGCCCGATGGCGCACAGGAAGAACAGGATCGACAGGACCCAGGTCGTCTTGGTCAGCAGATTGCCCGCGCCGCGCGCCGTCATGAAGCCCGACGGGCCTCCGCCCATGCCCAGGGCGCCGCCTTCGGAGCGCTGAATCAGGATCACGCCGGCGAGCGCGACCGAAATGAGGATCATGGCGACGAGGAGAATGGTCTGGAGCATGGCAGCCGATATGTGTGGCGCGCACCCGCGCCGATCAAGCGGCGGCGTCTAACATTGATGCGGGACGGGAGCAAACGCGCTTTCCCCCCCGGTCGTGGTTGTCGGCCCAGGGGGGCCGAAACGGCCCGGGATCACGCGCCGCGGACGATGCCCAGGAAGTCCGCAGCCTTCAGCGACGCCCCGCCCACCAATGCGCCGCCGACTTCCGCGACGGCCAGAATCTCCATCGCGTTGTCCGGCTTGACCGAGCCGCCGTACAGGATCGGCGTCGCCGCGATCCCCAGCCCCAGCCGTTCGATCATGGCGGCCCGGACGGCGCGGTGCACCTCCTCGATCTGCTCCAGCGTCGGCGTCAGGCCCGTGCCGATCGCCCAGACCGGTTCATAGGCCACGGCGAAGTCGCGGCCCGTCAACGCCGGCGGCAGGGACGCCATGACCTGCGAACGCACCACCTCGACCGCCCGCCCCGCCTCGCGCTGTTCCAGCGTTTCGCCCACACAGATGATCGGCGCCAGTCCGGCGGACAGCGCCGCCTCGGCCTTGGCCGACACCAGAAGATCGGTCTCGCCATATCCCTGACGGCGCTCCGAGTGGCCCAGGATCACGAGACCCGCGCCGGCGTCTTTCAGCATCGCCGCGGAGACGTCGCCGGTGAAGGCGCCGTGGGTCTCGGCCCTGCAGTCCTGACCTCCGATCTCTATAGGGCCCCCGGCCGCAGCCCGCGCCATCCGCTCGATGAGGGTTGCCGGCGGACACAGGGCCACACGACAGGCTGCGGGCTCGCGCTCCAGTGCGGCGCGCAGGGCCTCGACCTCGGTCAGGCTCGCACCCAGACCGTTCATTTTCCAATTGCCGGCGACCAGCTTCACGGATTGTTTCATGTGCGCCTTCTATGCGGCGAGATCGTCCAAGCCAAGCCACGCGGCCCGACAAGAATGGCCATCGTCTTGCCGTGCGGGTCGCTCACCCCCTATAGGCCAAGCGACACTCGCTGCCGTTCCGCCAGGACAGACCATGCTCACCGCATTCCGCACCTTCGCCAAATCCAGATGGGCCATCGGCCTGCTTGTCGTTCTGGCGCTTGCGCTGCTCGTCACCGGGGGCACCCAGCTGGACGTGCTGGGCAACCTGGGACCGAAGCACGTGATCACGGCGGGCGACCGCAGTGTCGGCCAGGCCGAATTCCGCGGCGAGATGGACCGTATTCTCCAGCAGTCCCAGGAACAGGCCGGACGCGCCCTGACCTTCGAGGAGCTGATCGGCGAGGGCGGACTGACCCAGTACCTGCAGCAGCGGGCGCAGCAGCTCGGCTTCCTGAACTGGGCCTGGCAGACGGGCATCCGCCCCGGCAAGGAACTGGTCCTGCGCCAGATCCGCCAGGCGCCGGGCTTCTTCGATTCGGTCACCGGCAAGTTCGACGAGAACCAGTACCGGTCCAAATTGGCGGAAAACAACGCCACGCCCGAGATGTTCGAGGCGCAGCTGCGCGACCAGTACATCACCCAGCACTATGGCTCCGCCCTCGGCGCCGGCATGCGCCTGCCGCGCATCTATGGCGCGGTCCTGGCCAGCCAGGCGCTGGAGACCCGGGACGGCCGCTGGTTCACAGTCACCCAGGCCATGGCCGGCACGGCCCCGGCCCCGACGGACGCCCAGCTGACCGCCTTCATGAACCAGAACGCGGCCGAGCTGCGCCTGCCCGAATCGCGCACCGCCTCCGTCGTCCTGTTCGACGACCGCGCGGCGCCCGCCGCGATCAGCGAGGCCCGGATCGAGGAGCGGTTCAACTTCCGCCGCGACGCCCTGTCCCTGCCCGAGAAGCGCACCTTCGTGACCCTGACGGCGCCGAACCGCGCCGCCGCTGACCGCATCGCCGCCGCCCTGCGGGCCGGCCAGGCGCCGGCCGCCGTCGCCAGCGCCAACAATATCCAGCCGGCTGACTACGCCGACACGCCGCGCAGCGCCCTTGGCGACCCCGCCATCGCCGCCGCCGTCTTCGGCCTCGCCGCCAACGAGGTGTCCGCTCCGGTCCAGGCCAGCGTCGGCTTCGTCGTCGCCAAGGTCACCGCCATCACCCCGGGGCGCCCCGCCACCCTCGCCGACGTGCGCGAACAGGTCGTCCAGGAACTTCGCACCGAGGATGCCCGCGCCGCCGTCTATCGCCGCGTCGAGGCCTATGAGAAGGCCCGTCAGGCCGGCAAGACGCTGGACGCCGCGGTGGCCGAGATCGGCGCCCGGATCATCCAGGTTCCCGCCATCCGCCAGGACGGCAAGCTGCGCAACGGTCAGGACATCAACCCGCCGCTGCCGCCCCAACTGGTCCAGACCATGTGGACGCTGGGCAAGGGCGCCGAGAGCGAAGTCATCGACATGGGCCAGGGCCAGTATTTCGTCGTCCGCGTGGACGAGGTCACCCCCGCCGCCCTGCCGCCCCTGGACGCGATCCGCGCCCCGCTGGCCCAGCAATGGGTGCTGCGCGAAAACGTCCGTCTGCTGACGACCCGCGCCAACGCCCTCGCCGCCCGCGCGCGCCGCGGCGAGGATCTCGCCGCCCTGGCCGCCTCGGCCGGCGCGACCATCCGGACCGGAAACGGTCTGACCCGTCAGTCGGCCCAGGAGCACGGCCAGGGCGTCATTGCCGGCGTGTTCGGCAGCGCCCGCGGCGAGGTGTTCTCGCAGCAGAACACCAGCGACAGCTTCGTCATCGGCCGCACCGAGCGGATCACGCCGGCCTCGGCGGTTCTGGCCGCGCCCGTGGCCGAGCAGTTCCGCCAGCGCATGGCCGGCGACAATGTGAACGCTGTCGGCGAGCTGGCGCTCAAGGCGGCCTCGGCGCGCTCGAAGGCCCGTTACGACGAAGCCCTCGCCCGCATGGCCCTCGGCCTCCCCGCCGAGGCGCCCGCGGCGGCCGCGGGCGCTGCGGCGCCCCGGCGTCCGGCTCCTGCCCCGGGGCAATGAGCCGGAACGCCGACGCGGCCGACTTCGCCGGCTTCCAGCGCGGCTGGGCCGCCGGCCTTCCCCGCATCGTCGTCCGCCGGCTGGTCGACGACCTGGAAACCCCCGTCTCGGCCTTCCTGAAGGTCGGGCACGGCCGGACCCACGCCTTCCTGCTGGAGTCCGTCGAGGGCGGGGCCGTAAACGGCCGCTATTCTATCATCACGCGCGAACCCGACGCCGTCTGGCGCTGCCGGGACGGTCGGGCTGAACTGGCGCGCGGCCCCGCGATCGCCGAAGCCCGGTTCACGCCGGAGAGCGGCGACGCCCTGGCCTCGCTGCGGACGCTGATGGCCGCCTCGCGCTTCGACCTGCCCGGCGATCTGCCGCCCATGGCCGCCGGCCTGTTCGGCGTCTTCGGCTATGACATGGTGCGGCTGCTCGAGCCGCTGGGCGCGGCGAACCCGGATCCGCTGGATCTGCCGGACGCTGTCCTGACCCGTCCCACCCTGGTGGCCATCTTCGATTCCGTCAGGCACGAGATCGTGCTCGTTTCGGCGGCCTACCCTGACGGCGGCGGAACCGCTGAAGCCGCCTTCGCCGCCGCCATCGACCGGCTGGACGCGTTCGAGACCGAACTGCGCGCGCCCCTGCCCGCCCTCCCCCTCGCGGTCGAGGCCTCCGCGCCCGACTTCGCTTCACCGGTCGACGCCGCGGACTTCGGCGAACTGGTGGCGCGGGCCAAGGACTACATCGCCGCCGGCGACATCTTCCAGGTGGTCCTCAGCCACCGCTTCGCCGCGCCCTGGAGCGCCGAT
Organism: Brevundimonas sp. Root1423; assembly: GCF_001426805.1. NCBI lineage: Bacteria > Pseudomonadati > Pseudomonadota > Alphaproteobacteria > Caulobacterales > Caulobacteraceae > Brevundimonas > Brevundimonas sp. Root1423. Next base: position 134,696 of record NZ_LMFL01000002.1, read on the forward strand.
CCGTTCGCCTTTTACCGCTCCCTGCGACGCTCGAACCCGTCGCCCTATCTGTTCTTCCTCGACTTCGGCGACTTCCAGCTGGCGGGATCGAGCCCCGAGATCCTCGTCCGTCTGAAGGACGGCCGGGTCACCATCCGCCCCCTCGCCGGCACGCGCCCGCGCGGCGACACGCCCGAGGCCGACCGCGCCCTGGAGGCCGAGTTGCTGGCTGACCCCAAGGAGCGGGCCGAGCATCTGATGCTGCTGGACCTCGGCCGCAACGACGTCGGCCGCGTCGCCGCGCCCGGGACCGTCGAGGTCGTCGAGAGCTTCCGCATCGAACGCTACAGCTCGGTCATGCACATCGTCTCCGAGGTCCAGGGCGACGCGCGCGCCGACCTCGACGCCGTGGACGCCCTTCTGGCCGCCCTCCCCGCCGGCACCCTGTCGGGCGCGCCCAAGGTGCGGGCGATGGAGATCATCGACGAGCTGGAGACGACCAAGCGCGGCGTCGGCTACGGGGGCGGCGTGGGTTACATCTCCGCTGGCGGCGAGGCCGACATCTGCATCGTCCTGCGAACCGCCCTGTTCGCGGCCGGGAGGATCCATGTCCAGGCCGGCGCGGGCGTCGTGGCCGACAGCGATCCGGCCGCGGAATACGCCGAGACCCAGGCCAAGGCGCGGGCCCCCATGCGGGCGGCCGAAGACGCCTGGCGCTATCCGTTCGGCAACCGCTAGGGCCGGGCCGAGACTGCGGTTTCGTCGAACCGCACGCCCGGTCCGAGGACCAGCACCCCGGCCATCAACACCGCCGCCGTCGCCGCCAGCGCCGCCGCGCCCAGCGTCGCATAGGGGTTCGCCGGGGCCGGCGCCGGGGTCAGCAGGACGCGCGCCCTGGCGATGGTCTTGTCGGTCATGGCCGGTCTCCGTTCCACAATCCCAATTCGGGACGGTTCGGTTAACGAAGACTTACGGCGGGATGCGCTTGGCGCGTCGCTCCGCACCCCCTAGAAGCCAGACCATGATCCTGGTCGTCGACAACTACGACAGCTTTACCTGGAACCTCGTCCACTACCTCGCGGAGCTGGGCGCGGAGACGCGCGTGGTGCGCAACGACGACCTGACCGCAGCCGAGGCCTGGGCCCTGAAGCCCGAAGCCGTCCTGCTGTCGCCAGGTCCCTGCACGCCGAATGAAGCGGGCGTCTGCCTGTCCATTCTCGACACCGCGCCGCTGGCCATGCCCATCTTCGGGGTCTGCCTCGGCCATCAGGCCATGGGGCAGGCGTTCGGGGGCGAGGTGATCCGCGCCAAGTCCCTGATGCACGGCAAGACCTCGCCGATCGAACACGCGGGCCGGAGCGTGTTCAGGGGCCTGCCCTCGCCGTTCACCGCCACCCGCTATCACAGCCTCGCGGTGCGCCGCGAAACCCTGCCCGAGGTGCTTGAGGTCACCGCCTGGACAGCCGACGGCGAGATCATGGGGCTGGCGCACAAGACGCGGCCCATCCACGGGGTCCAGTTCCACCCCGAATCCATCGCCACCGAACATGGCCACGACCTGCTGGCCAATTTCCTCGACCTCGCCAACATCAAACGCCGGGCGATGGTCTAGATGGCCGACGGTTTCAAACCCCTGCTGGCCAAGCTTGTCGACGGCCGCATCCTGACCCCGGATGAGGCCCAAGCCTTCTTCGCCGCCTGCCTGCGCGGCGAGCCGACCCCGGCCCAGGTCGCCGCCGCCGTCACCGCCCTGCGGATCCGCGGCGAGACGGTGGAGGAGATCGCCGCCTTCGCCACGGCGATGCGCGACGCGGCTCTGAGACTGGACCATCCGTACGACGTCATCGACACCTGCGGCACCGGCGGCGACGGCCAGCACACCTTCAACATCTCCACGGCCGCCGCGCTGGTTCTGGCCGGCGCCGGTCTGAAGGTCGCCAAGCACGGCAACCGGGCCCTGAGCTCGAAGTCCGGCTCGTCCGACGTGCTCGCGGCCCTCGGCGTCAACCTGGCCGCCAGCCCGGCCCAGCAGCGCCGCTCGCTGGATGACGCCGGCATCGCCTTCCTGTTCGCCCCCGCCTACCACGGGGCCATGCGCCACGTCGGGCCGGTGCGTGCCGAGATCGGTTTCCGCACGGTTTTCAACCTTCTGGGACCACTTTCGAATCCCGCGTCTGCGAAGCGTCAGGTGATGGGCGTCTATGATCCCCGCCTGCTGGAGCCGCTCGCCGAGGTGCTGGGCCGGCTGGGCGCCGATCGGGCCTGGGTGGTGCATGGGCAGGGCCTGGACGAGCTCACCACCACGGGGCCTACCGGGGTCGCCGAATGGCGGGACGGCGCCGTCCGCCGCTTCACCGTCACGCCCGAGGACGCCGGCCTGCCCCGGGCCTCGATCGAGGATCTGCGCGGCGGCGACGCCGAGGAGAACGCCTTTGCCCTGCGCAATCTGCTGGCAGGCGAACGGGGCGCCTATCGCGACATCGTCCTGCTCAACGCCGCCGCCGCCCTGGTCGTCGCCGACCGCGCCGCCGATCTGAAGGAGGGCGCCGCCATCGCCGCCGCGGTCATCGACGACGGTCGAGCCGCAAAGGCCCTGAACGATCTGGTAGTCGCCACCAACGCCCCCGAACCGGAAGAGCCGGCGTGAGCGACGTCCTCGCCGGCATCGCCGCCTACAAGCGGGACGAGGTGGCCGCCCGCAAGGCCGCGACCTCGCAGGCCGCCGTCGAGGCGCTGGCGCGTCACGCCTCGCCCCCCCGCGGCTTTCGCGCCGCCCTCGAGCGCCACGTCGAGGGAACCGGCCGCCCCGCCCTGATCGCCGAGATCAAGAAGGCCAGCCCGTCCAAGGGCCTGATCCGCGCCGACTTCGACCCACCGGCGCTCGCCCGCGCCTACGAGCGCGGCGGCGCGACCTGTCTGTCGATCCTGACCGACGGCCCCAGCTTCCAGGGCGATGACGCCTTCCTGACCGCCGCTCGCGACGCCGTCGCCCTGCCCTGCCTGCGCAAGGACTTCCTCGTCGACCCCTGGCAGGTGGCCGAAAGCCGCGCCCTGGGCGCCGACTGCATCCTGATCATCCTCGACATGGTCGACGACGCCCTCGCCGCCGAGCTGCTGGCCGAGGCCGGACGGTTCGGCATGGACGCCCTGATCGAAACTCACGACGAGACCGAGATGGCCCGCGCCTGCAAGCTGGGCGGCGATCTGGTGGGGATCAACAATCGGTCCCTGCGCACCTTCGAGGTCGATCTGGCGGTCACCGAACGACTGGCCATGCTGAGCCCTGTCCACGCCCTGCTGGTCGCCGAGAGCGGCATCTTCACGCGGGACGATGTGACCCGGGTGTCGGACGCCCACGCCCAGGCGATTCTGGTCGGCGAAAGCCTGATGCGTCAGGCCGACGTCGAGGCGGCGACGCGGGCACTGCTGGTCTGAGGGGCCGAGAGTCCGCTCGAAAAGTGCGGACATTACGGACTCACCGGACTCTGGCCCGGCCAGGTCGGAATGATCAAACAACTGACATTCATAAGCTTTCACCCTGCTTCTCCGATCTGACCCCATCAACTCCATTCACGCACCGGACTTCAGGAGGCTCGCGGCGCTTCGACGACGGTCACAGTAAGCGATGCATGCGTCAGAAACGGTCGTAGGCGCCCACCCGCCGTTAAGTTGACATTAGGCAAGAACACTTACAGAACATCGGCAACGGTTCACGCCTTGTTCTGGACGATTCGACGCCATGCTCACGCGCAAACAGCACGAACTCCTGATGTTCATCCATGAGCGCATCAAGGAAACGGGTGTCTCGCCCTCCTTCGACGAAATGAAGGAGGCGCTGGATCTGGCGTCCAAATCGGGCATCCACCGGTTGATCACGGCGCTGGAGGAACGCGGCTTCATCCGCCGCCTGGCCCACCGGGCGCGGGCGCTGGAAGTGACCAAACTCCCGGAACAGGCCACCACCTCCCAGCCGCGCGGGCGTCAGCCCTTCCGTCCCGACGTCATCCAGGGCGGCGGACGCCCCATGGCCGCCGAGCCCGCCAACGACACCCGCGAACTGTCGCTGATGGGCAAGATCGCCGCCGGCACGCCCATCGCCGCCATCGAGCACGAGACCGCCCGCTACCCGGTGCCCGAGGCCATGCTGGGCGCGGGCGAGCACTACATGCTCGAGATCGAGGGCGACTCCATGATCGAGGCCGGCATCCTCAACGGCGATCTGGTGATCATCAAATCGACCGACACCGCCACCTCGGGCGAGATCGTCGTGGCCCTGGTCGAGGGCGAGGAAGCCACGCTCAAGCGTCTGCGCAAGAAGGGCGGCTCGATCGCGCTGGAGCCCGCCAACCGCAACTACGAGACCCGCATCTTCGGCCCGGATCAGGTCGAGGTTCAGGGCAAGCTGGTCGGACTCATCCGCCGCTATCACTGACGTCGGGATCGCCGAACCGGCTCCACGGTCGGTCGCCGCGCATGGCCGCCGCCCACACCGCGCGCCAGCGACCGGCCGACGGCGGCCCATCGCGCCACAGCTCCACCGCCCCGCCCCGGGCGTAGTCGACGCCGTCCAGCACCAGACGGCCGTCGCATGACGGCGGCAGGGCCGTCAGGGCGGCGCGCGCGCTGACCACGGGCGCCGCGCGGCACAGGGCGTCGATCTGTTCGGGGGACGGCGCCTTCTTTCCCCACCACAGAGCCAGGGGCCCGGCTGCCGGAGCCTCTGGCGCGCAGGCGAACCGGGTGCAGGTCCAGCCTTCCGACGGACGCTCCTGCGGCAGGAGCCCGCGCCGCCGCGACCAGACGTCGACCGCGAACTGCCGCACGCCCGGCCGCATGACCATCGTCTGTCCTGCCTGAACCCAGGCGGCGTTGGTCCCGCCGTCGCCGATCCAGACATCCGGCGTCGGCGCGCGCGGCCACAGCATGACCGCCGCCGCGAACGGCAGGCCCAGCCACCGCAACGGCCCGCGCCACAGGCAGCAGAACAGCACGCCGAGGAAGGAGATCGGCAGGACGAGGTCCGGCGCGCTCGCCACGGTCCGGACCGCGCCGGGCAGGCCCGCCGTCCAGGCGCCGATGGCCAGCATCAGGCCGATCCCCTGCCCCGCCAGCCACAGGAAGGGCCCGCCCAGGCCCAGGGGCTCCAGCAAGGCGCCCAGCGCCAGCATCGGCATGATCAGAAAGTCCGACACCGGCGCCGTCGCCAGATTGGACGCGAGGCCGTACATGGCCGTGCGATTGAAATGCTGCATGGCGAACGGTCCGGTCGCGGCGCCCGCGACCAGACTGGCCAGCACCGCCGCCGCCAGCCATGCGCCCGCCCGCTGGACGATCAGGATCGGGAGGGGCGCGGAGATTTCCTTCGGCCGGCGCGGCCAGGCCTCGACCAGGGCGACCAGGGCCGCCGTCGCCGCGAACGACATCTGGAAGCCGGGCGTCACGATCGCCTCGGGCTGCAGCAGCAGGACCACGAAGGCCGCGACCGCCAGGGCGTGCATGGTGATCGCCTGCCGGTCCAGCAGGATGGCGAGGAAGGCGATAGAGGCGGTGATCGCCGCCCGCTCGGCGGGCGGCGGGGCGCCGGACACCACCAGATAGGTCCCCACGGCCAGCAGCCCTCCGATCGCCGCGACCTTCTTGCCCGGGACGCGCAGCGCCAGCCACGGCCAGGCGGCGACCAGCAGCCGCACCAGAAAGAAGGCGAAGCCGCCGACCACCGCCATATGCAGGCCCGAGATCGACAGGATGTGGGCCAGCCCGGAATCGCGCATCACATCGACGTCGTCCGGGTTCAGCCACGCCTCCTGCCCGGTGGTCATGGCCGCGGCGATTCCGCCCGTCCGGTCGCCCAGGCGCGCGACAATGCGGCGGGCCAGCGCGAACCGCATGCCGTTGACCGCCATCGCCGCCCGCACCCGCCACGGCGGGGGCGTCAGATACGCCGGCCGTGTCTCCCCGAGCGAGAAGGCCACCCCGCCCAGGCTCTGGAAGAAGGCGTTGCGTCCGAAATCATAGGCGCCCGGACTGGCCGGGGCCGGCGGCGGGTTGAGGATCGCGAACAGCCGCACCGCCTGACCCGGGGCCGGCGTCTCGCCCCGGACCGTGGCGCGCAGGCGGACCGGCGTCTGCTCCGGCGTCAGGCCCCGGATCCGCACCGGTGCGATCACAACGCGCGGCCCCGCCGATCCCGGACTGTCGACATCGACCACCCAACCCTCGACCACCGTAGGCTCGGCCATGGCCGGAGCGATGGGCGCGGCGACCGCGTCGGTCCGCAGCTTGGCCACGGCGAAGCCGAGGGCGAAACAGGCGAGCATCAGCAGCGGCAGGGTCCAGACGCGCCCAAGAGCCAGACGCCGCGCGCCCAGCCAGAGTGCGGCGGCGATCAGGGCGGCGAGCAGCAACGGCCAGGCCGGCGGTTCGCTCTTCAACGCGAAATAGACCGCGCAGCCGCCGCCGAACGCCACCGGCGCCCACATCCGCCACCGCAGGGTCTGTGCGCGGAACTGATCCGACAGTAAGGTCCGGCCGCGCGCGGCGAGGCTGGGCTTTGCCGGCGTCGGCGCTATAACGCCCGCCATGACCTCCCCGTCCGCTCCCACGCCAGCCGTCGTCACCCGCTTCGCCCCTTCGCCGACCGGTTCCCTGCACATAGGAGGCGCCCGAACGGCGCTTTTCAACTATTTGTACGCCAAGGGACGCAACGGGAAGTTCCTGGTCCGAGTCGAGGACACCGACCGGGAACGGTCGACCGACGAAGCCGTCAAGGCCATTTTCGACGGCCTGAGCTGGCTGGAGCTGTTCGCCGACGAGGAGCCGGTCTTCCAGTTCAGCCGCGCCGACCGCCATCGCGAGGTGGTCAACGACCTGCTGGAGCGGGGCGCCGCCTATCGAGACTTCACCTCTGCCGAAGAGACCGGTCGCCTGCGGGACCTCGCCAAGGCCGAACGGCGCACGTTCGAATCGCCGTGGCGGGACCGCGAACCTTCCGTCGACGATCTGACGCAGCCTCACGTCGTCCGCTTCCGCCGCCCCCTGCCCGGCCAGGTGACGGTCGAGGATCAGGTGCAAGGTACGGTCAGCTGGGCCAATGACGATCTCGACGATCTGGTCCTGCTGCGCTCCGACGGCGCGCCGACGTACAATCTCGCCGTGGTGGTGGACGACCACGACATGGGCGTGACCCACGTCATCCGCGGCGACGACCATCTCAACAACGCCGCGCGCCAGAGCCTGATCTATGACGCGCTCGACTGGGCCCGCCCGAGCTTCGCCCACATCCCCCTGATCCACGGCCCCGACGGSGCCAAGCTGTCAAAGCGCCACGGGGCCCAGGCCGTGCATGAATACGCCGAAATGGGCTATCTGCCGGAGGCCATGCGCAACTAYCTGGCCCGGCTGGGCTGGGCCCAYGGCGACGACGARCTGTTCAACGACGCCCAGGCGCTGGARTGGTTCGACCTGACCGGCGTCGGCAAGGCGCCGGCCCGGCTGGACTTCGACAAGCTGGCCCACGTCAACGCCCACTGGATCCGGCTGGCTGATGACGACCGGCTGGCCAAGATGACGCTGGATGTCCACCTGGCGCGCGGCCACGCCCTGGGGCCCGACGACGAGGCGCGCCTGCTCAAAGCCATGCCGTTCGTGAAGGACCGCGCGAAAACGGCGCTGGAGCTGCGGCGCCCAGGCGCTGGAATGGTTCGACCTGACCGGCGTCGGCAAGGCGCCGGCCCGGCTGGACTTCGACAAGCTGGCCCACGTCAACGCCCACTGGATTCGGCTGGCCGACGACGACCGGCTCGCCAAGATGACGCTCGACGTGCATCTGGCCCGCGGCCACGCCCTGGGCCCGGACGACGAGGCGCGCCTGCTCGCGGCGATGCCGTTCGTGAAAGACCGGGCCAGGACGGTGCTGGAACTGGCCGACCAGACCGCCTTCGTCCTGCGTCCGCGCCCTCTGAAGATCTACGAAAAAGGCCTGCCGATGCTGGCGGGCGAATCGGGCGAACGCATCGCCCGCCTGCGCGATCGGCTGAAACTGTTCGCCAGCTGGGACGTGTTCGCGCTCGAGGCCGAGCTCAAGGTCTTCGCCGAGGAGGAGGCCGTCGGCTTCGGCAAGATCGGCCCCGCCGTGCGCGCGGCCTTGACGGGCGACGGCGTCTCGCCCGACATCGCCAAAACCCTCGCCGCCCTGGGACGCGAAGAAAGCCTCGGGCGCTTGGATGATGCGCTGCAACAGACTATCTGACAATTCATCAGACCGTGGATTGCGCCTCTCCGCGCCGGTCTCCGCCAAACCCCCAGGGGCTTCAATGACTGAACAAGCCAAACCCGCCGGCTCGGCGACCCTCACCTTCCGCGACAAGAGCGTCGAACTGCCGGTCCTGTCAGGATCCACCGGGCCGGACGTGATCGACATCCGCAAGCTGTATGGCGCGACCGAGGCCTTCACCTACGATCCCGGCTTCACCTCGACCGCCTCGTGCGAAAGCGCCCTGACCTTCATTGACGGCGATATCGGCACCCTGCTGCACCGCGGCTATCCGATCGACCAGCTGGCGTCGCAGTCCAACTTCGTCGAGGTCTGCCACCTGCTGCTGCACGGCGAGTTGCCGACCGCCGCCCAGTATGAGGCGTTCGAGCGCAGCGTCACCATGCACACCATGCTGCATTCGCAGTTCGACCGCTTCTTCGAGGGCTTCCGCCGCGACGCCCATCCCATGGCGATCATGGTCGGCACCGTCGGGGCCCTGTCGGCCTTCTATCACGACAGCCTGGACATCCACGATCCGGTCCAGCGCAACATCTCGGCCATCCGCCTGATCGCCAAGATGCCGACGATCGCGGCCCGGGCGTACAAATATCATATCGGCCAGCCCTTCATCTCGCCGCGCAACGACCTGACCTACGCCGAGAATTTCCTGCGCATGTGCTTCGCCGTCCCGGCCGAGGACTATGTCGTCAATCCGGTGCTGGCCCGGGCCATGGACCGGATCTTCATCCTGCACGCCGACCACGAGCAGAACGCCTCGACCTCGACCGTCCGCCTGGCCGGCTCGTCGGGCGCCAACCCCTTCGCCTGTATCGCCGCTGGCATCGCCTGTCTGTGGGGTCCGTCGCACGGGGGCGCCAATGAAGAGGCGCTGAACATGCTCAAGGAGATCGGCACCCCGGACAGGATCCCGGAGTTCATCGAGGGCGTGAAGGCCAAGAAATACAAGCTGATGGGCTTCGGCCACCGCGTGTACAAGAACTATGACCCGCGCGCCAAGGTGATGAAGGAGAGCGCCGACGAGGTGCTGGCCGCCGTCGGCGACCCCAACGACCCCCTGTTCCAGGTCGCCAAGGAGCTGGAGCGCATCGCCCTGAACGACGAATATTTCATCGAGAGAAAGTTGTTCCCCAACGTCGACTTCTATTCGGGCATCACCCTGTCGGCGATGGGTTTCCCGACGTCGATGTTCACCGTGCTGTTCTCGCTGGCCCGCACCGTCGGCTGGATCGCCCAGTGGCAGGAAATGATGGCCGACCCCGGCCAGAAGATCGGCCGCCCGCGCCAGCTCTACACCGGCCCGACCGAACGCGATTACGTGCCGATCAGCAGTCGCGGCTGATACGACCCGCACGACAAGACGCCGGGGGCCTTCGCTCCGGCGTTTTTCGTTGGATGTCAGGCCATTGCCTTGCCGACGTTGATGGGGGACGCTGGGCGACACCCGGGGTCTTTCTGAACACATGGCGCACGGCCGCTTTCGCTTCGAACGCTTCCAGCTCGACACCGGCGACAGGCTGCTGACGCGGGACCACGTGCCGGTGGAACTGAACGCCCGCTATCTCGACGCCCTGGCGATGCTGGTGCGCGAGGACGGCCGGCTGGTTTCCAAGGATCGCTTCCTCGACGAGGTCTGGCGCGGCGTGCCCGTCACCGACGAAGCCCTGACCCAATGCGTCCGGACCATCCGCAGGCAGCTGGGCGATGACGCGGCCAATCCGCGATTCATCGAGACCGTGCCCAAGCACGGCTACCGCTTCATCGCGCCGGTCACGCGGATCGATCCGGAACCCGGCGGCGAAGCGGATCTTGCTCCTCCATCGCGCCGGGAGGCTCCCGGCCTCTCGCCCTGGTCGAACGTCGTCCGGTTCGCCGGACCTGGAATGATCGGAGGCGGAGCCGCGGGGGTCCTTGGCGGCCTGTTCTACGGCTTGATCGTCGCCGCCCAGCCCCTGCAGTCCGGCATGGGGGCGGTCTCGATAATTCTTGTGCTGGTCTGCCTGACGGCCGTGGTCGGCCTTCTGGGCGGCGGCGGCGTAGGCCTCGGAATCGCAGGCGGGGCGATGTCCACCGGCCGACCCTGGCTGGGGAGCACGCTCGGCGGCGCCGTCGGCGGGATGATGACCGGCGCCGTGGTCAAGCTGATCGGCATCGACGCCTTCAGTCTGCTGTTCGGCCAAAGCCCGGGCGAGATCACCGGGGCCACCGAGGGCGCCCTGCTCGGCGGCGCGATCGGTTTCGGCGTCTGGCTGGGCCTCCGGATCGGGGGGCCTTCGTCGCCCTCCCACGCCGTCGCCGTCGCAGGTCTGGCGGGCGGAGCGGCCGGGGCGGTGATCCCCATGCTCGGCGGCCGGCTCATGGGCGGCAGCCTTCAGCAACTCGCCAACGGCTTTCCTGATTCACGCCTCGGGATTGAACGGATAGGCGCCCTGTTCGGCGAAAGCAGTTTCGGTCCGGTCAGCCAGATCATCACCGGCGGTCTGGAAGGCGCCCTGTTCGGGGCCTGCGTGGCGGCCGCCATACGGCTGGCCCGGCGTCGCCAGGGCGGCTAGGCCGCCCTGCTCGCGATGACGCGCAGCACGGCGTCGGCGGCGATCTCGGACGGATCGCGGCCTTCCCGTCCCATCAGGTCCAGCGCCGCCGTCTGCCCGGCCGCCTGCGCCCGGCGCGCCTCCGGATCCGCCAGCAGCCGTCCGACCGCCGCCGCCAGCTTTTCCGGCGTGGCGTCGTTCTGGATCAGTTCGGGCGCGATCTCGGCGCCGGCGGCATGGTTGAACAGGGTCGCGTACTTGCCGGTGAAGAACGGCTTCATGATCGCATAGCTGAGCGGCTGAAACCGGTAGCTGATCACCATGGGCGCGCCGGCCAGGGCCAGTTCGGTCGACACCGTGCCGCTGGTGGCGAGGGCGACCGTGGCGGCGCGCATGGCGGCGTATTTCTCGCTCTCGGGCACCAGATGCGCCCGGAAGGGCCAGCCCGCCACCCGTCCCGCGACATCGTCGGCGACGGTGCCCGCGGCGACCACGGCCACCTCCAGCGCGGGGTCGGCCGCCTTCAGTCTGGCCACGGCCGCCTCAAAGACGGGCGTCATCAACCGGATCTCCGAAGGCCGGCTGCCGGGCAGCACCAGCAACAGGCCGGCGTCGGCGGCGATGCCGCGCGACGCCCGGAAGGCCGCCGGATCCGCGCCGCTGAAGTCCACATGCAGGGCCTGTGAGCCCACCACAGTCGTCGGCAGCCCCTCGCGCTCGAACCACGGCGCGTCGAAGGCGTAGAGCGCCAGGAGGTGATCGACGGAGGCCGCCAGGGTCTTCGCCCGCGCCGGTCGTGAGGCCCAGACCTGGGGCCCGACATATTTGATCAGCGGCACGCCTCGCAGCGCCCTCCTCAGCGCGCGGGCGACGCGGATGGTGAAGCCCCAGCTGTCGATCAGGACCACGGCGTCAGGCTTTTCAGCGACGGCGAGGGCGACGGTGTCGGTCACGCGTCGCCTGACGAGGCCATAGGCCTTGAGCCCCTCAAGCCAGCCGAGAATGGACAGTTCGGCGATGTCGAAGGGGCTTCGCACACCCTGCTCCGCCATCCGGGGGCCGCCGACACCGACAAAGACCACGTCCGGCCCCAGCCGCGCCTTCAGCGCCTCGGCCAGGCCGGCGCCCAGGGCGTCGCCCGAGGCCTCAGCCGCAACCAGCATGATCTTCAGCGGCCGGCTCATCGGCCCGGCTCTCCCCATACGAACAGACCGAGCCGGTCGGCGGCCTCGACGATGGCGGGGTGATCGATCAGGATCAGCTTGCCGGCGATGCCGCCGACGCCCGCCAGGCCCGCCGCGGCGGCCATTTCGACGGTGCGCGCGCCCATCACCGGCATGTCGACGCGCAGGTCCTGGATCGGTTTGGGCGCCTTGCCCAGCGCGCCCTTGCGGCCGGCGACCGAGCCCCGCAAATCCGCCGGCAGGGCGGCGACCCGGGCCAGCATGGCGTCCGTGCCCTCCTGCGCCTCGACCGCCAGAACCAGGCCGTCGCAGACGACGGCGCCCTGACCGATATCAAGTTCGCCTGCCTTTTCCGCTATATGAAGCGCTTTCCTGAGATCGGAAAGCTGTCCGGGCGACGGCTCGATCGCGCCCAGGGCGCCGGTGGGCAAGGTTTCTCCGCCCAGAATGTCGTCGGCGCCTTCGATGGCGTAACCCTCGTTCTCGAACACCGACAGAATCTTGCGCAGCAGGGCGTCGTCGCCCTTGCTGGCCGCCGCCACGATGCCCGGCAGCAGGGTCGCGCCCTTGAAGTCGGGTTTCAGGCTCTTGAAATCCGGCCGGTTGACCGTTCCGGCGAAGGTCACCGCCGCGCAGCCCGCCTTCTTCAGCGCCGACAACACCTTGCCGATCTCGGCCATGCCGGCCTCTATGCCGGGATAGCGCGCCAGATGCGGATCGGCGAAACCCGTCAGCCGCACCACGAACACTGGCCGGCCCTCGGCCTCGCACCGCGCCGCCACCGATATGGGCAGGGCGCCGCCGCCGGCGATCAGACCCAGCTTGCCGCCGGGACCGCTCATTCGCCCGGCAGGCACAGGGGCCGTTTGCCGGCCGCGCGGATGAAGGCCGTGATCTCCATGATCTCGGGCAGGTCGGCATAGGCGCCTTCGACCGCATCCAGCCGCCCGGCGAAGGTCCCGCCGCCCTCGAACAGGTCGCGATAGGCGGCCAGCAGGCGGCGGATCGCCGTCTTGTCGTACCCCTTCCGCTTCAGACCGATCAGGTTCAGCCCGTGCAGGCGGGCGTGGTTGCCCCAGGCCGAACCATACGGAATGACGTCTCTCGTCACCGCCGCAAGTCCGCCGATGATGGCCCCTTGCCCGACCCGCCCGAACTGGTGGACCGCCGCCAGACCGCCCAGGAAGACCCGGTCGCCGATCTCCGTATGGCCGCCCAGGGTGGCGTGGTTGGCGAAGGTGACATGGTCCCCGACAATGGCGTCATGGCCGACGTGGGACCCGGTCATGAACAGGCAACCCTTGCCGATGCGGGTCAGCCCGCCGCCGACGGGCGTGCCGCGGTTGAAAGTGCTGTGTTCCCGGATCAGGCAGTCCGCCCCGATCTCGAGCCGAACCGGTTCGCCCTTGTAGCCGCCGTGCTGCGGGTCTCCGCCGATCACGGAGAACGGATGGATGATCGTTCGAGCGCCGACGGTCGTGTCTTGCTGCACCACAGCATGGCTGACCAGCCGCACGTCGGTCTCCAGCACCACGCCCGGGCCGACGATGCACCAGGGGCCGACCTCGACGCCATCGGCGATCCGCGCGCCGGCGTCGACGACCGCCGTGGCGTGGATGCGGCTCACGCGTTCACCGGCTTGTCGACGGTGACCATCATGGCGGCGAAGTCGGCCTCGGACGCCAGCTTGCCGTCGATGAAGGTCTCGCCGCGGAATTTGAAGATGTCGCCGCGGATCTTGGTCACCACCACCTTCATCCTCAGCTGGTCGCCGGGCCGGGCCGGCTTGCGGAAGCGGACCCCGTCGATCGACATGAACATGATCACCTTGCCCTCGACCGTCACGTCCATCGACTTGGACATCAGCAGGGCCCCCGTCTGGGCCATGGCCTCTACGATCATCACCCCGGGCATGACCGGGTCGATGGGGAAATGGCCCGGGAAATAGGGCTCGTTGTGGGTGACGTTCTTGATGCCGGTGATCGAGGTGTTCGGCACGAAGTCCTCGGCCTTGTCGATCAGCAGGAAGGGGTACCGGTGAGGCAGGCGCCGCATCACCTCGGCGTAGTCGATCTTGCCTTCGTCGCTCATCCTGCGGCCTTCCTCGCCGACGACGCTTACGAACGCGCCTTTCCGGACGCCTGTTTGGCGAGCCAGATCGTTTCGCGCAAGAACTGACGCAGAGGTTTGGCCGGATAGCCCGACCAGGTCTCGCCGGCGGGAATGTCGGCCAGCACCCCGGCGCCGGCCGCGACGCGGGCGCCTTCGCCGATCCGTATATGGTCGCCGATCCCCGCCTTGCCCCCGAAGATGACGTTGTCGCCCACGATCACCGAACCCGAGATGCCGGTGTTGGCCGCCATCAGGCAGTTGCGGCCGATGATGCAGTTGTGGGCGATCATGACCAGATTATCGATCTTGGTGTTCTCGCCGATGACCGTATCGTCATAGGCCCCGCGGTCGATGCAGGAGTTGGCGCCGACGGTGACCCCGTCCTGCAGGATAACGCGTCCCAGCTGCGGAATATCGACCGGGCCCGCCCGCGATCCCGTCGCGCCGAATCCCTGTTCGCCAATCCGCGCGCCGGAATAGATTTTCACCCGGTCCCCGATCAGGGCAAATCCGACCGTGACGTTCGAGCCGATCTGGCAGTCGCGCCCGATCTGCACGCCGGGCCCGACGACGGTGTTGGCGCCGATACGCGTTCCACTTCCGATACGAACGCCCGCGCCCAGGACCACGCCCGGTTCGAGGACGACGGACCCGTCCTCGACGGCCTCATCGCGCTTGACCGCCACGTCCAGCGGAATCGGCCGGTGAAGCAGGACCGAGGCCCGCGCCCAGGCGGCCGGGGCCTCGCCGGAGACGATCACCGCCGCGCCCGCCGGCGCGAACTCGACCGCGCCGGGGGGCACGATCACGCAGCCGGCGCGGGTTTCGGCCAGAGCTGCCTGGAATTTTCGGTCGCCGAGGAAGGCGACGTCGGTCAGCCCCGCAGACGCCAGGGGCGCGACGGCGGAGACCTGACGGTCTCCGCCTCTGTGCACTTCGCCCCCGATCCGCCCGGCCAGCTCGGCGACGCTGAGCGCCGGCAGGCTGTCGAAAAAGCGCGGATCGGGCATGGAAAAGCTTACTGCTGCGGCGCTTGCACCGGCACCGGGGTGCGGTTGAAGCTCAGCGACGGCAGGGCGGTGTTCAGGCGCTGGATGACCACGTCAGTGATGTCCATCGCCGGGTTGGCGATATAGACGGCCGAGCGGTCCAGCAGCAGGCCGCAGCCACGCTCCTGGTAGACGGCGACCAGGATCGGATCGGCGGCCTGGGCGATGGCGCGGATCTGAAGCTGCTGGGTGTACTGCAGCTCCTGCTGGCGGGTCTGCTCCAGCTGCTGGGCCTCCTGGGCGCGTTGCTGCAGCGCCTGACGGCGCGTGCCCTGCGGATCGGCGGCGGCGCCGCCCTGCTGCAGCTGCTGGGCCTCGGTCTGGATCGTGGCGGCGTAGGGCTGGAGCTCGCCCTGCACTTCCGTGACCAGACGCTGCATGCCGGCCTGGACCGACTGGCCGGCGGTGGACTGGGCCAGCAAGCGGTCGTTGTGGAAGATGCAGACGCCGGCAATCGCCGGGCCGGGGTTGGCCGGAGCCTGGGCCTGGGCGGCGGCCGAACCGGCGGCCAGCGAAGCGAGCGCGAAAGCGCCGAGAGCGAACAATTTCATCTTGGACCTTTGAGCGGAACCGTGTCCCGCAATTAGAACTGGGTGGATGTCGAGAAGCGGAACGTTTCTGTCTTGTCGTATTCTTCCTTGCCGAGGATGTGGCTCAGGTCGAAGCGGATCGGGCCCATGGGCGAGCGCCAGTGGATGCTGACGCCGGCGGAGGCGCGCAGCTCAAGGTCATCAACGATGCCGGGATCCGGATTGCCCAGCGAATTCACCGTATAGCGGTCGTCCAGGACTCCCAATGTGCCCACATCGGTGAACAGCGAGGTGCGGATGCCGTATTGCTCGGGCAGGAAGTTCGGGACCGTCAGCTCGAGCGTGCCGATCGCGTAGAAATTGCCGCCCAGGGCGTCAGTGGTGTTGAGGTCGCGGGGACCCAGGCCGGCGGTCTCGAAGCCGCGGAAGCTGTTGCCGCCCTTGAAGAAGCGGTCGTTGATGCGGATCGGATCGCCGCCCCAGCCCGCGATATAGCCGGTCGATGCGGTAGCGGTGACCACCCATTCGGGGGTGATGCCCCAATAGGCCGAAACGTCGCCCTCGGTCTTGATGTAGTTCACGTCCCCGCCGATGCCGGCGAAGTCCTGGCGGAAGGACCCGGTCCAGCCGCGCGTCGGCCGGACGGGGTCGTTCCGGCGGTCGACGATCAGGGTGTAGCCCGCCGACGAGTTGAGGAACGAACCGACCTGGTCGCAGAGCGCCGTCGAACCGGACCCGCCGGGCGTGCAGTAGCCCTGCGGGACGATGATCTCGTCGCTCTTGAGGAAGTAGCGGGTGCTCAGCAGCGTGTAGCCGTTCAACGGATACGACAGACGCACGCCTCCGCCCGTCGAGCGGTAGTCATACGACGAATATTCGCTGAGGTCGTAGCGCGAATGGAAGGCGTCGAAACCGGCGCGAAGGTCGCGGCCGAGGAATTTCGGCTCGGTGAAGCGGAAGTCGATCTGCTGGCGCAACGAGCCCCATTCCAGGCGGGCCACGACGTTCTGGCCGCGACCGCGGAAGTTCCGCTCGGTGATGCCGAGGTTGACCACGAAGGAGTCGACTGAGCTGAAGCCCGCGCCGACCGAAAGTTCGCCCGTCGGCTGTTCCGTGACGGTGACGTTGATGACCGAGCGGTCCGGCGCCGAACCGCGCGCCTCCTCGACCGTGACGTCCTTGAAGAAGCCCAGGGCCCGCAGATTGTTGCGCGAGCGCTCCTGAAGCGTGCGGTTGAAGGCGTCGCCCTCGGTCAGCATCATCTCGCGGCGGATGACGTTGTCCAGGGTGCGGGTGTTGCCGATCACGTTGATCCGGTCGACGTAGACCCGCTGGCCTTCCTTGACGTTGAAGGTGACATCGACCGTGTCCGTCTCCGGATTGGCCTTGTAGGTGGGCTCGATCTCGACGAAGGCGTAGCCCGCGGATCCGGCGGCGAAGGTCAGGGCGTCGACCGCCGTTTCGATCTTGTCGCTCTCGTAGAGGTCGCCGGTCCGGATCGGCAGCAGCATCTTGAGGAAGTCCGGATTCAGCCGGTCGTTCTCGGTGACCACGTCGACCGTGCCGAAATTATACCGGTCGCCCTCGTCCACCGTCAGGGTGATGCCGAAGGCGCCGTCGTCGGGCGCCAGTTCCGAAATCGCCGACAGGACGCGGAAATCGTAGTAACCGCGGTTGGTGTAGAATTTTCGCAGCTGCTCCCGGTCGTAGTCGAGGCGGTTGGGGTCGTAATTGTCATTGGTGGTGAACAGGCGGTACCAGGCCGACTGCTGGGTCACCATCACGCCGCGCAGGTCATTGTCCGAGAAGGCGGTGTTGCCAAGGAAGGTGATCGCGCGAACGCCGGTTTCCGGGCCCTCGTCGATCTCGAACACCACGTCGACCCGGTTCTGGTCCAGCTGGACCAGCTTGGGCGTCACCGTCGCCGAAATCCGGCCTGAGAGGCGGTAGAGCTCGACGATCTTGCCGACATCCTCCTGGACGCGGGCGCGGGTGTAGATGCCGCGCGGCTTCAGGGTGACCTCCTCGGTGAGCTTGTCCTCGCTGAGCGCGCTGTTTCCCTCGAACACCACCTGGTTGATGATGGGGTTCTCGACGATCTGGACGATCAGGTCGCCGTTCGAGACGCCCAGCTGGACATCGGCGAACAGCTGGGTCCGGGTCAGGGTGCGGACGGCGACGTCCAGCACCGAGGCGTCGACCGTGTCGCCGGGCTGGATCGGCAGGTAGGACAGGACCGTCGTCTGGTCGATGCGCTGGTTGCCGCGCACCAGGATCCGGTTGATCACAAGCCGCTCTTCCTGGACCGGCGCGGCCTGGGGCGCCGACGCGGCTTCGATCGGCGCGCCGGGCTGGATAGCCGGGGCCGTCTGGGCCAGGGCCGGCCCGGCCAGACCGGCCGCGACCGCAAGGGCCAGCAAGCTCGGGCTCAGGCGCCGGGCGAAGTGAAGGGCGGACGCGTCTTGTCGGATCATGCGGGGGACCATCGGGGGCTGGCGTCGGCTCGTCATGCGAGCCCGCCGAGGAATTTGAACAGGCTCAGCTTTTGCAACATCCAGAACCGGAATCAACAGCAGGTGGCCCCCATCCAGAACCGGAATCGGCAGCAGATTAACAATGCCAATTCCGATCGAAACTATGGCGGCGAACTGAAGAAACGTCAGCGCCAGGTTCGCCGCGATATAGCCGGGGTCGGGATTCGCAGCCACAGCCTGACGGGTGACGCCGCCGGCGGCCCGGGCGATTCCGATGGGCCCGCTCAGCAGATCGCCCGATTCCTTGCCCGTGAAGATGCGGCCGATGTAGGTGCCGGTCGTCCCGACCGTCGTCCCGATCATCTCCGCGCCCTTCCCGGCCGCTTCCAGCGGGTTCAGGCGGCGAAACCGGTAGTCCTCTCGCAGGGGCTGAAGCGCCAGGCCGATGCGCGCGACGCGCACCCGCCCCGACAGTTCGTCGTTCTCGAGCTGTCGCTGCGGCGTCGCCACCAGCTCCAGCCGCCGGCCGGCGCGATCCACGCTGAACCGCAGGGGGTCGCCGGCGCTCATGATCACCGTCTGCGTGACCTCGGCCTGTTCCTCGACCGGACGGCCGTTGATGGCCGTGATCCGGTCCCCGGGCAGGAAGCCCGCGGCGGCGGCCGGACTGCCCGGCGCAACCACGGCCACGCGGGGCGCGACGATCTGTTCGCCGATGACGCTGAACAGGATGGTGAAAAGCACGGTGGCCAGCAGGAAGTTGGCGGCCGGGCCCGCGGCGACGATCAGGGCACGCTGCCAGATCGGCTTGAAATGGAAATAGTCGCGTTCGGCCCCCGCTCCGTTCTCGGCGACGACGCGCTGGCGCAGTTCCGCCAGGCCGGCCTGGTCGGGCACGCTCGAGGCGTCCAGATCGCCGGCGAATTTCACGTATCCGCCCAGCGGCAGCCAGGCCAGCCGCCATTCGGTTCCGCGCCGGTCGGTCCGGGCGGCGATGGTCCTGCCGAAGCCGATGGAGAAACGGTCGATCTTCACGCCGAAGGCGCGCGCGACGAGGAAATGGCCCAGCTCGTGGATGGTGACGATGAACGTCAGCACCAGCAGGAAGGGTACGATGTAGAGCAATGCCTGACCAAGAAAGCCCGTCATGCCGATAAGGGTCCCCTCCGCCGTCAGGCTGCCGCCGCGATGCCCTGGATGATCGATTCCGCCGTCCGCCGCGCCTGCGCATCAACCTCGAGGGCCGCGTCGCACGCATCGTCGGAACAGGAAACCGCCCGCTGGGCCGTCACGCGCGACAAGGTGTCGGCGACGACTGCGGCAATATTGAGAAAGCCCAGCCGACGGTCAAGAAACGCCAGGGCCGCGACCTCGTTGGCGGCGTTGAACACGGTCGGGGCCGCCCCTCCCGCCTGCAGCGCCTGCCGGGCCAGCCTGAGGGCCGGGAACCGCTCCTCGTCGGGCGCCTGGAAGGTCAGCCGGCCCAGCGCGGCCAGGTCCAGTCGCGGCGCCGGCCAGGCGACGCGGTCCGGCCAGGCCAGGGCGTAGGCGATCGGCGTCTTCATGTCCGGCGGCCCCATCTGCGCCAGGGTCGAGCCGTCCACGTATTCGACCATGCTGTGGATGATGGACTCGGGATGCACCACCACCTCGATCCGCTCGGCCGGCATGTCGAACAGATAGGCCGCCTCGATCGCCTCCAGCCCCTTGTTGGCCATCGTCGCGCTGTCGACCGAGATCTTGGCCCCCATGCTCCAGTTGGGATGGGCGACGGCCTGTTCCGGCGTGATGGCGCCCAGGGTTTCGCGCGGCATGGTGCGGAACGGTCCGCCGGACGCCGTCAGCACCAGCTTCGCCACCCGCTCCGGCGCCTCATGCGGGAAGACCTGGTGGATGGCCGAATGCTCCGAATCCACCGGGATCAGCCGCCCGCCGGACTGCCGCACCCGCTGGATCAGCGCCGGGCCGCAGCAGACCAGGCTTTCCTTGTTCGCCAGCGCCAGAGTCGCCCCTGTCGCGGCCGCCGCCCAGGCCGAACGCAGGCCGGCGGCGCCGACGATGGCCGCCATGATCCAGTCCGCCGGCCGGGTCGCAACCTCGATGACGGCTTCGTCGCCGGCCGCGGCTTCGACGCCCGTTCCGGCCAGGGCGTCGCGCAGCTCCTGCAGCCGGGACGGGTCCGCCGTCACCGCGATGCCGGGCTTCCAGCGACGGGCCTGTTCCGCCAGCCGGGCGATATTGGCTCCCCCCGTCAGGGCGACGACCTCGAAGGCGCCCGTACCGGCCGCCTGGATCTGGTGCATCAGGTCCAGGGTCGAACAGCCGACCGATCCGGTCGAGCCCAGAACCGTGACGCGCCGCCGGATCACGCGCCCCCTCCGAACACGCCGGCCAGCAGCCGCCCGCAGGCCACCACCACGACCGCGAACATCAGGCCGTCGACCCGGTCCAGCAGGCCGCCGTGGCCCGGGATCAGCTTGCCCGCGTCCTTGACGCCATAGCGTCGCTTCAGGGCCGATTCCCACAGGTCGCCGGCCATGGTCGCCAGCGCCGCCGCCAGTCCCAGCACCGCGCCCCAGGCCGGATTGACGCCCATGTCGAGATACATGGCCAGCAGCGCGCCCGCGGCCGTCCCTGCGACCAGACCGCCGATGAAGCCGGACCAGGTCTTGTTGGGCGAGAAGCGCGGCCACAGCTTGGGCCCGCCGACCAGGCTGCCGACCAGATAGGCCATGATGTCCGAGGCCCAGGCGATGGCGAAGGCGGAGACCGTCCAGGCCAGCCCCGACTGACTGTCGACATCCCTCAGCCATATCAGCAGCACCGCAGGCCAGCCGAGGTAGAGCACCCCATAGGCCGCATCCAGAGCCTCCTGCCCGCGGTTGCGCGCGAACAGGCCCGCAGCCACGGACCCGAAGACCAGCATCACCAGGGCGAGAGACAGTTGCTCGGCGTGGGCCGCCACGACGCCGGCGACCAGACCGAAGGCCACCGCCCCGGCCATGACCCGCCACGCCTTCGCGGCGCTCATCGTCGCCCATTCGACCGCCAGCAGGGCGCAGGCCAGCAGCATCAGGCCCAGGAACCACAGGCCGCCGGCCCAGATGGCCAGAACGGCGGCAGGGGCCAACACGACGGCCGATGCGGCCCTCAGGCCAATGTCGCCCGCCTTGACCGCCATCAGCCGGCCGCGAGGGCGGGCGCCGGGCTCGACGTCGCGCGTCCGCCGAAACGCCGGTCCCGGTTACGGTATTGTTCGACCACGTCCGCCAGGGCGTCGGGGCCGTAGTCGGGCCAGAGCACGTTCTGATAGACCAGCTCGGCGTAGGCGGCTTCCCACAGCAGGAAGTTCGACAGCCGCTGCTCGCCCGAGGTGCGCACGATCACATCGACCGGCGGCGCGCCGGCGGTCGAAAGACCCTGACCCAGCGCGTCCTCATCCAGCGGTCCCCTGGCCTTGCCGGCCATCACCAGATCGATATGGCGCTGGGCCGCATCGACGATGTCGGCCCGGCCGCCGTAGTTGAAGGCGACCTGCAGGATGAATTTGTCGTTGTGGGCCGTGGTCGCCTCGGCCCGGTCGATGATGGCGGCGATATCGGCGGGCAGGCCGGTGCGCCGCCCCAGCACCCGCACCTTCACGCCTTCGCGCTCCAGCCGCTTCAGGTCGCTGGCGACGTAGGACCGGACCAGTCCCATCAGGTCGGAGACCTCCTCCGCGGGTCGGCGCCAGTTCTCGGTCGAGAAGCCGAACACCGTCAGGCAGGTGATGCCGAGCGCCGGCGCGGCCTGAACGGTGCGCTTCAGCGCCTGCACGCCTTCGCGATGCCCCATGGCGCGCGGCAGGCCACGCGCTTCGGCCCAGCGGCCGTTGCCGTCCATGATCAGGGCGACGTGGCGCGGCCCGTCAGTCGGCGCGGCGGGATGAGGAAGGTTGGCGGGCATCGGCGCTTATCCTACGGCAATTCGCGCCGTCAAACCTGCATGATCTCAACTTCCTTGGCCCTCAAGGCCTCGTCGATGCGTTTGATCGCCGCGTCCGTGTCCTTCTGGACCTCGGTCTCCATCTTCTTCTGCTCGTCCTGGCTGATCTCGCCGGCCTTTTCGGCCTTCTTCAGGTCCTCGTTGGCGTCGCGGCGCACGTTGCGGACGGCGATCTTCTGCTGCTCGGTGTATTTGCCGGCCAGCTTGGCCAGGTCCTTGCGGCGTTCCTCGGTCAGCGGCGGCACCGGAATGCGCAGCGTCTGGCCGTCGACGATCGGGTTCAGGCCCAGGCCGGCGGCGCGGATGGCCTTCTCGACCGGCCCCACCATCGACTTGTCCCAGACGTTGACCGAGATCATGCGCGGCTCGGGCACGCTGATGGCGGCGACCGAATTCAACGGGGCGTTGGAGCCGTAGGCCTGCACCTGCACGGGATCCAGCAGGCCGACGTTGGCCCGGCCGGTCCGCAGGCCGTTGAACTCTTCCTTCAGGGCGGCGACGGACTTGTCCATCCGCTCGCGATAGGTTTTCAGGTCAGGCTTGGCCATGGTCGTTTCTCTCGCGTTTTCTTGGCTTTGAAGGCTCAGGCGGCCTTTTTGGAAGAGATGACCGTAAAGGTCCCCTCCCCCGTCAACGTCCGGCGCAGCGAATTGTCTTCCCGGATAGAGAAGACCACGATCGGAATGCCGGAGTCACGCATCAGGGCGATGGCCGAGGCGTCCATGACCTTCAGGTCCTTGGCCAGGACATCGTGATAGGTCAGGGTCTCGTACCGCGTCGCGGCCGGGTCCTTCTTGGGGTCGGCCGTGTAGACTCCGTCCACGCTGGTGCCCTTCAGCAGGGCGTCGCAGCCCATCTCGGCGGCGCGCAGGGCGGCGCCCGAGTCGGTCGTGAAGAAGGGCGCGCCGACGCCGGCGGCGAAGATCACCACCCTGCCCTTTTCGAGATGGCGCAGGGCGCGACGGCGCACATAGGGCTCGGCCACGGCGTTCATCGTCAGGGCGCTCTGCACCCGGGTCTGGACGCCGATCTTCTCCAGCGCCGCCTGCATGGCCAGGGCGTTCATGACGGTCGCCAGCATGCCCATATAGTCGGCGGTGGCGCGCTCCATGTCGCCCGCGGCCTTGCTCAGTCCGCGGAAGATGTTGCCGCCGCCGATGACGAGGCAGATCTCGACGCCCTCGCGGGCCACGTCGGCCACGGCCTGGGCCACGGTCGCCACGGTTTTCTGGTCGATGCCATAGGCCTGATCGCCCATCAGCACCTCGCCCGAGACCTTCAGCAGGACGCGCTTGTAGAGAAACTCGGGCGGGGCGTCGGGCATGGGGCGGTCCTGGGCGGCGGATTCGGCTCCTTATAGGAAGCGAACCCGCCGGTTCAAAGGCCTGACTGCCCCGATTACATCCGCAGAATGATCGTCTCGACGATCGGCCGCCGGTCCCAGATCTGCTGGCTGGCCTTCTTCAGCGCCCGCGAGACGGCCTGTTCGATGACCATCTCGTCCTCGAGCGCCGCGCCCTTCAGCTTCATCACCGCCTGTTCGGCGCGTTCGGCCAGATCGTCGAGGGCATCGCCCAGCGGCGATTCGGCGTCGCCCGGCAGGCCGATGGCCCGCACATCGATGTCGCTGACGATCTTGCCGCGCTTGTCCATGGCGAAGCTGACGATCAGCACGCCGTTGGTCGAGGCGTGACGCCGCTCGTGCAGGGCCTCGCCCTGTTCGGTGACCAGCGGACCCGCACGTCGATGTCGCTGACGATCTTGCCGCGCTTGTCCATGGCGAAGCTGACGATCTTGCCGCGCTTGTCCATGGCGAAGCTGACGATCAGCACGCCGTTGGTCGAGGCGTGACGSCGCTCGTGCAGGGCCTCGCCCTGTTCGGTGACCAGRCGSCCGCCGTCGACATACAGMCGGCCGCTCGGGACCTCGTCGATGATGGCCGCGGGCCCGGGGGCCAGGCGAACCATGTCGCCGTTGCGAGGGGTGACCGTCTCCGGCACGCCCATGTCCTTCGCAAGGTTCGCATGCTCGGCCAGATGGCGGCGCATGCCGTGGGTCGGGACCGCGATCTTCGGCCGCGCCCATTGGTACATCTGTTTCAGCTCCTCCCGGCAGGGGTGGCCGGAGACGTGGATGCCCGGGTGGTCCTTCTCGGTGTAGAGCCGCACGCCGCGATCCGCGAGCTTGTCCTGCAGACGACCGACCGACAGCTCGTTGCCGGGGATGACCCGCGACGAAAAGATGCAGTGATCGCCCTTGCTCAGCTTGATGTAGGGGTGCGTGCCCTCGGCGACGCGGGACAGGGCGGCGCGGACCTCGCCCTGACTGCCGGTGCAGAGATACAGAATATCGTCCGCTGGCCAGACACGGGCTTCCTGCTCGGAGAGGAAGGGCTTGATGTCGTTCAGCATCCCGACATGCTTCGCCGCGGCGGTGATGCGGTGCATCGACCGACCCGCCAGCGACACGCGGCGGCCGGCCTTCTCGGCGGCGCGGATCACGCTGTCCATGCGGGCGACGTTCGACGCGAAGCAGCCGACCGCGATGCGTCCCCTCAGCCCGCTGATCAGCTCGGACAGTTTTTCCCGGACCATGCCCTCGGATCCCGCCGTCCCGTCCACGAAGACGTTGGTGGAATCGCACACCATGGCCAGCACGCCCTCGTCGCCGAGCCGGGTGATGGCGCCGGCGTCGGTGACCTCGCCGATGACGGGGTCCTCGTCGATCTTCCAGTCGCCGGTGTGCAGCACCGTGCCCAGCGGCGTCTTGATGGCCAGGCCGTTCGGCTCGGCGATCGAGTGGGTCATGGTGACGAAGGTGACGTCGAACTTGCCGAGGTTGACCGTCCCGCCCAGCGGCACCTCGATCAGCTGGACCTGGTCCAGGATCCCGGCCTCGCGCAGTTTCTCGCGGATCAGGTAGGCGGTGAAAGGCGTGGCGTACAGCGGCGCCTTCATCCGGCTCCACAGCCAGCCCAAGGCGCCGATATGGTCCTCATGGGCGTGGGTCAGGACGATGCCGCGGATCGTCTCGCCTTCCAGGAAGGCGGGATCGGGCACGATCACGTCGACGCCGGGCGTCGAAAGGTCGCCGAAGGTCACGCCCACGTCGACCACGATCCACTCGCGGTTCGCCTCGGGGCCGTAGCCGTACAGGTTCAGGTTCATACCGATTTCGCCCGACCCGCCCAGGGGCAGGAAGACGAACTCGTCGTTGGTTTGCTTTTTCATACGTCCTTAGAGTGGGTATTCCGCCGCCAGATTTCGAGAAGGCCGCGGATGGTCAGGTCCGGATCGAACCGGTCGATGGATGTGGTGGCCCCTTCGAACAGCGAAGCGACGCCGCCGGTGCCGATGACGGTCATGGGTTTCCCCCACTCCGCCTTGATGCGTGCGACCAGGCCCTCGATCAGGGCGACATAGCCCCAGAAGACGCCCGATTGCATGTTGGAGACCGTGTCCTTGCCGATCACGCGATCGGGCTTCTGGATGGCGATGCGGGGCAACATTGCGGCGGCCTCGTGCAGGGCCTGCAGCGACAGGTTGATGCCGGGCGCGATCACCCCGCCCTCGAAGGCCCCGTCGGCGGCGATCACGTCGAAGGTGGTGGCCGTGCCGCTGTCGATGACGATCAGGTCGCCCGGGTACATCAGATGGGCCCCGATGGCGTTGACCAGCCGGTCGGCCCCCGCCTCGCTCGGCTTGGTGATCCGCGCCGTCATGCCGAGCTCGACATTGTCGCCGATGACCAGCGGCTCGACCGACAGGTAGCGCCGCGACAGGTTTCGCAGATTGAAGATCGACTGCGGCACCACGCTGGAGATGATGCAGCCGTCCAGCTGGCCGATCGACAGGCCGCGCATGGCCAGCAGCTGGCTCAGCCAGACCGCGTATTCGTCGGCCGTGCGGTTGGCGTGCGTCGCGGTGCGCCACTGGGCGACCCACTCGTTCCCGTCATGCACCGCGAACAGCGTATTGGTGTTGCCCTGTTCGATCGCCAGCAGCATTACGCGGCCTCCCCGAAAAAGACGTCGCCCGCCGAGATCAGCCGCAGCGACCCGTCCGCCAGTCTCAGTTTCAGCGCCCCGTCCGGCGCCACGCCCTCGGCCCGGCCCTCGACCGTCTCGCGCCCCAGCCGCGCCACGGCGGGCCCGTCCAGCCCCGGTGTCCTCGCCTGCCAGGCGTCGAGGATAGGCTGGAAGCCCAGCGTCTCCCACCGCTCCATCCACACCGCGAACGCCTCGGCCAGCGTCGCGGCGGCCGCCTCGACCGTCGGCGGCGTCAGCACGTCGCCGCGTAGATGTTGGACCAGGGCCGTCGCCGGCCGCTCGGTCCCGTCAGGCGCATGCGCCAGATTGACGCCGATCCCGACCGCCAGCCAGAGGCCCCCGCTCTCGTGCGCCCCGGATTCGACCAGAACACCCGAGGCCTTCTCGCCGGCCAGCATCACGTCATTGGGCCATTTGATCGTCACCAGCGACGGCGGCGCATACGCGTCCAGCAGGTCGGCGATGGCCAGGGCGGCGACGAAGGTCACCTGCGCCGCCTCGGCCGGGGTCTTGCGCGTCACATGCAGCAGGGTGGCGAACAGATTGCCGCCCTCGCTGGCCCATTCGCGCCCGCGCCGTCCGCGCCCGGCCGTCTGGCGGCGGGCGACGATCCACAGCGGCCCGGTCTCGCCGGCCTCGGCCCGGCGGCGGGCGTCCGCATTGGTGGAGTCGGTCTCTTCCAGCAGCAGGATCGGGGCGGCGGGCATGGCGCCCTATCCGGCTCCGAATCCGACGGCGGCGGCGCGGCTCAGCGGCTCGATCCACGTCAGACCGACGATCACCAGCGGGAAGGCGAAGGCCGCCGCGGCCCAGGCGATGGTCCTGGCCTCGATCGGCGCCTTGTCCGTCGGCTCGACGCCTTCCGGCGCCTTGTCGAACCACATCAGCTTGATGATCCGCAGATAGTAGAAGCCGGCCACCACCGAGGCCACCAGACCGGCGGCGCCGACCATCCAGTAGCCGGCGTCGGCGGCGGCGCCGAAGACGTAGAACTTGCCCCAGAAGCCCGAGAACGGCGGCATCCCCAGCACCGACAGCGACAGCACCGTCAGGGCGAGGGTCGTCACCGGCCTGTCCTTGCGCAGACCGGCGAGGTCGGCGATCCGCCGGATCGGCCGCCCGCCGCGCGACAGCGACAGCAGGATGGCGAAGAAGCCGAACTGGTCGATCACATACAGGGTCATGAACACCAGCATGGCCTGGACGCCCAGAGTGGTGCCGGCGGCGATGCCCAGCAGGGCGTAGCCGATGTTGGCGATCGAGGAATAGGCCAACAGGCGCTGGAAGTCCTTCTGCGCCAGACCGCCGAAAGCGCCGACGGCGAAGCTGATCAGCGAGATCAGGATCAGCACCTGGGCCCACTGGTCGTGCGACCCGGCGAAGGCCCCTTCCAGGGTCCGAGCGATCAGCACCATGGCCGCCACCTTGGGAGCCGTGGCGAACAGGGCCACGACCGGCGTCGGCGCGCCCTCGTAGACGTCGGGCGTCCACATGTGGAACGGCGCCGCCGAAACCTTGAAAGCCAGGCCGCAGATCAGGAACACCAGGCCGAAGATCAGGCCCGTCGATTGATTGGTCGCGGCATAGGCGGCGATCTCGTCGAACCGCATCGAGCCGGTGAAGCCGTAGATCAGGCTGGCACCGTACAGCAGCAGCCCCGATGACAGGGCGCCCAGCACGAAATACTTCAGCCCCGCCTCGGACGCCTTCAGATCGTCGCGATGGAAGGCGGCCAGCACATAGAGGGCCAGCGAATGCAACTCGATGCCGATGTAGAGCGAGATCAGATCGCCCGACGACGCCATCATCCCCATGCCGGCCGAGGCCAGCACGATCAGGATCGGATATTCGAACCGCGCGATCTTCGCACGGTGCATCCAGCCGCCGCCCAGCACGATGGCCACGGCGCTCGACAGGAAGATCAGGGCCTTGCCGTAGACCGCCAGCGGGTCGGCCACATAGGCGCCGTTGAAGGCCTGGCCCAGCGGACCCGTCACGGTCACGGCGGTGGCGGCCGCCAGCAGGGCGACCGACAGGATGGAGATCAGGCGCGCGCTCTTCTCGCCCAGGAAGGCGCCGAGCATCAGCAGCACGAGGCCGCCGACGGCGAGCGTGCTCTCGGGGGCCGACAGGCGCAGGGCGAAATCAAGATCAGGCATCATCGTCTCACCCGCCGATCGCAAGTTGAAAGGCGGAAGTCAGGGCCTCGACCGAGGCGGCGGTGTAATCCAGCACCAGCCCGGGCTGCACGCCCAGCCACAGGGTGCCGATGATCAGCGGGACGAAGATCAGCAGCTCGCGCCTGTCGACGTCGGTGATCGCCTTCATCGCCGGGTTGGTGATCTCGCCGAACATGACGTTGCGATACAGGGTCAGGGCGTAGACCGCCGAGAAGATCACACCCGTGGCCGCGAACAGCGCCGTCCAGGTCGAGACGCCGTAGACGCCCGTCATGGTCAGGATCTCGCCGATGAAGCCCGAGGTGCCCGGCAGGCCGACATTGGCCATGGTGAACAGCAGGAAGATGGCCGCGAACCAGGGCATCCGCGCGGTCAGGCCGCCGTACAGGGCGATCTCGCGGGTGTGCATCCGGTCATAGACCACGCCGACGCAGAGGAAGAGCGCGCCCGAGATCAGGCCGTGGCTGAGCATCTGGAACACCGCGCCCTGCACGCCCAGGGCGTTGCCGGCGAAGATGCCCATGGTCACGAAGCCCATGTGCGCCACCGACGAATAGGCGATCAGCTTCTTCATGTCCGTCTGCCGGAAGGCGACCAGCGAGGTGTAGACGATGGCCACGGCCGACAGCACGAACACCAGCGGCGCGAACATCTTCGACGCGGCGGGGAACATGGGCAGGTTGAACAGGATGAAGCCGTAGCCGCCGAGCTTGAGCAGGATGCCGGCGAGGATGACCGAGCCGGCCGTCGGCGCCTGCACGTGGGCGTCGGGAAGCCAGGTGTGGACCGGCCACATCGGCATCTTGACGGCGAAGCTCGCGAAGAAGGCGAGCCACAGCAAAGGCTGCACGGTCGGGCTGAAGGCGTAGTCCTTGAGCGCGGGGATGCTGGTGGTGCCGGTTTCGGCGGCCATCCACAGCATGGCCAGCAGCATCAGGACSGAGCCCAGCAGGGTGTAGAGGAAGAATTTGTACGAGGCGTAGATCCGGTTCGCYCCGCCCCACACGCCGATGATGATGAACATCGGCACCAGGGTGCCCTCGAAGAAGATGTAGAACAGGAACAGGTCCAGCGAGGTGAACACCCCGATGACCAGCGTCTCCAGCACCAGGAAGTGTTCAATCCACAGCATGGCCAGCAGCATCAGGACGGAGATCCACAGCATGGCCAGCAGCATCAGGACGGAGCCCAGCAGGGTGTAGAGGAAGAATTTGTACGAGGCGTAGATCCGGTTCGCYCCGCCCCACACGCCGATGATGATGAACATCGGCACCAGGGTGCCTTCGAAGAAAATGTAGAACARRAACAGGTCSAGCGAGGTGAACACCCCGATGACCAGCGTCTCCAGCACCAGGAAGGCGATCATGTAGTCGACGACGCGRTCSKTGATCGTSKTCCAGCTGGCSACGATGCAGATCGGCATCAGGAAGGCCGTCAGCAGSACGAACAGGATCGAGATCCCGTCCACGCCCATGTGGTACTGGGCCGCCGCGAACCAGTCGTAACGCTCGACGAATTGGTAGGTCGCCAGCTCCGGCTTGAACTGCATCACCAGAACGGCGGAGACCGCCAGAACCGCAACAGTGGTGATCAGCGCAATCCAGCGCGCGGCGCCATCGGCCGAGCCCTTGTTGAACAGGCGCGCCAGCAGGATCAGTCCCGCGCCGACCAGCGGCAGGAAGGTGACGACGCTGAGGATGWAGGGGATCTGGGGCAAGATCAGGCTCCCCACGCATAGATGGCGAAGGCGAGGAAACCGGCCACGCCGAGCAGCATCACGAACGCATAGTGGTACACATCAGCAGGAAGGTGACGACGACCGCGCCGACCAGCGGCAGGAAGGTGACGACGCTGAGGATGTAGGGGATCTGGGGCAAGATCAGGCTCCCCACGCATAGATGGCGAAGGCGAGGAAACCGGCCACGCCGAGCAGCATCACGAACGCATAGTGRTASACATAGCCGGACTGGATTTTCGCCAGYCGGGCCGCGGATTTCAGCGASGCCCAGGCCGCRCCGTTCGGGCCSARSCCGTCGATGATCTTCACRTCGCCGACCTTCCAGAACAGRTCGCCGACCGCCTTGGCGCCCTTCACRAACACGGCGTCATACAGCTCGTCGAAATACCATTTGTTGTAGAGGAAGSCGTGGATGACCCCGCCGCGGTCGGCCATGCGCCGCGCCATGCCTTCCTTCAGGACATACAGCCAGAAGGCGGCGAAGGTGCCGATCAGCGTCAGGATCAGCGGCGACCACTTCACCCATGTCGGGACCGAATGGCTCTCGTGCAGGACGTGATTCTCGGCGCCGGTGAAGATGGCGCCGCGCCAGAAGGCGTGCTCGCCGTCGCCGATGAAGTACGGGGCGAAGACCAGACCCGCCGCGACGGCGCCGACCGACAGCAGGAGCAGCGGAACCAGCATGACCCATGGGCTCTCGTGCGGATGCAGCGGGCCGTGGTGGCCGTGGTCCTCATGCGCGTCGTCGCCGATGGGCTCGGAATGGGTTTCCAGCTGGGCGTGCGAGGCGTGGTCGTCATGCGCGTGCGCGTGATCGTCGTGATGCGCGTCCTTCCACACCGGCTTGTTGTGGAAGGTCATGAACACCAGCCGCCACGAATAGTAGGCGGTCAGGCCGGCGGCCAGGATGCCGACCATGAAGGCGAACAGCCCCATGGCGCTGTGGCCGTTGGCGAACGAGGCGAAGGCGCTCTCGATGATCGAATCCTTGGAGTAGAAGCCCGCGAAGCCGCCGACGCCGGGAATGCCCAGGCCGGTGATGGCGATCGTGCCGATGGTCATCACCGCATAGGTGACCGGCAGCAGCTTCCACAGCCCGCCCATCTTCCGCATGTCCTGCTCGTGGTGCATCCCGTGGATGACCGAGCCGGCGCCGAGGAACAGCAGGGCCTTGAAGAAGGCGTGGGTGAACAGGTGKAACATGGCSGCCTGATAGGCGCCGACGCCCGCCGCGAAGAACATGTAGCCCAGCTGCGAACAGGTCGAATAGGCGATGACCCGCTTGATGTCGTTCTGGGCCAGACCCACGGTGGCCGCGAACAGGGCCGTGATCGCGCCAACCAGGGCGACGATGGCCGAGGCGACCGGGGCGTATTCGAAGATCGGGCTCAGCAGGCAGACCATGTAGACGCCGGCGGTGACCATGGTCGCCGCGTGGATCAGGGCCGACACGGGCGTCGGRCCTTCCATGGCGTCCGGAAGCCAGGTGTGCAGGAAGAACTGGGCCGACTTGCCCATGGCGCCGACGAACAGCAGGAAGGCCGCCAGATCGATCGCCGACCAGGAACATGGCGTCCGGAAGCCAGGTGTGCAGGAAGAACTGGGCCGACTTGCCCATGGCGCCGACGAACAGCAGGAAGGCCGCCAGATCGATCGCCGACCAGGTGTGGCCSAGGAATTCCCAGCCCGTGCCCGCCTTSGAGGCGATCATCGGGAACAGCTCGGCGAACTGGATGGTGCCGAACATCCAGAACACCGTGAAGATGCCCAGAGCGAAGCCGAAGTCGCCGACCCGGTTGACCACGAAGGCCTTGATGGCGGCGGCGCTGGCCGTGGACTTCTTGTACCAGAAGCCGATCAGCAGATAGGASGCCAGCCCCACCCCTTCCCAGCCGAAGAACAGCTGCATGAAGTCGGCGGCGGTSACCAGCGCCAGCATGGCGAAGGTGAACAGCGAGAGGTAGGCGAAGAACCGCGGCTTGTCCGGGTCCTCGGCCATATAGCCCCAGCTATACAGGTGCACGAGCGACGACACCGTCGTCACCACCACCAGCATGACCGCCGACAGGGCGTCGATGCGGATCGACCAGACCGACTGGAAGTCGCCGACGTTGATGAAGGGGAACAGTTCGACCGTGAAGGCCTGCAGCCCGCCCCATATCCACTGGCTCAACACGATCCAGGCGACCGCGCACGAGAAGAACAGCAGACCCGTGGTGATGGATTTGGAAATCAGGTCGCCGAGCCGGCGGCCCGACAGGCCGACGATGGCCGCGCCGAGCAGCGGGGCGAAAACGCCGAGAGTGACGAGGGTCTCGAGATTCACGATCAGCCCTTCATCACGGATGCATCATCAACCGCGATGTCGCCGCGGTTGCGGAAGAAGGTCACCAGAATGGCCAGACCCACGGCGGCCTCGGCGGCCGCGACGGTCAGGACGAACATGGCCATCCCCCTGCACGTCGTTGAGGTAGGCCGAGAAGGCGACGAAATTGATATTCACGGCCAGCAGGATCAGCTCGATCGACATCAGGATGATGATGACGTTCTTGCGGTTCACGAAGATTCCGAAGACCCCGATGGTGAACAGGATGGCGGCCACCGCCAGATAGTGCTGCAGGGTGATTTCCATCAGAGCAGATCCTCGGACGAGATGCCGGCGCCGCCCCGGTATCGCCGAGGCGCTGCTGGCCACGGGTATCGGCCTGTTCGCCGCTATCCCGGCGGTTATCTTCTACAACTACTTCAACACCCGCATCTCGGCGTACGGCACCCGTTCGGATGGCTTCGCCGCTGAACTGACCAACGCCATCTCGCGTAACCTCGACAAGGGAGCGTAAGCCAGATGGCCGCCAAACTCTCAGGCGGCGGCGGCGGCAAGTATCAGGTCGAGCAAAACAGCGAGATCAACGTTACGCCGTTCGTGGATATCATGCTGGTTCTGCTCATCATCTTCATGGTGGCGGCACCGCTTGCTACCCCGTCGGTCGAAGTGAAGCTCCCGCGTGCTGTCGCCCCGCCCGCCCAGAACCCGCCTGTCCCGATCTATATCTCTATCCAGAGCAATGGTCGGGCCTTCCTGGGCGATTTCCCCGTCGAACTGGACCAGATTGGTCCGGAGCTGACGGGGCAGATCGGCCGTCGCAATCCCGCGGACGAACGGATATTCATCCGCGCGGACCGGACCACCCGCTACGGCGATTTCATGCAGGTCATGAACTCGCTGCAGGACAACGGCTTCTACAGCGTTGCCCTGGTGGGTGAAGACAACTCGGCCGAGTAGGGGCGCTGGTGAATCATGACAGACATTGAATACCATCGTTCCAGGTACGACGCTCCCAAGGCCAAGGGCCTGTTCGGGGTCCCGCCGGGGGTTCTGCTCGGCAGCCTGCTGATCGTCGCCCTCCTGTTCACCGTGCTGGCCTTCTACTTCATCAACGCGCGGTTCAAGTTGAAGGAGATCAATTACTCCGACGACGCGGTCGACGTGGAGATCATCGAACCGATCCCGCCTCCGCCTCCGCCTCCGCCGCCGCCTCCGCCGGACACGCCCCCGCCGCCCAAGCTGCAGGTGCGCCCCCCGGTCGTCGTTCCGAACGCTCCGCCGCCTCCGGTGACGCTGCCGATCGAACCGACGAAGAAGGAGGACCGGGTCGAATATACGGGTCCGCCCGTCATCGTTCCCGGACCGCCGCCGCCTCCGGCTCCGCCGGCTCCGCCGCGGCCGTCGGTGATCACGCAACCGAGCTGGGCGCGTCAGGTGCTTCCTGAGTACCCGGAACGGGCCATGAGCCGGGGCATCGAGTCCGGCCGGGTCGGGATCAGCTGCACCGTTCAACAGGACGGCAGCCTGTCCAACTGCTCGGTCACGTCGGAAGATCCGGCCGGAGCCGGCTTTGGTCAGGCGGCTCTCGCCGCGGCGCGCCGTTCGCGGGTTTCGCCCCGCACGGTGGATGGCGCGGCCCAGGGCGCGACCGTCCGCTATACGGTCAGCTTCCGGGCGCCCGCCGACTAAGGGTGTCCTGACATCCGAGAACAGAACGCCCCGGAGCTCCGCCTCCGGGGCGTTTTTTCATGCGGGGGAGCCTTTCCGGCGGCCGGACATTATGGCGGGGCTGCTATGGAGACGCCCCTATGAAATCCCTTATCGCCGCCGCCGCGCTGGCCAGCGCCGTCGCCCTGGGCGGTTGCGCCTACAACGAGACCCTGGGCCGCAACCAGCTGCTGATCGTCGACGAAAGCGCCCTGACGCAACAGTCGGAAGCCGCCTGGGCCGAGGCCCTGCGCACCCAGCGTGTCTCATCCGACGCCGCCGGCAATGCCCGCATCCGCCGGGTGGGCGACAGGATCGTCCAGGCCGCGGGCCTGACCGATCGCCGCTGGGACTACGCCCTGTTCGTCAGCAACAGCCCCAACGCCTTCGTCCTGCCGTCGGGCAAGATCGGCGTGACGACGGGCCTGCTGGCGCTCGTCCGCAACGACGATCAGCTGGCGACCGTTCTGGGACACGAGGTCGGCCATGTGGTCGCCCGGCATGCGGCCGAGCGCTATTCGACCAGCGCTCTCACCAGCATCGGACTCAGCGGGGTCCAGAGCGCGGCGGGCGACTATGGTCGAGCCGCCGGCGCGATTGGCGGCCTGGGGGCTCAACTCGGCTTCCTGCTGCCCTTCTCGCGCAATCACGAGCTCGAGGCCGATCGCCTCGGCGTCGATTACCTGCAGCGTGCGGGCTACAAGCCGTCGGAGGCCGTCGCCCTGTGGCGACTGATGGCTCAACAGCGCCAGGGCTCCAACCCCGAGTTCGCTTCGACCCACCCCTCGGACTCGACCCGTATCGCGGCGCTGGAGCAGTACATCGCCAGCCGCGGCTGGGCCTGAGGCGTCCGGAGGTGAATATTCCCGCCCGGTCGCTTGATCGGGCGGGACTGTCCCGGTAGATACCGCCCTCGCGCTGATAGCGCCGCCTTAGCTCAGTTGGTTAGAGCGCCGGTTTGTGGAACCGGAGGTCCTCAGTTCAAGCCTGAGAGGCGGTACCATCCTCACCTGGTGGAGGCGTTCGCGGCATGACCGACACGTCCCGCCAGCCGCCCGGCCCAAGCTGGGATCCCGTGCAGTATCAACGGTTCGAGGCGGAGCGCGATCGCGCCGCCCAGGACTTGCTCGCGCGCCTGCCCCCGGACCTGGCGCCGCGGGAGATCTGGGACCTCGGCTGCGGCGCCGGCCAACACGCCATCCAGCTGAAGCGCCGCCATCCCGGCGCGAGCGTGCACGGGCTGGATGCGAGCGCGGCCATGCTGGAGCGCGCGCGGTCGGCCGAGCCGGACATAGACTGGCGGCAGGGCGACCTGGCCGTCTGGACCCCCGAAGTTCCCGCGGACCTCATCCTCGCCAACGCCTCGCTGCAGTGGGTCCCCGACCATGCGGCGGTCTTCTCGCGTCTGGCCGTGGCGCTGGCCCCGGGCGGCGTGATCGCGGTGCAGATGCCCATGGCTCACGAAACCCGCCATCATACGCTGATGCGGGATGTCGCGGGGCAGGAACCCTGGGCGGGCCGTCTGGCCGGGGTGCGGTCGATCGCGCCCCTGCTTTCCGCCGAAGCCTATTACGACCTGCTGGACCGCGACTTCACGGGCATCGACATCTGGTCGACGCGCTATCTGCATGTCCTCGGCGGACCGGACGCGGTGCTGGAATGGATGAAGGGCACGGCCCTGCGCCCCTACATGTCGACGCTGGCGGACGATGCGGCTACGGGCTCGGCGTTTCTTTCCGCCCTCGGCGCGCGGCTCGCCGAAGCGTTTCCGCGACGGCCGGACGGGGCGACCCTGCTGCCGTTTCCCCGCCTGTTCCTGATAGCGCGGCGTCGTTGAGGGCCCGACGCCGGTGCAGGCCGGTGACCGGCCCGTCCAGCGTCGCGAGAACGTCCCGGGTGGCGCGGTAGCCTGCGGCGACGCCGAGGTCGAAACCCTTCCAGTCGCGGATATCGAGCCCGTCCGGCGTCGGCTGGATCAGGAGGTCGGACGCGGCGCGCGAGCTCTCGATATCCGCGTCCGTGGTCAGGGTCGCCGACCGCATCAGGATGGAGACGATCGGCGGGCCCCGACGCCACGCCCCGGTGACGATCAGTCGCCAGATGGAGGGCGGGTGTTCGATCAGGTCCGGATCGACGCCCCGCGCTTCCGACATGTCGATGCCGATGATCGGGCCGCCGTGCATCTGGCGCATGACCTCGGTGGGGAGGTTCTTCAGCACCGCGCCGTCGACCAGAACCTGCCCGTCCATGACGATCGGCGGCAGCAGACCCGGTATGGCGATCGAGGCCCGGATGGCCCGGCGCATCAGCCCGCGCCGGTGGACCTCGATCTTGCCGCTGGTCAGATTGGTGGAGACGGCGAAGAACGGCCGGTTGAGGTCCGCCAGATCGATGTCGCCATAGGCCTCGAGCAGCAACCGGTCGACCTTGTGCGCCCGGGTCATGGCCAGCATGGGGAAGGTCAGGTCCGACAGCGGGTCGCTCTCGACGAAGGCCTTGTGGATCCGCCGCTCCAGTTCGTCCTGCGTCCAGCCGAGCGCGGGCCCGGCGGCGATGACCGCGCCCATGGACGAGCCGCCGACGAAGTCGATCGGGACGCCGGCCTCGGTCAGGGCCCTCAGCGCCCCGATGTGGGAATAGGCCCGGGCGCCGCCGCCCGACATGACCACGCCGACCGCCGAACCGGTGACGACGCGCGCCATCCGTTCGGCGTCGGCCCGATCCCCCTCGATGCACTGGAACCAGCGTCCCGGCTGGACGGCGTCCAGCCAGACGGCGGTGTTGGCGGGCCTGGGCATGCGCGGATCGCGCAACAGGATCAGGTCGGTGCGCCGCTGGGCGTCAAGCACCCCGGCGTGGGGCATGGGGCGGTTGGGCGGCGCCATCAGGCCGTTGCCGACCACGAACACCCGGTCGACCTGGCGCGCGCAGAGGGCGGCCCAGGCGGGTTCATCCTGTTCGGCTACATAGAGGACGAGATCGTGGGAATCCTCGACCCGGCTGAACCATTCCGCGGCCGAGGCGAGGGCGGAATGGTCGATGACCTGGCAGGTGAAACCGTCGGCCTCGATCGCCGCCGCGATGCGTTCTACGAAGGCGCGGATCGGGCGGGGGCGGGCGGAAACGAAGCCGAACACGCTGGGTTCGCCGCCGCCGGACCGGCGGTCCCGCGCGCGCTGGATCATGAGCCGCGACAGCTCGACCATCAGATCGGGTTCGGTCCGGGCGGCCTCGAAGAAGGCGTCCCGGGGCAGGGCCAGGACCTCGCAGTCGCGCAGGGCGACGACGTCGGCGGTGTGGACCGTGCCCGCCAGCATGGCCATCTCCCCAGCCGGCTCGCCGGGCCGGATGACGCCGACGAACTGGGGCGGACGGTCCTCGTCGTGATCGCGCCGGAAGACGCCGAGGCGGCCGCTGCGCAGCAGGTACAGGGTATCGGCGCCGTCGCCCTCGGCGAACAGGGTCTCGCCGCCTGTCAGGGCGAACCAGCTGGCGCGCGTGTTCTTCCCGCCCTCGAAGATGCGGTGCAGGGCGTCTTCCAGCCGGTCGGAGCGGGGAGCGGGCATAGCGGGTTCTAGGGGTCAGGTTCTAGGGGCTAGGGAATCGACAAGGGCCATGGTCGCAGTATCCGCCCCTAATCCCTAGAACCTACCACGCCCCCATCTCCCGCAACTGCTTCGCCAGTTCCGGCGGCACCTCGCCGGCGTCGAGGGTCGACAGGTCCATCGGCGCGTCCTTGGGCTCCAGATAGCGCCAGCCCTGGAAGGGGCGGCGGGCCTGGGGCGCGGTGCGGATCACCTCGGGGGACAGTTTGATCAGGCAGTGCGACGTCTTGCCTTCGCCTTTGGTGGTGATGTCCAGGATCGGCATGCGGCAGGTGACCGAGCCCTTCATGACCCAGAACAGCGAACCGCCGTCTTCAAGCTCGGCGGCGCGTTTGGGCGTCATCCGGGTGTTGACCGTCAGCCATTCGCCCTTGGCGGCGCGGCGCTCCAGCGTCTCGACCTTTGCGACGCCGACGCACAGCTTGATCATGTGGAGAGGCATGGTCTGGATCTAGTCAGTCGCCGTGACGACCGCCACCACCGTATCCGCCGAGACCTGATCGCCGACCGCGACGCCCACTTCGCCGACGACGCCGTCGAACGGCGCGACGAGGGCGTGCTCCATCTTCATGGCCTCAAGCACCACCACGGGCTGGCCCCTGGTCACCGTGTCGCCGGGTCTGGCCGGCGTGGCGACGATCTTGCCGGGCATGGGCGCGCGCAGGGAGCCGTCGGAGGCGGCGGAATGATCCGACCCTCCGCCATGCGTCAGCGGACCGTAGGGCCAGGCCTGGCCGTCGAGGAAGAGGACCGACAGCTCGTCGTCCACCTCGACCGAGGCGTCCTCGCCTGTGATCGCATCGTCCAGCACCACCTGGCCGCCGGCCACGGCGCCGGCGCCCCAGGTGCGGTCGCCGGTCTTGACCTCCCACCAGGTGTCGCCGTCCATGGCGCGGAATTCAGCCTCCACCGGCTGACCGGCGACGCTCATCGATCGCCGGAAATATCCCGGCCCGTTGAGGCGGAAGCCGAAGAGGGCGTGGGACGATGAGCGCCAGATTTCCTGCCCGTCGCCGTACATTTTCGTGCGGTAGTAGTCGTCCTTGTCCGCCTGCGCCGCGAAGGCGGCGGCGATAACCGCTTCAGGGATTTCGGTGCTGATCAGCGACGCTTCCTCGGCGGCGATGAAGCCGGTGTCCACGTCACCGGCGACGAAGCGCGGGTGTTCGAGGCAGCGCGACAGGAAGGCGGCGTTGGTGCGGACGGGCCAGACCTCGACCTGACGGCAGGCGGCGGCCAGCCGTTCGGCCGCCCCGGTCCGGGTGTCGGCGTGGGCGATGATCTTGGAGATCATGGGGTCGTAGAACTGGCTGACCTCGCCGCCCTCCTCGACGCCGGTGTCGACCCGTACATCGTGGGGCGCCCGGTAGTTGTCCGGGTTCGGCATCAGGAAATGGTCCAGCCGGCCGATGCTGGGCAGGAAGCCGTTGGCCGGATCCTCGGCGTAGAGCCGCGCCTCCATGGCCCAGCCGTTCAGGGAGATCTCGTCCTGCTCCAGCGGCAGGGGCTCGCCCGCGGCGACAAGAAACTGCCATTCCACCAGATCAACGCCCGTGACCTCTTCCGTCACCGGATGCTCGACCTGCAGCCGGGTGTTCATCTCCATGAACCAGATGCGGTCAGCCTTCAGCCCGTCCGACGCGTCGGCGATGAATTCGATGGTGCCGGCGCCCTCGTAGTTCACCGCCCGGGCGGCGCGGACGGCGGCGTCGGTGACGGCCTTGCGGGTGGCGTCGTCCATGCCGGGGGCGGGGGCCTCCTCGATCACCTTCTGGTGGCGGCGCTGCAGCGAGCAGTCCCGCTCGTAGAGGTGGACGACCTTGCCGTGGCTGTCGCCGAAGATCTGCACCTCGATGTGGCGCGGG
Source organism: Brevundimonas sp. Root1423 (assembly GCF_001426805.1). Taxonomy (NCBI): domain Bacteria; kingdom Pseudomonadati; phylum Pseudomonadota; class Alphaproteobacteria; order Caulobacterales; family Caulobacteraceae; genus Brevundimonas; species Brevundimonas sp. Root1423. Next base: position 174,280 of record NZ_LMFL01000002.1, read on the forward strand.
CGGGTGATGTAGCTCTCGATCAGGACGCGCGGATCGCCGAAGGACGACTGGCCCTCGCGCCGGGCGCTGGCCAGGCCGGCGGCGAAGTCCTCGGGCCGGTCGACACGCTTCATGCCCTTGCCGCCGCCGCCGGCGACGGCCTTGATCAGCACCGGATAGCCGATGCGCGCCGCCTCGGCGGTCAGGGTGGCGTCCGACTGGTCCTCGCCCTGGTAGCCGGGCGTGACCGGCACCCCGGCCTCGATCATCAGCGTCTTGGCGGCGTCCTTCAGCCCCATGGCGCGGATGGCGGCGGGGGGCGGGCCGATCCAGACCAGGCCGGCGGCCATGACGGCCTCGGCGAAGTCGGCGTTCTCGGACAGGAAGCCATAGCCGGGGTGGATGGCCTCGGCCCCTGTGGCCTTCGCGGCCGCCAGCACTTTCGCCGGGTCGAGATAGCTTTCGCGCGCCGGGGCGGGGCCGATCAGCACCGCCTCGTCGGCCTCGCGCACATGCAGGGCGTCGGCGTCGGCTTCGGAATAGACGGCGATGGTCCGGATGCCCATGTGGCGGGCGGTGCGGAAGACGCGGCAGGCGATCTCGCCGCGATTGGCGACCAGGACGGATTTGAACATGGGAGGTGTCTAGCCGGTCTGTCGCTGGCGGAGAAGGTGGCGGGGGAGGAGACGGCGCTCGCTATTCCGCCCAGCGGGGTTTTCGCTTCTCCAGGAACGCGCGAACGCCTTCCTGACCCTCGGCCGACACGCGGGCGCGGGCGATGCGTTTGGCGGTTTCCTCCATCAGGCCGTGGTCGATCTTGTGGCCGGCGACGTCATTCACCAGCCGCTTGGCCTCGCCCATGGCGCCCGGCGCATTGGCGCTGATGCTGTCGGTCAGCATGGAGATGAATTCGTCGACCGATCCCTCGGGCAGGACCATATCGATCAGGCCGGCGTGGGCCGCATAGTCGGCGTCGAAGATGTTGGCCGACAGGAACAGCTGGCGCGCGCGGCGGGCGCCGACGGCCTCGACGACATAGGGGGCGATGGTCGCCGGGATCAGGCCCAGCTTGACCTCGGAGAAGGCGAAGCGGGCGCCCTCGACGGCCACGGCCATGTCGCAGGCGGCGACGATGCCGGCTCCGCCGCCCATGGCCGCGCCCTCGACGATGGCGCAGGTCAGGGCGGGAACGTCGTGCAGGGCCTTCAGCATCTTCGCCAGACCCATGGCGTCGTCGCGGTTGTCGCTCTCCGACCAGCCGGCCGCGTCGCTCATCCAGCCCAGATCGGCGCCGGCGCTGAACGTGCCGCCCGCGCCGCGAACGAAGACCAGCCGCACATTGTCGGCCCCATGCAGGGTCTCGAACGCTTCATAGAGCGCGGCGATGGTGGGTGCGTCGAAGGCGTTGCGCTTGTCGGGCCGGTTGATGGTGACGAAGACGATCCCGTCGGCCGTCGAGTCGATCTGGACCAGATCGTCATTGGCGTCCGGCGCCGGGTCGGCCAGCAGAGGGTGCGAGATGGCGTTGATCTCGGCGGCCTCGGCGTCGGTGATGTCCAGGGCGTTGATGTCGGCTTCGGTGGGCTTGTCGGTCATGATCGGTCCTTCGCGGATAGTCGATTGTAGCGCATGGCTTGCGGAATGGCAGCGACGCTTGTCGATGCCGGGCTCGTTTCTTGACAGGGCAGGGAACGAGGGAATTGATCGCGGCAGCTCAGGAAAGCCTGCGAGGACGACATGCCGCACGCCACGCGATCCCGGAAACCCGCGCGACTGACGCCCGGAAAGGCGAAGCTGGCCGCTGAAATCCGGCAGCAGCTCATGGACCAGGGCGGCGCCGCCCATCGTGAGGTGATCATCGGCCGGATCCTGCAGCGCAAGGGCCTGAGCGGACTGGCGGCCGACCGCGCGCGGCGCGCCCTGCTGTCAGCCTTCGAACTGCACGCCGATCCGGCCGCCGCCGACGTGGCGCCGCATCTGTTCGAACTGCCGTTCGGCCCGGATTCCTACCGCTGGGCGCTGGACGGCACGGTCAGGCCGCCGCTTACATCCTGAACACGCCGAAGGTCGTCTCCGGGATCGGCGCGTTCAGCGAGGCGGAAATGGCCAGACCGAGAACGTCGCGGGTCTGGGCCGGATCGATGATCCCGTCGTCCCAGAGGCGGGCGGTGGCATGGTACGGATTGCCCTCGTCCTCGTATTTCCGGCGCACGGGCGCCTTGAACTCTTCCGCCTGCTCCGGGGTCCAGCTGTCGGCGTCGCGGTGGACGGTGGCCAGCACCGCGGCGGCCTGTTCGCCCCCCATGACGCTGATCCGGCTGTTGGGCCAGGTGAACAGGAAGCGCGGGCCGAAGGCGCGGCCGCACATGCCGTAGTTGCCGGCTCCGAAGCTGCCGCCGATCAGGACGGTGAATTTCGGAACCTCCGCCGAAGCCACGGCGGTGACCAGTTTGGCGCCGTTCTTGGCGATGCCCTCGGCCTCGTATTTGCCGCCGACCATGAAGCCCGAGATGTTCTGCAGGAAGACTAGCGGGATCTTCCGCTTGCAGGCCAGTTCGATGAAGTGGGCGCCCTTGAGCGCGCTCTCCGAGAACAGCACGCCGTTGTTGGCCAGGATGGCGACGGGATAGCCCCAGATGCGCGCGAAGCCGCAGACCAGCGTCGTGCCGTACAGGGCCTTGAACTCGTCGAACTCCGAGCCGTCGACGAGGCGGGCGATGACCTCGCGGACGTCATAGGGGGCGCGGACGTCGTCGGGGATCAGGCCGTACAGCTCCTCGGCGTCGAAGGCCGGAGCGCGGGGCTCGCGCACGTCCAGCTCGACCGACTTCACCGTGTTCAGGCTGTCGACGATGGTCCGGACGATCTCGAGGGCGTGCTCGTCGTTCTCGGCGACATAGTCGACGACACCGGACCTGCGGCCGTGGGTCTCGGCCCCGCCCAGCTCCTCGGCGGAGATGACCTCGCCCGTCGCGGCCTTCACCAGCGGCGGGCCGGCCAGGAAGATGGTGCCCTGCTCGCGGACGATGACGCTCTCGTCCGACATGGCCGGGACATAGGCGCCGCCGGCGGTGCAGCTGCCCATGACGCAGGCGATCTGGGGGATTCCCTTCGCCGACATCCGGGCCTGGTTGAAGAAGATGCGGCCGAAATGGTCGCGGTCGGGGAAGACCTCGGCCTGGTGCGGCAGGTTGGCCCCGCCGGAATCGACCAGATAGACGCAGGGCAGGCGGTTCTGTTCGGCGATCTCCTGGGCGCGGAGGTGCTTCTTCACCGTCATCGGGAAATAGGCGCCGCCCTTCACCGTCGGGTCGTTGGCGACGATCATGACTTCGCGGCCCGAGACGCGGCCGACGCCGCAGATCATGCCCGCGCCGGGCGCGCCGTCGCCATACATCCCGTTCGCCGCCAGCTGGCCGATCTCCAGGAAGGGCGAGCCGGGATCCAGCAGGCGTTCGACGCGGTCGCGGGGCAGCAGCTTGCCGCGCGCGACGTGGCGGTCGCGGCTGGCCTCCGAACCGCCGCGCGCCGCCTTGGCGACCCTGGCGTGGAGTTCGTCGCGGAGGCCCCGGTTGTGGGCGTCCAGCGCCTTGAAGGCGGGGCTGTGCGGATCGATAGCGGAAGTCAGCTTGGGCATGCCGCTGGTGTAGGGGGCTTGCCGCGCCGGGAAAAGCCCTAGCGCCGCTGGAACACGTAGCGGCAGCCTCCCGCCGGCGGCCCGACATCCAGCCCGCCGAAATAGACGCCGTCCATCGCCAACCGGTCGTCGCCCTGCACCCGCGCCCGTCCTTTCAGCATCAGGTCGGCAGGCACGGTGTTGCCGCGTTCGACGACGAAGCCGATGCGCCCGGCGACCGGGTCGAACTCGACCGATCCCCAGTAGTCCTGGCGGACCTCGAACGGCACGAAGGTGACGGCGAAGCGGCCGTCGCTGCTGAACCGGAGTTCGCGCAACGGGTCGCGCGGGACCGGGCCGCCGCAATCCACCGAGGCCTGCGACCAGAAGCCTGTCAGCACGGGTCCTTCGGCGGGGGCGATGCGGAATCGGGTCCGGACCGTCCGTGAGCCCAGCGTCCCCGCGATTTCCACATCCCGTCCGGGCGTCGCGTCAGGTCCGATCACGATCCGGCGGCGCTCGGGCGCGACGGTGACGGCGGGGTCGGACGACGACCACCGGCTGAAGCATTTCAGCGGCACGCCGATCATGCCGTGCAGGCCGTCGTTGGCGTGGATCGCAACCTCGCCCCCGGGGCGTCCGGGCGCGATGGCTACGCCGATGCTCAGCTGGTCGGAGTCATAGGCTTCGCACGGGGGCTCATCATCCTGGGCGGGAACGGTGATCAGGGCGGCGGCGAACAGCAGGTCCAGCAATGGACATCTCCCGGAGCGAGGGGGCCACCGTCTCCGGTGCGGTGCGTCCCGTCAACAGCGCCCGGCAGGCCGGACGCGCGGGCGCGTGGTGATCCCGCTTATGGGTCGGTCGGCTTTCCCAGGTTGACCTCGCGGCGCGACCGTGGCCTGAGGCGCGTCCCATGATCGGCTTCAACACCCAGACCCGGACGACCCTGCGTGAGCTGCTGCACCTGGCGTGGCCGGTGGTGCTGGCGCGCATCGGCATCATGACCATGGGTCTGACCGACGTGATCGTGGTCGGCAACTGGTCCGGGCTGGAGCTGGCCTACAGCTCGCTGGCGCTGGCCCCGACGGCCATCATAGTCACCACCGCGGTCGGCCTGATGATGGGGGTGCAGGTCATGACCGCCCGCCTGATCGGCGAGGGCCGGCGCGGCGAGGTCGGCGGCGTGTTGCGGCGGGGCGTGGTCTATTCGTTGCAGCTGGGCGTGACCTCGATGATCGGCCTGATCCTGATCGGACCCTGGGCGCTTCAGCACATGGGTCTGGCGCCGGGCCTGGGCGAGGGGGCTTCTCCGGTGCTGGTGGTCTTCGCCCTGTCCATGCCGGGCTATCTGGTCAGCGTGGCGGCCCAGTTCTTCCTCGAGGCCCTGCATCGGCCCCGCGCGGGCATGTGGGCCATGTGGATCGCCAACGGGCTGAACCTGGCCCTGAACCTGCTGCTGGTGCCCGACATCCTCGGCCTCGGGATGGACGGCGCGATCGCGTCGGCCTGGGCGACCTTCTTCGCCCGGACCTCGCTGGCGGTCTTCCTGCTGGTCTACATCGTCCGCCTGCCCGAGGCGCGGGCGCTGGGCGTGTTCCGCCGCCCGGCGCGCAACCCGGCCGACGAGCGGGCGCAGCGCAAGGTCGGCTACGGCGCCGGCAGTTCGTACTTCATCGAGGTGGGCGCCTTCGCCGCCATGACCTTCATCGCCGGCCAGCTGGGTGCGATCGAGACCTCGGCCTGGGCCATCGTGCTCAACGTTTCGGCCATCGTCTTCATGGTCCCCATGGGGCTGTCGTCGGCGACCGCGGTGCTGGTGGGCCGGGCCTACGGGGCGCGAGACGGGCGCGGCGTGCTGCGCGCCGGCCTGGTCGGCATCGGCGTGGTCATCGCCCTGACCCTGGCGGTGGCCCTGGCCGTCTGGCCGGGCGCGCCGCTGATCGCCAGCGCCTACAACCGCGACCCCGAACTGCTGGCGGTGGTCGTTCCGGCCCTGGTGCTGACGACCCTGTTCTTCGTGGCCGACGGCATCCAGGTGGTTTCAGCCTCGGCCAACCGCGCCGCGGGCGACGTCTGGTGGCCGACGATCATGCATTTCGCCGCCTACAGCCTGATCATGATGCCGCTGGGCTGGTGGTTCGCGCACGCGATGGGCGTCAACGGCCTGGTCTGGGCGGTGATCATCGCCAGCCTGGTGTCGTCGGCGCTGCTGACGGGGCGCTTCGTGCGGGTGGCGAAGCGGCTGGCGCCGCAGGGATGAGAGATCAGGGATTAGGGGCGGCAGGGTTGCGATATGCCACCGCACTCGCCACTAACCGTGACTAATCCCTGATCCCTCATCCCCAGTCCCCAGCCCCTGGCCTCCATGTCCCGCATCCTCATCACCTCGGCGCTGCCGTACATCAACGGCATCAAGCATCTGGGGAATCTGGCGGGCTCGATGCTGCCGGCGGACGTCTATGCGCGGTTCAAGCGGGCGCAGGGCCATGAGGTCCTCTACATCTGCGCCACCGACGAGCACGGCACCCCGGCCGAGCTGGCCGCCGCCGCCGCCGGTCAGGACGTGCGGACCTATTGCGACGAGCAGCATGAGGTCCAGAAGGCGGCGGGTCAGGCTTTCGGCCTCAGCTATGACTGGTTCGGCCGCTCCTCGAATGCGCCCAACCGCCGCCTGACCCAGCATTTCGCCAATGTGCTGGAGAAGAACGGGCTGATCGAGGAGCGCGTCGACCGGATGATCTATTCCGTCGACGACGCCCGCTTCCTGCCCGACCGCTATGTCGAGGGCACCTGCCCGCATTGCGGCCACGTCGGGGCGCGGGGCGACCAGTGCGACAACTGCGGCCGGCTGCTGGACCCGACCGATCTGATCGATCCGTATTCGGCCGTGTCCGGCTCGCGGAACCTCGAGGTGCGCGACACCCGCCATCTCTACCTGCTGCAGACGAAGCTGGAACAGCGCATCCGCGACTGGATCGGGACCAAGACCGACTGGCAGACGCTGGCGAAATCCATCGCCCTGAAACACCTCGACGAGGGGCTGATCGATCGAGGCATCACCCGCGACCTCAAGTGGGGCGTGCCGGTGGTCGGGCCCGACGGCGGTCCGCGACCGGGCATGGAGGGCAAGGTCTTCTACGTCTGGTTCGACGCCCCCATCGAATACATCGGCGCGACCGAGGAATGGGCCGACGCCACGGGCCGGACGTGGCGCGACTGGTGGCGCACCGACGAGGGCGCCGCCGACGTCCGCTACGTCCAGTTCATGGGCAAGGACAATGTGGCCTTCCACACCGTCAGCTTCCCGGCCACGATCCTGGGCTCGGGCGAGCCGTGGAAGACGGTCGACACGCTGAAGGCCTTCAACTGGCTGAACTGGTACGGCGGCAAATTCTCGACCAGCCAGAAGCGCGGCGTCTTCATGGACCAGGCGCTTGAGCTGCTGCCCGCCGACTATTGGCGCTGGCATCTGACGGCCTATGGGCCCGAGCATTCCGACGCCGCCTTCACATGGGAGCAGTTCCAGTCGACGACCAACAAGGACCTGGCCGACGTGCTGGGCAATTTCGTCAACCGCATCGTCAAATTCGCCGAGAGCAAATTCGACGGCGTCGTTCCGGACGCGGGCGAGCCCGGGCCGCTGGAAGCGAAACTGGAGGCCGACCTGCGCGCCGGCATCGCCGAGGCCACGGCCCAGTTCGAGGCCATGGAGTTCCGCAAGGCCGCCGTGGCCCTGCGCGCCGTCTGGGTTCTGGGCAACGAGTATCTGCAGGAAGCGGCGCCCTGGACCGCCTTCAAGACCGATGTGGATCGGGCCGCCGTCGGCGTCCGCACGGGCCTGAACCTGGTGGCCCTGTTCGCCCGTCTGGCCGCGCCGGTGATGCCGGACTCGGCGGTCAGGATCGCGGCGGCGGTGGGGGCGACGGACCTGGGCTGGCCCTCGGCGGACGCGCCGTTGCTGGACGTCCTGCCACGCGGTCAGACGGTGGCGGCGGCCGGAGTGCTGTTCACCAAGATCGAGGATGCACAGGTGGCCGAGTGGTCCGAACGCTTCGGCGGCGCGGACGCCTGACCGTGGACCGGTCCGCCGCCCTTGCGAGGCTGCTGGCCGAGGACCAGGCCGAGGATCGCGCGGTGCTGGCGGGACAGCCCGCCTATGTCGCGCTGCGAACCCGCGACCGGGCGCGTCGGGAGGCGGTCATGGCGCTGCTGGCCGACGGCTGGCCCGACGACGCCGAGGCCCTCTACGCCGCCGCTTGGGTGTTGAATCACGGGGACCTGTCCGAAGAAGCCGCGCTCGGCAGCCGGCTGGCGGCGCGGGCCGCTGACATGGGCCGCGCCGGCGCCCGCTGGCTCGCCGCCGCGGCGCTGGATCGTTCGCTGATGTATGCGGAACGGCCGCAGAAATACGGCACCAACATCGTGCCCGACGGCGTCGGCTGGCGGCTGTGGGACGTCGATCCGGCGACAACCGACGCCGAGCGCCTCGCCAACGACGTGCCGCCGCTGGCCGAGATGGAGGCGCGCGCGGCGGCGATCGTCACGCCCCAGCCAGACCTGGCCGGGGCGCCGGAGTCGCTCAGGCGGGCGATGCGGCGGTGGGGGACCCTGCCGGAGGCGTAGCCACCGCCGGCGCCGCCGGCGCCGGGGCCGGGGCCGCCGTTTCCTCGCCCTGCACCCCCTTCAGGAATTTGGCCTTCTCCTCTTCACTGATGTCGAGGAAGGCGGGGGCGGAGGCGTTGAAGGCGTCCATGCGGTCGGTTCGCACGATCACCGACCGCGCCCCGTCCCAGACCATGTGCAGGGCGACATAGAGGACGATGACCAGGCCGACGTAGCCGATCCAGCGGTGCTTCGTCAGCAGCTTGGCGATGAAGGTCGCGGCCACGCCCATCAGGCCGATGGACAGGATCAGGCCGAAGACCATGATCCACGGGTGCTCATGGGCGGCGCCGGCCACGGCCAGCACGTTGTCCAGCGACATGGTGACGTCGGCGATCATGATCTGGAGCAGGGCCGCGCCGAAGGATTTGCGCTTGAGGCCGAGGGCCTCGGGCGGCGGGCCGCCGCCGTGGTGGGCGGACAGGGCGGTTTCCAGCTCGGCCTCGGCCTCGGCCTGGTCGTGGGTGCGTTGCTCCTGCAGTTCGCGCCACATCTTCCAGCAGACCCACAGCAGCAGGATGCCGCCCGCCAGCAGAAGGCCGATGATGGCCAGAAGCTGCACGGTGATCAGGGCGAAGCCGATGCGCAGGACGACGGCGGCGGCCAGGCCGATCAGGATCGCCTTCTTGCGCTGTTCGGGCGCCAGGGCGGCGGCGGCGAGGCCGACGGCGACGGCGTTGTCGCCTGCCAGCACCAGATCGATCATCAGCACCTGGCCGAGCGCAGAGGCCTGGCTGGCGAGTTCGGGAGACGAGAGGAATTCCATACGGCGCGCTCTAGGACAGGATCAGCCGGGCATCAATGCCGGATCAGCCGGTCTGTTTCCGGCTGGCCTCGTACAGGGCCACGGCCGCCGCATTGGAGACGTTCAGGCTTTCGAACCCGCCGGGCATGGGGATCTTCGCCAGCACGTCGCAGTGCTCGGCCACCAGACGACGGATGCCGTCGCCTTCGGAGCCCATGACCAGCACCGTCGGACGGCTGTCCAGCGCCTGGTCCAGCGTCAGCTCGGCCGAGCCGTCCAGACCCACGGCGCGCCAGCCGAGGTCGGCCAGCTTCTCGAGCGCGCGGCTGAGATTGGTCACGCGGGCGCAGGGCAGGCGTTCGGTGGCCCCGGCCGACGCCTTGGCCAGCGCTCCTGCGAGGGCGGGGGAGTGCCGGTCCTGCACCACGACGCCCTTCGCGCCGAAGGCCAGGGCCGAGCGGAAGATGGCGCCGACGTTCTGGGGGTCGGTCAGCTGGTCCAGCATGACGATGACGCCGCCCTCGCCCGCGATGTCCTCCAGCGCCACCCCTTCCAGCGGCTGGACCTTGAAGGCCAGGCCCTGGTGCACGGCGCCGGGCGGCAGCATGCGGTCGAGGGCCTGGACCTCGATGATCTCGATCTTGTGGCCGTGGGTCGCCTGATCGCGCTCAAGCTCGGCGGCGCGGTCGGCGGTCGCCAGCAGCCGCCCCATGCCTCTGCGGGCCGGATTGGCGAGCGCCGCGAGCACCGGATGGCGGCCCCAGACGAAATTATCGGCGTCCGCCTTCGCGCGTGACGGGCGCGGCGCGGAATCATTGAAGGTCTTCGGCTTGGGATTGGGGTTCCAGCCGCCGCGGTCCGGACCACCCGCTGACGGGGCCTTGGCGCCSGYTCCGGGCCCGCCGGMGCGGGSYGCRGACYKGTCGCCGAAGRCCGGTTTYTTGCCCGATTTCCGGTCGTTGCGTTCTGGATTTCTCGACACTATAAGACGCCCTCCGATTTGGAGCCCTGAGGGCTTTCGGGTCTGGCGCCCCTCCTAAACCAGGCGACGCGGGACACCGAGAGCTTTTGTTGTTTCGACGACCGAAAGGTCGCCGACGCATCGGTCCGACGGTTCGAAAACGCGCTGGGGGAATGTCCCGAGCGGCAAAGGGGGGGGACTGTAAATCCCCTGCGTAAGCTTCGCAGGTTCGAGTCC